>DATMMH010000198.1:0-29925 GCA_035569855.1 Candidatus Dormiibacterota bacterium
TGCGTCACCGTATGCGAATCCCTCAGCGGTCGCATATCTGGTGGATCGAGTAAATGCGGAGGCGTGGGCCACGCAGGGCTCTCTAAAAAGCGGGCGCCCACCAGGGGAAAAGGCAAGTTCTAGCTAAGTGAATCGGGCTAGCAGGCTAGTGCTGAAACTTGAAGGCGTGTAAGTCTTCGAAATGACGAGAAATCAATGGTGGGCTGGGACGGGATTGAACCGCCGACACCAGGATTTTCAGTCCTGTGCTCTACCAACTGAGCTACCAGCCCACCACGAGCTACCGAGGATACCAGAAGAGGATAGAGGCGCCTACTCCTTCTTGTCCTCGAAGTCGGCGCCGACGTCGGACTCGAACACGATGTGGTCATCGTCGTCCACCGTGAAGGCCTCGTGGAGCACGAAGGGGACGTCGTGCTGGACCAGGAAGCGGGTCAGCTTGGCGACCGCGACGGGATGCGAGTCCAGGTGGAACGAGAGCGCGAGGTCGCCGATCTCGTCGATTGCGAAGAACGCCCAGTTGCCGACCACGAGCGCCTCGGTATCGGGCTCCCAGGTGACGCCGCCGTCGAACTCGTCCGAGCCCTGGGCGAGGTCGTAGAGCTCCTGGAGCTTGGCCCGGCGCTGCACCTCGTCCATGCCGGCCGGCTACATGCCTTTGAACACGCCGTCGGCGGCCATCTCCCGGAACGCCTTCTCGTGGGCGGCGATGGTGCGCTCGATGTCGGCGTCGGTGTGGACGGCGGAGATCCAGCCGTGGTGGCTGGCGCAATCCACGCCGTTGTTGAGCAGGGCACAGCGCAAAAGGTGATAGAGATCGCCGCGGCGCGGGCGATCGAATCCGGCCAGACCCGGCTTGCCCTCGAACGAGACGTGGAAGATCGACGCCTCGCCGAAACACGTACCGGGGACACCCGAGCGCTTCATCGCGTCGGACAAGCCCGAGCGTAGCTCGTCGCCCGCCTTGTTGGCGCGGGCGTGGAGCGAGCCGTCGGCGACCAGCTCGAGCGTCGCGATGGCGGCGGCGGCGCAGACCGGATTGGAGTTGAACGTGCCGTTCTGGGCCACGCGCTGGCTCCGATCGAAGACCGGGTCGCCGCGGTGGGCCATCATCGAGAGCAGCTCCTTCTTGCCGACCACGGCAGCGCCGGGCAGGCCACCGGCCACGATCTTGGCCAGCGTGGTCATGTCCGGGGTCACGCCGAAGTAGGCCTGCGCCCCACCCGGGGAATAGCGGAACCCGGTGATCACCTCGTCGAAGATCAGCACCACGTTGTGCCGTGTGGTGATGCTACGCAGCTCCTGGAGATAGCCCGGGATCGTGGGCGTGGTCCCGGACTGACCGCCCGCCGGCTCCAGGATCACCGCGGCCACGTCGCCGCGCTCGAGCATCGTCTCCACCGCCTTGATGTCGTTGGGCGGGCACACCAGCAGCTGATCGAGCACCGAGGTCGGCACGCCGGCCGACATCGGCACGTCGTAGGGCGGGTTCACCGCGGCGACCACGCCGTCGTGCCAGCCGTGGAAGTGGCCCTGGAACTTCACCACCTTGTTGCGACCGGTGAAGGCGCGCGCGATGCGCAGCGCGAGATGGGTGGCCTCGGTACCCGACATCGCGAAGCGCACCATCTGCGCCGACGGGATCAGCTTGGTGATCAGCTCCGCCCACCGCACCTCCAGCTCGTGGCTCGCCCCGAAGTGGGTGCCGCGCGCGGCCTGCTCCTGGATGGCCTTCACCACCGTGGGGTGGCAGTGCCCCAGGAAGAGCGCACCGTGGCCCATCCAGTAGTCGATGTACTCGTGGCCGTCCACGTCCCACTTATGCGATCCCAGGGCCCGCTCCACGTAGACCGGGAACGGCTTCATGTGCCGGCCGTCGTGCGTGACGCCGCCGGGGATGACGCCGCGGGCGCGCTCGTAGAGCGCGGCCGACTTGGGGTGCATGGCCTTGTAGGTCTCGATCACGCTCTGCTGGGCAGCACTCATTTGCTCGGGCCTCCGGGATGACGAGGTGATTCCAGCACTCGAAGCAGCTCAAGCATGCCGATATGGACGGGCAAAGGCAAGCCGTCGACGGTGGGCTCGCTCCGATGGGTGAGCCCGTCTACCGCGCCCGCGTCCACGCAGGCCTGCACCATGGCCTGCTCCTCCTCCACCGTGTGCAGCAGCTGCCGGCCCGTCAGCCGACCCAGCTCGGCCACGATGCCGTAGGCGCCCCAGTTGGACACCCCGGCGACGACCAGGTGCTTCACGGCCACCACCGATGCGATCCGGGGAAAGACGCCGCCGGCCCGCGCCACGCGAGCCCGCACGGCGCCCATGCCGATCTCGTTGCCGCCGTCGCCCACGCCGATCGTTACCACGCGCGCCGGCGCGACAAGGAACAGCTCGTCGAGCGGGCCGTTCCACTCGGTGAGCGAGCGGCCGCGGGCACTGCGGTAGTGTCCGTCGCGCGCGCGGCCGGGCCGCTCGATGGCGATCAGGTGGGTGGGGCGGTGCTCGGACAGGATCCGGCGCGCCGTCTCGGGCGCGTCACCGGCGGCGCCATGCGCCACGTGGAAGGTCTCCACCCCGGCGGGCTCGCCCAGGACCTTGAGCGCGGCCTGCAGCGGCGGCACCGCGACCGCGTCGGTGACATAGGTCACGTCCGCGCCCAGCGCGCGCAGCGCTCGGCCGAGGCAGGCGGTGCCCGGAGGTCCGTCGGTCTCGGGAAGGCCCGGGCCCACCGCGAAGCCGGTGGTCAGCAGCACCCGCCGGCTCTTGCGCAGAGCCTGCGCCGCGGCGGTGGCGCCGCCGGGCACGAAGAACGCGGCGATGCCGCGCGCGCCGGGGTCGAGCGCCATGAGATGGTCGACCATCGTCGCGAGCGCGGTCGGGGCAGTGTGAGCCGCGGTCACGGCTGCCGCGCTAGCGCTTCGGCGCCGCGGGCGCCGCGCCAGCATCAGAAGCCGATCGCGGCGCCGTCGCCGCGGGGATCCGCCCCGCCGCGCAGCGTGCCATCGGTGATCGTGATGCCGTGCGCGTGGCCCATCCGCATGAAGAAGTCCGAGACCGGCGTGACGTTGTGGCCCTTGCGGGCCAGCGCCTCGCGCGTGGCCACGGGCACCCGGCTCTCGATGCGCACCTGATCGGCCACGTCGCCCAGGTCGATGGGGCCGGCCACGAACCGTGGCCGCTCGATGGCCTCCTGGATCTCCATGCCGTAGTCGAGCGCGTTGGTCAGCGACTGGGTGTGGAACATCGCCTGCCCGTCGCCGCCCATGTTCGAGTAGCCCAGCACCGGCTCATCGCCGCGCGTGACCACGCAGGCGATCAGGGTGTGGAATGGCCGCTTGCGCGGGGCGAAGCAGTTGGGGTGCGCGGGATCGGTGTTGAAGTAGGCGCCGCGGTTCTGCAGGACCACGCCCGTCCCCGGCGCCACCACCACCGACCCGAACGACTTGTAGAGGCTCTGGATGACGCTCATGATGTTGCCCTTCGCGTCGGCGACCACGAAGCCGGTGGTATCGCCGTCGATCTCGCCCCACTGGGGCCACTGCGCCTTCTCGGGATCGAAGAAGCGGCGCCGGCGCTCGGCATAGGGCTTGCCGATCAAGGTCTCCACCGGCACGCGCTCGTGGGCCGGATCGGCCACGTAGCGATTGCGGTCCGCGTAGGCCAGCTTGGTCATCTCGATGAGCAGGTGCAGGTGCTCGGGCGACTGCGGCTCGAGACGCGTGAGATCGAATCCTTCGAGCAGGTTCAGCGTGAGCAGCGTGGCCAGCCCCTGGGTGGGCGGTGGCGTCTCGTAGACCAGGTAGCCGCGATAGGTGGACGAGATCGGCTCGCCCCACTCGCCCTCGTAAGCGGCCAGGTCCTCCGCGGTCAGAAAACCATTCGCGCTCATCCGCTCGGCGATCGAGCGCGCCACGCGCCCCTTGTAGAACAGCTCGGGCTCGCCGCCCAGCTCGGTGAGCGTGCGCGCGAGATCGGCCTGTCGGAAGCAGTCACCCGTCTTGGGGAGCCGGCCGTGCGGGACGAAGACCCGGTGCCATTCCGGGTCGGCGGCAACGGGAGCCTTCTCGCGAATGGCCTGGGCGACCACGTCGGTGATCGGGAAACCCTCGCCCGAGTAGTGGATGGCGGGCTCGAGCAGGCTCGCGAGTGGCTGGGAGCCGAAGCGATCGAGCAGCATGCGCCAGGCGCGCGTCACGCCGGGGACCGAGACCGAGCCCGGGCCGGTGTTCGGAACCGCAGTGAGTCCGCGCCGGCCCAGCTCGTCGAGCGTGGCCCGGGAGCCCGAGCGGCCCGCGCCGTTCAGAAAGTGCACCCGTCGGGTGGCCGCCTCGTAGTAGAGGCAGAAGAGATCGCCTCCCACGCCGCAGAAATTCGGCTGGGTGACCGCGAGCACGGCGTTGGTCGCAATGGCCGCATCCACGACGTTGCCGCCGGACCGCAGCACGTCCACGCCGGCCAGCGAGGCCAGCGGGTGACAGGCGGCGACCATTCCACGCCGGCCCATGGGCGCCTGGCGATGCGCGTAGCCGATCTGGGGCATCCTAGCCCTCCGAGAAGATTCGAGTGATCTCGTCTTGATGAAAGGTTGGCATGGGGCGCGCGTGCCCGGCCGTCGCCAGGCTCACGCCCTTCGAGGCCTCGGTCACGCGCCCGATCTCCGCGCAGTCGATCCCGGCCCCGCGGCAGGCCGCGGCCACGCGCGCGGCGTCGTCGGCCGCCACTGCCAGGAGGAGCGCGCCCGAGGCGATGGTGCCGAGCGGGTCGAGGCCGAAGGCCTCGCACAGCACGCGCCCCTCCGGGAGTACCGGGATGCGCTCCCGGTCGACCCGTAGCCCCACGTCGCCCGCCTGGGCCAGCTCCCAGCACGCGGTGGCCAGGCCGCCCTCCGTCGGGTCGTGCATGGCGTGCACGCGGCCGGCATCACAAGCCAGGCGCGCCTCCGGCACCACGCTGATGCCCGGTCGGCGCAGAAAATCGCGCGCGCGCTTCACCACGTCGGCCGCCACCCCGCGACGCTCCGCCTCCGCCGCACACTCGCGGGCGATGATCGCCGCGCCCTCGAGCGGCACGCCCTTGGTCAGCAGCAGCGCGTCGCCCGGCTGCGCGCCGCCCGTCGTCACCAGCCGGTCCTTCGCGACCTCGCCGAGCATGCAGCCCGAGACGATCGGCCGCGGCAGCCCCGCCGTCACCTCGGTGTGGCCGCCGATCAGGGCCACCCCCAGCTCGGCGCAGCCTTCGCCGATCTCGGCGAAGAGGCGCTCGACCGAGGTCTCCGTGGCGCCGCCCTCCGGCAGCAGCACGGTGGCCAGGAACCAGAGCGGGCGCGCGCCCCGCACTGCCAGATCGTTGGCGTTGACGTGCAGCGCGTACCAGCCGGCCTCGTCGGTGGCGAACGTGATGGGATCGGCGGTCGCCACCAGATAGCGGTCGCCCATGTCGAGCACCGCCGCGTCCTCACCCACGCGCGGACCCACGATCACGCGCGGATCACTCGGCAGATTGCGTCCGAGCAAGCGGGCGAGCAGCTGCGGCGGGAGCTTTCCGACCGGCAGGGCGGGCATGGCCCCCGTAGTATAACGCAGTAAATTCGCTATGATGGGCTCGTGTCTACCCCCTTGCTCGAGTGTGTCCCGAACGTCAGCGAGGGGCGGAGCCGCGCGGTGGTGGACCGGCTGGCCCACGCCGTCACCCAGGTGCGCGACGTGCGCCTCGCCTCGGTCCACATGGACCCGGATCACCACCGCTCCGTGCTCACGTTCCTCGGCCCGCCGCGGCCGGTGCAGGCAGCCGCGCTGGCGCTCGCGCGCGCGGTGTTCGAGACCGTCGACATGCGCGCCCATCAGGGCATTCACCCGCGGCTGGGCGCGCTCGACGTCCTCCCGTTCGTCCCGCTGCGCGACCTGACCATGACCGATGCGGTCGGCGTGGCGCGAACCGTCGCGGAGCGGCTGGCCGTCGACCACCAGCTCCCGGTGTATCTGTACGGGGCGGCGGCCAGCGCGCCGGAGCGGCGCTCGCTCCTCGCCGTCCGGGCCGGCCAGTACGAGGGGCTACCGACGCGGCTGGCCGATCCCTCCTGGCGCCCGGACTTCGGGCCGGCGCGCTTCGAGCCGCGCCTCGGCGCTTTGCTGGTGGGCGCCCGGGAGATCCTGGTGGCCTACAACGTCTGGCTCGACACCGACGACCCGGCCGCCGCCCGCGTCATTGCCCGGGCGGTGCGCGAGTCGGCTGGCGGGCTGCCGGCGCTCCAGGCCATGGGCGGGCTGCTGGAGCGGCGGGGCATCGCGCAGGTGGCCATGAACCTGCTGGACTATCGCGTGACGCCGCTGCCGCGCGCCTTCGACGCGGTGCGGACGGAGGCGGCGAAGCGAGGCGTGGGCGTGCGGCGGGGGGAGCTGGTGGGCCTCGCCCCGCGCGCGGCCTTCGCGGGCCGGAGCCCGGAGAGCGTCGGGCTCGTGGACTGGAGTGACGCGAGCTATCTGGACAGCTACCTGTGAAGCTCGAGCCGGACGGCCGCTAGAAGAGCGGGGCGGCGGCGCGAAGCGCGGCGCCGACCAGCGGCCGCGGGAACACGCCGATGAGCACCACGCCGAGCACGCAGAG
Organism: Candidatus Dormiibacterota bacterium; assembly: GCA_035569855.1. Classification (GTDB taxonomy): domain Bacteria; phylum Methylomirabilota; class Methylomirabilia; order Rokubacteriales; family CSP1-6; genus CAMLFJ01. Next base: position 6,601 of record DATMMH010000198.1, read on the forward strand.
GAAGATGCAGAACGAGAGCAGCGGAGCGACCGGGATCGGATCGCGCCGCTCGGGCGCGTCGATGTACATGCTGCGCGCGATGAGCAGGTAGTAGAAGAGCGCCACCACCGTCAGCAGCGCGCCCACCAGCACCAGCCAGTAGAGTCCCTGCTCGGCGGCGGCCCAGAACACGTAGAGCTTGGCCCAGAAGCCGGCCACGAACGGGATGCCGCCCAGCGAGAGCAGGAACAGCAGCATCGACAGCGCCAGCACCGGCGATCGCTGGGCGAGGCCGCGATAGGCGCTGACCGCCTCCGAGCCCTCGGCCTGGGAGACGGCCTCCACCACGAGGAAGGCGCCCATGTTCCCGAACAGGTAGGCCACCAGGTAGAAGAGCATCATCGCGACGCCGTCGGCGGAGACGGCGGCGAAGCCCACCAGCATGTAGCCGATGTGCGCCACGCCGGAATAGGCGAGCAGCCGCTTGACGTTCCGCTGGGGGAGCGCCATCAGGTTGCCGCCGATGATGGTGACGGTGGCGAGTCCCGCGGCGGCCGGCACCCAGAAGAGCACGCGATCGCCCATGCCTTCCAGATAGAGCCGGAAGATCACCACGAAGCCCGCCGCCTTGGGCGCCACCGACAGCCACGCCACGAACGGTGTGCTCGCCGCTTCGTAGGTATCGGGCACCCACATGTGGAACGGAAACGCGGCGATCTTGAACCCGAGGCCGGCCAGGGCCAGCAGCATCCCGAGCAGCATCATCGGATGCCCGGCGGCCAGGGCGCGCGCCACCCCGCGCACGTCGGTGGTGCCCGCCATCCCGTACATGAACGAGAGCCCGTACACCAGCACCGCGGAGGATACCGTACCGATCAGGAAGAACTTGAGCGCCGCCTCGACCGCCTCCGGCTCGCGCTTGAGGAAGCCGGCCAGGTAGTAGAGGGGGATCGACATCAGCTCGAAAGCCACGAAGAGCAGCAGCAGATCGCGCGCCGAGCCCAGCACCAGCATGCCGAGCAGCGAGGCCAGGATGGCCACGTAGTACTCGGTGGCCCGGCGGGCGAAGGTCACCGCCCGCAGCGGCAGCGAGGCGAGGACGCCGATCAGCGTGGCGAGCAGGAAGAGGCGCTTGGCGAACAGCGCGAGCTCGTCTTGCACGAACGTGCCGTGGAACAGCTCGCCGCCCGCCTCGGCGCGCCAGGAGAGCGCGCAGAGGACCACGAGGCCGACCGCGGCCAGGACGCCCACCCGCCGCTTGTCCTCCGAGGGCATGAAGAGGCCCACCAGGAACACGATCAACATCAGGAGGCCGAGACCGACCTCGAGCACCAGGGGGCTGCCCGCGTCCAGGCCGCTCACTGCAGTACCCACAGGCGGTTGAGCAGCGGCATGGTGGCGGTGTCCACCGGGGCCAACCCCAGCGACGGCCAGACCCCGAAGAGCACGATCACCGCCACGAGGATCCACAGGGCGGCCCACTCGGGCCCGCGCGCGTCGGGCAGGTTCTGGAAGTGCGGGTCGGACGACGGCGGGCCCCAGAAGATCTGCTTGGTGACGCGCAGCACGTAGATCGCGGTGAGGTACGCTCCGATCACCGCCGGGAAGAGCCACCAGGCGTGCGACGACTGCCAGGCGCCCAGGAAGGTGAGGAACTCGGCCACGAACCCCGCGGTGGCGGGCAGCCCCAGGGAAGACAGGCCCGCGATGGTGAAGGCGGTCGCGATGCCCGGCATCATGCGGCCGAAGCCGCCCATCTTGAAGATCTCGCGCGAGTGAGCCTTCTCGTAGACCAGGCCGACCAGGGCGAAGAAGAGGCCGGTCATGACCCCGTGGGCGAACATCTGGTACACGGAGCCGTTGAGGCCGACCTCGGTGAGGGTCGCGGCGCCGAGCATGACCACGCCCATGTGCGAGACGGACGAGTAGGCGATCACGTACTTGAGGTCGGTCTGGGCCATCGCGCTCAGCGCGCCGTAGACGATGTTGATGCACGCGATCACGCCGACCAGCCACGACCACTCGAGCGTGCCGTCGGGCAGCAGGCCCATCCCGAGGCGGATCACCCCGTAGGCCCCGAGCTTCATCAGGACGCCCGCGTGGAGCATCGAGACCGCGGTGGGGGCGGAGGCGTGGCCGTCGGGCGACCAGGTGTGAAGCGGCCAGATGCCGGCCAGGATGCCGAAGCCCACGTAGAAGGCGAGGAACACCCAGGACTGCAGTCGAGGGTCGAACTGGGTCAGCTCCATCTCGAGGAACGAGAACGACGACGAGTCGCCCGCCACGTAGAGGGCGAGGATGCCCACCAGGATGAACGCGGACCCGAAGAGCAGGTACAGGGTCAACTTCATCGCGGCGTATTCCTTGGTGCCGACGCCGGTCCGCCGGAAGGCCCAGCCGAAGATGCCCTGGGGCCGCACCTCGCCGCTCGAGCCCCAGATGCCGATCAGCAGGTACATCGGCAGCACCGCGATCTCGTAGAACAGGAAGAGCACGAAGAGATCGAGGGAGACGAAGACCCCATAGACCCCGGTCACCAGGACCAGCAGCAGGGCGTAGAACTCCTGGCCACGCACCTTGACCGTCCACGAGGCCCACGTCCCCGCGAAGATGATGACCGAGGTGAGCAGCACCATGAGCAGGCTCATGCCGTCGACGCCGAGCTGATAGTTGATGCCCAGCGCGGGCACCAGTGGGAAGTCCTCGAAGAACTGGAACCCCGCCGCCTCGCGGTCGTAGGCGATATAGATGAGGATCGAGAGGACCAGCGGCACCGCGGTGGAGGCCACCGCGAGCCACCGGACGAGGAGCGCATGCCGCCTGGCGAGGAACATGATCAGCAGTGCGCCCACGAAGGGCGACCACGTGATGACCGAGAGCACCGGGAAGCTGCTCATGCTCATCGGGGCCACCGCATCCAGACCATCAGCAGGAGGACACCGAGCGCGATGCCGTAGACGTAGTCCTGGGCCTGGCCGGACTGGATGCGGCGAAGCCGGTCGCCCGCGATCAGGGTCCACGCGCTCAGCACGTTCACGACGCCGTCCACGATGTAGCGGTCCACCCAGCCGACGATGCGCGAGAAGCCGAGGATGCCGCGGCGATAGATCAACGCGAACAGATCGTCGAGCCAGAAGCGCTCGAGCGCCGCCTCGCCGATCACGGAGAAGCGCGCGAACACCCAGTCGGCGCTGATGACCCGCAGCCCGTAGACGAGCCACGCCAGGACGACACCGGCCAGGGCCGCGCCCACCGCCAGCGGGGTGAGCCAGTGCGGCGCCTCGAACTCCGCTTCCGGATGCCAGACCGCGAAGCCGACGCCGATGACCATCGCGAGCGCGGCGAGGATCCAGAGCGGCAGCGACATGATCGCGGGGGCGTCGTGGGCGTGACCGTCACCGTGGCCGGCCGCCGCCCCGTGGTCGCCCGGCGCGCCCGCCAAGGCGGGCCGGCCGAGGAACGTGATGAACACCACCCGGAACATGTAGAACGCGGTGAGCAGCGCGGCCAGGACCAGCATCGCGAACGGCACGGTGAGCCCGCCGACCCAGGTCGCGCCCAGGATCTCCTCCTTGGAGACGAACCCGGCGAAGAAGGGGATGCCCGCCAGCGAGAGCGTGCCGATCAGGAACACGACGAAGGTCTGCGGCATGCGCCGGGCGAGCCCGCCCATCGCGAAGATGTCGTTGGTGCCGACCGCGTGGATCACCGCGCCCGCGGCCAGGAAGAGCAGGGCCTTGAACACCCCGTGGGTGAGCAGATGCAGGAAGCCCACGCTCGAGAAGCCGGCGCCGATGGCCGCCATCATGTAGCCGAGCTGGGAGACGGTGGAGTAGGCCAGCACCCGCTTGATGTCGGTCTGCACGCAGGCCAGCGTGGCCGCGAGCAGCGCGGTGAAGGCGCCGATCCAGCCCACCGCGGCCAGCACCTCCGGTGTCTGCTCGAAAAGGAACGAGGTGCGGAAGAGCAGGTATACACCCGCGGTCACCATGGTCGCCGCGTGGATCAAGGCGGAGACCGGCGTGGGACCTTCCATCGCATCCGGCAGCCAGACGTGGAACGGGAACTGGGCCGACTTGCCGGCGGCTCCGAGGTAGATACAGAAGGTGACCAGGCCGAGCCCGGCGAGGATGTCGCTGCCTCCCTTCGCCATCTCGAACAGCTCGGAGAAGTCGAAGGTGCCGGTGCGGCTCCACAGCATCACGATGCCGACCAGGAAGGCGACGTCGCCGGCCTTGGTAACCCAGAACGCCTTGACCGCCGCGCGCGCCGCCTCCGGTCGCGGGTACCAGTAGCCGATGAGGAGGTAGGAGCAGAGGCCCACCAGCTCCCAGCAGATGAAGAGCTGGACGAAGTTGGGCGCCAGCACCAGCCCCATCATCGAGAAGGCGAAGAGCGACTGGTAGGTGTAGTAGCGGCCGAGTGACGGCGGGGGCTCGTCCGCGAGATAGCCGAGCGAATAGACCTGAACCAGGAACGAGACGAGCGCCACCAGGATCAGCATCCGGGTGGCGTCGGTGTCGGCCAGGATGCCCACCGAGGTGAGCACGCCGTCCTCCACCGGGATCCACTCCCACAGCATCCGGCGCGCCATGCCCGGCACGGTGGCGTACCAGGCGGCGACCGCGGAGACCAGCGCGCCGCCCGCGAGCACGATGGAGAGCCACGCGGCCGGCCGGCCGGAGCGGCGCAGCGGCACGATCAGGCTCAGCAGGAGGAACGCGAGCGCGGGTGCCAGCCAGGCCCAGAGCGCGAAGATTCCGGAGGCGGCCATGAGTCGCGGGCTATCCCCTGAGCAGGTCCAGGTGGTCCGCCACCGCGGTGCGACGGATGCGGAAGATCAGGATCACGAGCGCGAGCCCCAGCGCCACCTCCGCCACCGTGATGCAGATCGTGAACACGGTGAAGACCATCCCGGAGACGTCGGCCAGGTAGCGGGCGAAGGCCACCAGGTTGATGTTGACCGCGTTCAGCATCAGCTCGATGCCGAGCAGGATGCCGATGGTATTCCGCCGGGTGATCACGCCGAAGAGGCCGATGCAGAACAGCAGCGCGGCGATCGTGAGGTAGGCCTGGAGCGTCATCGCGCTCAGTCGTCCGGGCGCGCGAAGTAGAGCGCGCCGAGCAAGGCGGCCAGGAACAGCACCCCCAGCAGCTCGAACGGCAGCACGTAGGTGGTGAGCAGGCTCTGGCCGATGGCGCGGGTGAGGTCGCCGGTGACCGCGGGCCGCGAAATCGTGAGGGGGGCCCGCCGGAAGACCACCAGCAACGCGACCAGCAGCGCGCCCGAGATGACGAAGCCGGTGAAGATCTGGCGGCTGGTCTGGGTGATGCGGTCGCCGACCAGGCGCTCCGTGACCACGATGGCGAAGACCGCGATCGTGACCACGCCGCCCGCGTAGAGCAGGAGCTGGATCGCGGCCAGGAACTCGGCGTCCAGCGACAGGAAGAGACCAGCGGTCGCGGTGAGCACGAGGGCCAGATAGAGCACCGAGTGGAAGAGATTGCGGGTGAGCACCACCGCGAGGGCCCCGGCGAGCAGCACGACCGCCAGCCCCCAGAATGCGATCGACTCGAGGCTCACTCGGCGCCGCCTCCGGTCTTGGCGGCGGCCTTGGGCGGCGTCTGCATGTCGCGCAGCAGGTTGCCGGTGGCCCAGGAGGGCTCGAACTGGAGCCCGATCTGATGAAGCCGGTCCTTGTCGAGCAGCATCTCGCGCCGGTCCGACGTGGACATGTCGAACGACTTCATCATGATGATCGCGTCGGTTGGGCAGACCTGCACGCACAGCTCGCAGAACTCGCAGGCGTACAGCTCCAGCGTGAAGACCTTGGCGAAATTACGCTTCTCCGCCTTCAGCATCTCCACCTTGATGACCTGCGGAGGGCAGATGTACTCGCAGAGCCGACACCCGATGCAGTTCTCCTCGCCGGTCTCCTTGTCGTAGGTCAGCGCGAGCAGCCCGCGGTAGCGGTCCGGGTAGACGCGGATCTTGTCCGGGTAGTGCACCGTGATCGGCCGGCGGATCAGGTTGATCAGCGTGACCTTCATCGCGCGCGCCACCGCGCGGCACAGGCCCCAGAGGTCGCCCCAGAAGCTCTCCCCGAGTCGCCTAGCCATTGCCGGTGCTCCGAAGCGCCACCACCACCGCGGTCGTCATCAGGAGCAGCAGGCTGGCGGGCAGCATCAGCTTCCACGAGATCGCGAGGATCTGATCCGCCCGGATCCGGACGAAGCTCCAGCGGATCCAGGTCACGAGGAGAAAGACGAACATCGCCTTGAGCAGGAACCAGAGCGCACCCCACCACGGCGAAACGTCCGACCACGGACCGGACCACCCGCCCAGGAAGAGGAGCGCGCCCAGGTACGACGTCCCGATGATGTGCGCGTACTCGCCGAGCTGGATCAGCGCGAACTTCATGCCCGAGTACTCGACGCGGAAGCCCGCGATCAGCTCCGACTCGGCCTCCAGGATGTCGAAGGGCACGCGGTTCTCCGCGGCCAGGGTCGCCACGATGTAGGCCAGGAACGCCAGCGTGCCCAGCGGGAACCAGAACACGTACGGCAGCCCGGCCTGAGCCGCCGCGATGTCGGAGAGGCGCAGCGAGCCCGCGAGCACCACCGGGATCAACGCAACGAAGATGAAGGGCAGGTCGTAGGAGATGATCTGGTTGACCGCCCGCATCGCGGAGAGCAGCGCGTACTTGTTGTTCGAGCCCCAGCCGCCCATGAAGAGCCCGACGATCTCCATGGCCGACACCGCGAGGAAGAAGAGGACGCCGATGTTCAGGTCCGCGACCCCGAGGCCGGGCGCGAACGGCAGGGTCGCGAAGATCAGCATGCACGGCACGAGGAAGACGATCGGGGCCAGGTTGTAGACCGACCGGTCGGCCTGCCGGGGCACCACGTCTTCCTTCATCATGAGCTTGAGCGCGTCCGCGATCGGCTGGAGCAGCCCGTGCGGGCCCACCCGATACGGCCCGATGCGCGACTGCATGCGCGCGGCGAACTTCCGCTCGAGCAGGGTCACGTAGGTCACCATGCCGATGATGACGTTCAGCACGATGAACGCGACGATGAAGCCGTAGATCGCCTCGACCGCGAGTGGAGGCAGAGTCGGCATGCTACCGGTCGACCTCGCCGAACACCGGATCCACCGAGCCCATGATCGCGACCACGTCGGCGACCCGGCAACCGATCAGGATGTGGGGGAGCACCGAGAGGTTCGAGAACGAGGCCCCGCGCCACTTCATGCGGTAGGGCTTGGCGCCGCCGTCGGAGATGAGGTAGCAGCCCACTTCGCCGCGGGGCCCTTCCACGCGGGCGTAGCCCTCCCCCTTGGCGATGCGCACCTGGCCCACCGACTTCACGCCGGGGCGCGAGGAGACCGGCCCCTCCGGCAGGCCGTCGAGGGCCTGGCGGACGATGTTGATCGACTCGCGGAACTCGACCATACGCACCCGGTAGCGGGCGTAGCAGTCCCCCGCGGTCTCCACCGGTACCTTGAAGTCGAACTCCTCGTAGGACGAGTAGGGCTCGAGCCGGCGGATGTCGTAGCTCACGCCCGACCCGCGGATGAGGGGACCCGAGACGCCCACCGTCTGGGCCAGCTCGCGCGAGATCCCGCCCACCCCCTGGGTGCGCGCGAGGAAGAACGCGTTGCTCTCCAGCATGTCCTCGTACTCGTTCAAGCGCTTCTCGACGAGCGTGATGGTCTCGCGGCACTTCTGGGCCCAGCCCCCCGGGATGTCGTACCGGGTGCCGCCCACCTGGTGGAAGCCGTAGAGCAGGCGCGCGCCCACCAGCGCCTCGAACAGGTCGAGCACCCACTCTCGCTCGCGGATGCAGTAGAGAAACACGGTGGCGCCGCCGCCCAGGGCCCCACCCATGTCGAGGCACCAGGTGCCGAGCCACAGGCAGTGCGAGGCGACGCGCTGTAGCTCGGCCACGATGACCCGGAGGTACTGGGCGCGCTTCGGCACCTCGACCTTGCCGACCATCTCGGCGGCGCGCACGTACGCCAGCTCGCTGGTCATGGCCGCCACGTAGTCGGTCTTCGAGGCGATCGACGGGTACTGGGTGTAGGTCAGCGACTCGCCGAGCTTCTCGTGGCAGCGGTGGAGGTATCCGATCACCGCGTCCACCGCCACCACGGTTTCCCCCTCGAGCGTGAGGATGGCGCGGAAGACCCCGTGCGCGGACGGATGCTGCGGCCCCATGTTCATGGTGAGGCGCTCGCTGCCGCCGTAGCCGAGCTCGATGACTTTCCGCGCTTCGGGGTCCATCGCCGTCGCCGATATTCCTTCGCGGCCTCTGGTCCGTTCTAGCGAAGCGGCGAGAAGGCGGCCGGGATCAGGACGACCGCCTGCATGGTGGCCAGCAGCGGCGTAGACTTGGCCAGGAAGCTCTGCCATTCCGGCTCCGACGCCATCTTGGCGCGGGCCGCCGCCCGATCGTTGAGATCGCGATAGACCCACAGGTGCACGACCTCGTTGAGCTGAGCCACCTCCGTCTGCCAAACACCCACCCGGCGCGTGTACTTCTCGCGGAACGGCAGGATGCCCTTGAACAGGCCGAGCCACTCGCCGAGCCGCCCGACGTGGGCGCGGTACCAGCGCAGCTCGTACACGTTGCCGGTATCGGCGGGCGGCGTCATCGGCACCACCGCGGAGAGGATCTTGTTTTCCTGGGCCAGCATCATCGGGCGGATCTTCGGGATGTACTCCTTGGTCCACGCCTCGTCCTTGGCCAGCGCGGCCCGGAGGCGTTCGCGCTCGTTCAGGTCGGCGTAGCTCCAGAGGTGCACGAGCTGGTTCAGCGTCCCGAACTCGGTGGCCCAGTAGCCCTCGAGCTTGCCGTACTTGTCACCGCGGATCTTCCGGCCGATCTCTCCGTTGAGCTTGAGGTATTCGCCCTGCTTTCCGGGCATGAGCGTGTACGTGCGCAGCTCGTAGATCATGATCGCGCTCCTTGTCAGCGGTACGGCGGGTGTGGCGTGTCCACCGCGTACGACTTCAGCAGCGGGTGACCTTCCCAGTCCTGAGGCAAGAGGATGCGGCGGAGATCGGGATGCCCCTCGAAGCGGATCCCGAACATGTCGTAGCACTCGCGCTCCATCCACTCCGCGCCGGCGTAGAGCGGCTGGAGCGACGCGCACGAAGTCTGGCCCGCGCCCAGCCGGGTCTTCAGCATCAGGGCGAGCCCCACGTCGAGATTCTCCAGGCGGGCCACCACCTCGAGCCCCTTGTCCTTCCAGTCGACCGCGCTGAGGAAATTGAAGTACAGGCAGCCGAGGGTGCCCTTGGCGAAGCCGGCCAGCTCCGACCAGCGCTCCGGCGGCACCGACACGGTGAGGAGGGCCCCGTCGCCCTCGGCGGCCACGCCGAAGCGCTCCTGGATCCCGGCCCGCGCCTGGTCGTGGGTCACGCGCTCAGTCGACTTTTTCGGTAGGGGCGGCGCGTTTTCCGGTCTGGCGGAAGTGCGCGATCTGCCCCTGCAGCAGGAGCAGCCCGTTCAGCAGCGATTCGGGTGGCGGCGGGCAGCCCGGCACGTAGACGTCCACCGGGATCACGCGATCCACGCCCTTCACCACGTGGTAGCCGTGGCGGAAGGGCCCGCCCGAGTTGGCGCAGGAGCCCATCGAGACCGCCCACTTGGGATCGGGCATCTGGTCGTAGATCCGCTTGAGCATCGGCGCCATCTTGATGGTGACGGTGCCCGAGACGATCATGAGATCGGAGTGACGCGGCGAGGCCCACGGGACCATGCCCAGGCGCTCCACGTCGAAGCGCGAGGCGAAGGTGGCCATCATCTCGATCGCGCAGCACGCGAGCCCAAAGGTCACCGGCCACACCGACGACTTGCGCGCCCAGTTGAGGAACGCGTCGGCCACGCTGGTGACGACGAACCCGCCCGGGAAGTGGTGAATCCCTTCCGTCAGGCTCTCGAACAGGGCGGAGTGCTTGTCGCCGTCCGGTCGCTCCTGACGGTACTTCTCCCACTCCTGGAGGTCCTTGAACTCGGTCCAGACCGCGGGGGGAATCTGCGGAGTCGGCGCCTTTATTTCCATTCGAGGATCCCCTCCTTATAGGCATACACCCAGCCCAGCGAGAGGATGCCGAGGAAGAGGCCCATCGTGCCGATCGCCCACATCCCGAAGCCACGCAGGACCAGGGCCCATGGGAAGAGGAACACCGCCAGGGCGTCGAAGACGATGAACACCAACGCCACCAGGTAGAAACCCACCGGGAACTGAACCCAGGCCTCGCCGATCGGCTCGGCCCCGCACTCGTAGTTCTCGAGCTTGGCGGCGTAGGGCCGGGCCGGGCGCAGGACCTTGGCCATCCCCAGCGAGACCACCGCGAAGGCGACGATCAGCCCCAGATAGATGATGACGGGTAGATAGCCGACCACTCACCCTCCCCGCGACGCCCTGAGTGACTTCAAACCCCGCGGAGTATAACACGTGCGGGGCGATCGACCCTCTCGACGGGAGATGGTCGTCAAGCGTTTGGTACTGGGACCGCTCGGATGTCCGCGATCCTTCTCTCCGTCAGCCGGATTACGCAAAATTGACACCTGAGTCGAGGCAATTGAGGCTCGGCCCAATACAACCTTCGAATATCTCTTGGTTTTCATCCACGCAATTGCTGGCACCTCGGTTGCTTGGCCATTGCGGGCCGATCTGACACCCCTCCGCTCGAACTACGAGCACCAGACAGGAGACACGTGGGCTCTGAAGATCTGAATCGGGAGATCGCCTTCGCCGGTCAGCGGGTCAAGCAAAAGGTCATCTTCGCCCTGACCCTGGCCTCCGTCATTCCGCTCCTGATCCTGACCTACGCGTTCCAGGCCCCGGTCCGCCACATCCTGGGGCCGATCGGCCAGTACACCGAGGCCTTCACGATGCCGGCCCTGCTCATCTTCACGGGCCTGCTCATGGCGGGCGGCGGCTTCGTGGTGTGGGACGTGGCCTCCGCCATCTCGCGGGCCGCGAACTTGGCCACCGCCACTAAGGTCGCCGATCTCCCGGCGGTCCCAAACCGCAAGGACGAGATCGGCACCCTGATGACCTCGTTCGCCAAGATGCTGGCCACCATCGAGCAGCAGACCGACGAGATCAACCAGTTCCCGCGCCGGCTCGATCAGCTCGCGCGCCAGGCCTTCCGCGATCCGCTGACCAGCCTGCCGAACCGGGCCCTGTTCATGGACCGTCTCCAGCACGCCCTCACCCGCACCGAGCGCCGGGGCGAGCGGCTGGCCGTGCTCTTCCTCGACCTCGACCGCTTCAAGGTGGTCAACGACAGCATGGGCCACGGCGTCGGCGATCAGCTCCTGATCGGGGTGAGCCACCGGCTGTCGGCGTGCCTCCGTCCGGAGGACACGATCGCGCGGCTCGGCGGCGACGAGTTCGCGATCCTGCTCGAGGACGTCAAGGACGACAAGGCGCCCACCTCGGTCGCCGATCGCCTCACCACGGAGCTGCAGCAGGCCTTCACCGTCGAGGGCCGCGAGGTCGTCATCACGGTGAGCATTGGCATCGCCATGAGCGCCTCCCGCCGGATGACCCCCGAGGACATCCTGCGCGACGCGGATCTGGCCATGTACCACGCCAAGGGCAAGGGCAAGGCGCGCTACGAGGTGTTCGACAAGAGCATGAACGCGCCGGCCCAGGAACGCATGGACCTGGAGCTGGACCTGCGCAACGCGGTGACCCGGGGCGAGTTCGTGCTGCACTACCAGCCGGTCGTCGCGCTGCCCACCGGGCGCATCACCGAGCTGGAGGCGCTGGTGCGCTGGAACCACCCGCAGCGCGGGCTGCTGATGCCGGGGGACTTCATCGCGCTTTCCGAGGAAACCGGGCTGATCGTGCCGCTGGGACGCTGGGTCCTACACGAGGCCTCCCGGCAGACGCGGCAATGGCAGCTCGCCGCGCCGGGGATCCGGCTTGGGATCAGCGTGAACCTTTCCGGGCGTCAGCTCCAGCAGCCCGGCCTCGTGGAGGAGATCGACGCGGTGCTCCGCGAGACCCGCCTCGACCCGAGCGCGCTCCGGCTCGAGATCACCGAGACGGTGGTCATGCACGACGCGGCTTCCACCCTGGCCAAGCTCGAAGCCCTGAAGGCGCTCGGCGTGCAGCTCGCGATCGACGACTTCGGCACCGGGTACTCCTCGCTCGGCTACCTCAAGCGGTTCCCGGTGGACAATCTGAAGATCGACCGCTCCTTCGTGAAAGGCATCGGGCGCGACGTGGAGGACACCGCGATCGTGCGGGCCGTCATCACGGTGGCCAAGAGCCTGAACCTGTCGGTGACCGCCGAAGGGATCGAGAGCGCCGACCAGATCGATGAGCTGCGCGCGCTCGGCTGCGACAACGGCCAGGGCTACTACTTCGCCAAGCCGATGGCCAGCGATCGCGTGCCCGCCATGCTGCTCGCCACCTCGCCCTGGACCACGCGCCGGCCCGAGGCCGCCTCCCTCGTCAACGGCAACCCCAGCACCCACTAAGAGGGGTCAGGTCCAGACCTGACCCCGATCGTCAGCGGCCGGGGGTGCGAATGGCGGCGGGGCCGCCGTTGGTCTTGATCCGCTGACCGGTGTCCTGCAGCGTGGTCCCGTCCCAGCGCAGCACCTGGATCTCCCGCTCCACCATGTTCTGCACCAAGATCGTCCGGTTGTCCGCCGAGAAGGCGATGCCCTGCGCCCATCGTCCGATCCAGGCGGCGGCCAGCGGCACGAGACGCGTTCCGTCCACCCGGTAGAGCAGCAGCTTGCCGTTGGCGTTGTAGAACGGCGACTCGCGCGGCTTGTTGCTGCCGTTCATCACCTGCACGGCGCAGAGCTTGCCGTCCGGCGAGAGCATGATGCCCTCCGGCGTCTGCCCCACCGTCACGGTTTCCACCACCCGGATCGGATTCGCTCGCAGATCGATCACGCTGACCGTGTCGTTGTCGCCGTTCCCCCGCCCGATGTTGGCCACCACCGCGACCGAGCCGTCGGCGGCGACGTCGATGCCGTAGGGGCGGAGCCCCGCGCTCAGGTCGCGCTTGCTGTACTCCACCTTGGTCCCGTCGACGGACAGGATCGAGACCATGCTGTCGCCGTCGCGGGTCACCAACGCGGTCTTGCCGTCCGGGGTGAAGACCACGTGGCTCGGTCCCGACTTGTCGTCGCCGAGCCGCACGAGCCCTGCGGGTGCAACCGTCTTGCCCTGAATGGTGAACACCGAGACGGTGCCCTCGGCGCGATTGGCCACCAGCGCGAGGCTACCCTGCCGGTTGACGGAGACACCCGCCGCGCCCTTGCCCGCCTCGAGCGTCGCAATCACCGCGGGCGGCGTCGCCCGCAGGTCCACGACCGAGAGACGATTGTCGGGAATAGTCTTGGTGGCGTCGGCCGGATCCACCTTCGTCGAGGACGTGATCAAGGCGAGGCCCTGATCGGGGGTGATCGCCACGCTCATCGGCGGGCCCACCACGCTCCCGGGCACCGGGATCTCAGCCACCACCTTCGGCGGCGTGACCGCCAGATCAATGATGGTGGCGGTGTCGGGCGCCGGGTTCGGGAGCACTTTCACGACGCCGTTGTCGAGCATCACCTTGTTGTCGTTCGACGACACGGCCCACTCGGCCAGCGCAGCGCGCGGCCAGGCGAGACCCACCGAGAGCAGCAGGAGGAGTGTGGTCCGGACCAGCAGGAGCACGGCACGGCGTCGTGTCATGGATGCCTCCTCGGGAGTCGTGAGTGGACTGGCGTCGCGGCTGGCCTGGACGATACTACGGCCGGCCGGGCCGCCGCTACCGCGTCGTCGGCCGCGCCCCGAGCCCCATGACCCGCCCCACCTCGGCCGGGCGCGGCAGGTGCTCATGCGCCGCCAGGACAAGGCCGAGGCGCTCCAGGATCTCGGGCGCCATCGCGGCACCGCGACGTGTCTGCTGGCTCACGTGCAGCGACATCAGTTCGTTGGTGGCGACGCGATAGCCCGCGTCCCGGTGAAACATCTGGTGCACATAGTGGATGCGCTTGGCGTCATAGGCCAGCAGCCGGGTCACGAATCGTAGCGGGTCTCGCTCCCGCACCTCGCGGTGATAGCTCACGTGAGCTTCGAGGCAGAACGTCGTCACCTCATGCGCGCGGCGATGAGGCGCGTCGAGCCCGAGGAACTGCATCCACTCGTCGGTGGCGAGGTCGAACACCACCAGGTAGTAGCCCATGTTCATGTGCCCGTTGGAGTCGATCCACTCCGGGCGCACCACGCAGGTGAAGCCTGGCCATCCGAGGTCCATACCCTGGTCGATGTCCGCGTCCTCCTCTCGGTTTTCCCGGGGCTGGGGGCATGATAGTCCAAGGCCCTGGAAAAATTGCCCTGTGCCATCCTGTGGAAAGGCAGATCACGGGTGAGGAGGAGTCGAGATGCTTGAAGCCCACGAGCTGGCCAGCGTCTTCCCGTCGATGAGCGAAGCAGAGTTCGCCGCCTTCAAGGAGGACATCCGCGAGCACGGGCAGCACGAGCCCATCATCCTCTACGAGGGCAAGATCCTCGACGGCATCCACCGCTACCGAGCCTGTCAGGAGCTCGGACGCGAGCCCAGGCTCGTCCGCTTCGAGGGCAACCCCCGTGCCGCGGCCCAGCTCGTTCTGGGCCGGAACTTCCACCGGCGCCACTTGACCGCCTCGCAGCGCGCCATCGTCGCCGCCGAGATGTGCAAGCTGCGGCCGCGGGGTAATGCGGGGAACTCCCCCTATTTGACCGCGGCTCAGGCCTCCACCCTCATGGGCGTCGGCGAGGACCTGGTCAAGGACGCTAAACGCCTGTTGAGGAAAGGCGACCCGGAGATGCTCCGGTCGGTTCGGGACGGGCTGTTGACCGTTTCGGCGGCGATCCAGGAAAGCCGGAAGAAGAAGGATGCCGCGCCACCGAAGTTCACGTTCCTGGAGCACTTCGCCCAGCGCCTGGACCGGGCGATCCTCGGCCAGAGCGACCGCGACGCCCAGGTCATCTACCAGGCCAAACCGATGCTCCAGTTCATCGCGCTCCGCATCCGCGAGTACCTCGATCCTCGCGCGGCCGAACCTCTGCTGGATCCAGCGGACGGCTCCGTCCGCTGGGATCCCAGCGAGCTGAACGTGCGGGACTGGGTGGAGAACGAGCGGGGCGAGGAGGTCGCCGCGGAGCGGCGGACCAAGCTCGAGGCGGTCCTGCCGAAGGCCAGGGCGGCGGCGGCGGGCTTCGCGGGGGAATGCTGCGGCGCCTGTGGGTTGCCCCTCCTGCTGAGCGTTCACGCCGACGAGCACGCCTACTGCGCGGTATGCCGCGGGAACGTCCTGTGGGAGTGGTCCTGGATGCGCGAGCAGGTGGAGATGGCCTTCAGCAACGTGCTGGGACGAGGGTAGCCGAGCCACCCTCGTCCCGATCTCACGCTCGCGCTAGAGCAGCGCCGCGAAGAACCCGAGCGTGCGCTGCCGGGCCAGCGCCGCGCTCGGCTCATGGTAGCTGCCCCGCTCGTCGCAGCTGAAGCCGTGCCCGGCCGGGTAGGTGTGAATCGGCACCTCGGGATGCGCCGCCCGGATCCGGGCCCAGTGCTCGGGCGGAATGGCCTGGTCGGTTTCCCCGAAGTGCAGCAGCACCGGACAGCGCGGCGTCTCGCTCGCGGTCTCCGCGATCCCGCCCCCGTAGTAGCCCACCGCGGCCTTCACCCCGTCGATGCGCGTGCAGGCCAGCCACGCGAGCGTTCCGCCCAGGCAGTAGCCCACCACGCCGACCGAGTGCCCCTCGGCCTTCAGCGCCGCCACCGCGGCCCGCACGTCGCGGACCATGTCGACGATGTCGACCTTGCCCCGGATCGAGCGCCCGCGCTCGATGTCGTCGGCGGTGTAGCCGAGCGTGATGCCCGGCTCCACGCGATCGAAGATCGCCGGGGCCAGCGCGACGTAGCCGTCGGCGGCGAAGCGGTCGCACACGCTCTGGATGTGGTGATTGACGCCGAAGATCTCCTGGACGACCACGAGTCCGCCCTTGGGGGTCCCGCTCGGGGCAGCGCGGTAGGCGAAGAGGCGGTGGCCGTCCTCAGCGGTGAGGTTGATCATCTGACCCATCGTGAATCTCCTTGTCGAGGATGACTGCCCCTCATAGCAGCGGCCGCGCCAGGACCACGAGCCGGGGCAGGTCGGGCTCGGGCCCCTTCAACAGCACGGTCGCGGCCGCGGTGACGCGGGCGCCCGCGCGCTCCAGCAGCCGGCAGGTGGCGCGCGCGGTGCCGCCGGTGGCGATCACGTCGTCCACCAGCAGCACGCGCCGGCCCTCAAGCAGCGGCCAGTCCAGCGGATCCAGCACCAGCGCCTGCGCGCCCGGGGTGGTGATGCTGGTGGATTCCTCCACCAGGGGCTCGCGGGGTCGGCGCGGCATGTAGTTCTTGACGCCCTTGCGCAGCACGACGTAGCGGTCCTGACCGAAGCATTCCGCCACTACCTGCACCATGCCGACCGCCTTCGACTCCGAGCAGACCATCACGTCGAAGACCTCACCGAGCGCGATGCCCTCGTCCATGAGCCCGCGATAGAGCAGGTCGCCGCAGGCCTGGTTGAGGCGCGCCTCGCCGAGCAGGTTGAACGAGGCGATGTAGCGCGGGGAGCCGTGGAGCTGGGTGATCGGCCGATCGGTGGTGAGCGCGCCCGAGCCGATGCGCAGCTCGCACCAGCCGATCACATCGCCGGGCGCGCTCTGCCCGACCGGCGCCGGGCCCGAATCGGTCCGGTCCCACCCCTCGGCGGCGGCCAGGATGCAGGCGAGCCAGCGCGCAGCGGTGAGGTCACCCCCGTCGAGCGTGCTGAGGCATTCGATCTGGGCCTGGCGTAGCCGAACGCGCGCCTCGTCGTCCAACGCGGCGCGGGGCAGGACCGCCGCCCGGCGCGGGGCCCGGGCGGAGGCCAGGTCCGCCACCGCGGCCGCGGCGTCCTTGTACGCTCCGATGACGACGCCGGGCATCCCGATCTCTAGAGCTCGCCCACCGCGCGGAGGACGTCCGCGGCGTGCCCGTTCACCTTCACGTCGTCCCAGCGCCGGGCCACCGTACCGTCGGGCGCGATCAGATAGGTCGTGCGGGCCACGCCCATGTACGTGCGGCCGTACATGCTCTTCTTCTTCCACGTCCCGTACTTCTCGGCGATCTCGTGCTCGGGATCGGCGAGCAATGGGAAGGTCAGCTTGTGTTTCCGCGCGAACTTGGCCTTGCTCGCCACGTCGAGCACGCTGACCCCGAGCACCGCGGCCTTGCCCTTCTTGAAGTCGGGCAGCGCGTCGCGAAAGGCGCAGGCCTCCGTGGTGCAGCCCGGCGTGTCGTCCTTCGGATAGAAGTAGAGGATCACCGCGCGGTCCGCGTAGTCCCGCAGACGGTGGCGGGTGCCGTCTTGATCGGGCAGCGAGAAGGCGGGGGCCTTGCGTCCGGGTTCGATGAGCGGCATCGGGAAACCTCCTGGCTCTCCTGCAGGGCCGGATCGGGCGCCCGGCGGACACCGGCGCCAATCCTACTACCCGCCGGACGGGCGCGCTACCGCCCCGAGAGTCGCCGCCCGATGCGCTTCTCGATCACGTGGGTGACCGCCGAGAAGTCCTCGCGCCCCCATCCGCTGTCCACCGCCTCATCGTAGGTGCGCTTGGTCTCCTCGAGCATCGGGACGGGCACGTGCACCGAGCGGGCCAGCGCGAGCGCGAGCATCGCGTCCTTGCGCATCAGCTCGAGCATGAACGTCGGCGAGAACTCGCCGTCGAAGACCCGCTTGGCCCGGCGATCGAAGTAGGTGCCGTAGGCCATGCCGCCGCCGTTGCGGACCACGTCGTAGAAGGTGGTCGGATCCACGCCCGACTGCACGCACATCGCGAGAGCTTCCGCCACCGCCACCGAGGTGACCGCGGCAAGACCATTGTGGATGAGCTTCACGCGATTGGCCATGCTCGAGCCGCCCACGTACATGTGCATCTTGCCCATGATCTCGAGATACCGCGCGATGGTCGGCAGCCGCGCGGCCTCGCCACCCACGATGAAGAAGATCTGCCCCTCCACCGCCTGCGGCTGGGAGCCCAGCATCGGGGTGTCCATGTGGTCCACTCCGCGGCTCTTGAGCGCAGCGTGCACCGCGACCGTCACCTCCGGGCTGACCGTCGAGCAGTCACAGGTCACGAGGCCGCCACGCGCGGAAGCCGCGACGCCGCCCACCCCGAGGTAGACCTCGCGCACGATGCCGTCGTTCGGTAGGCACGTGAAGATCACCGCGCACCCGGCCGCCACCTGCGCGACCGTCTCGGCCGCGCGCGCGGCGGGCAGCTTTGCGGCCGCGGCCAGCGCGGCGGGGCTCGCGTCGTGGACCATCAGCTCCACTCCCGCCTTGGCCAGGTTCGTCGCCATCGGCAGCCCCATCGTGCCCAGCCCGATGAATCCGACTCGCTCGCTCATGAGCGCTCCTCGAGAGAACCCCGCCGATCAGGGTCGGGGCCCGTAGTGAGGCAGCGGCTGGCCCAGCTCGCAGCATCCGAGGTCGGGCGCCGTGCCGGTGAATCCGTCGTTGAAGTTGGCCAGCACCACCCCGGCGTCCACCGCGCGCGAGGTCGGCGCGAGCCGCAGATCGGTCCCCTCGGCGGGAAAACGGACGCGCCGATCCACGGGTGCGCCAAGCCCGCTCGCGAAGGTGCCCCGCCCCTCGACCAACACCGCGCGATGCCGGCGATAGATCGCGCCGGCGCGGGCGGCCGACTCCGGCGTCGGGTAGATTTGCCGGTTCCAGTCCGCGAACACGCCGAAGCCGCCCGGCGCCCCTCCCGGCCCCGCGGCCCGGCCGTAGCCGTCGCGATCGAAGTCGCAGCGGGTCATGACGCCGGTGGAATGCAGGGCGGGCTCGGCGGTGCCGACGAAGAGGTTGTTCCGGGTCACCACGTCGTTCACCGTCTCGGTAGCCGGCTCGATGCGCCACGGGATGCCGGAGGCCACCGACGTGTTATGGAAGATCAGCACGCCGGAGGTGTCGTTGTGCAGCTTGAACGGCGAGTAGAGCACATTGTAGATCGCGTTCCGGAAGATGTAGAGCGGCCCGCCATTGCTCGGCTGGGCACTCACCCCGGCGAACACGTTGGTGATGCGGTTGCGGAAGATGCGGACGTTGGTGTCCGCATAGTCGCCCTCGATGCCGTCGTCGGTGGAGCCCTCGATGTCGTTGTTGTAGATGTCGCTCGCGGAGAGCCGGCCGTCCTCGCTGCCGTGCACGCCGTCACCCAGGTTGCGCATCCGGTTGTAGGCCACCACGTGCCCGGCCCCGGTGACGATCACCCCGTTGATGTCCTCGATGCCTCGGCTCCGCGGCCACGTGGTCGGCCCCTGGAACACGTTGTCGGTGATGACGATCCCTTGCGACTCGTCGTACCGGCCGTTGAGCGCGCTGACGCCGGCCCCCAGCACCTCGAACCGGCAGCGCCGCACCACGAAGTGCGAGCCCCCGTCCACCACCACGAGAGCAAAGGCGTTGCGCAACGTCAGTCCCTCGAGCCAGACGTGCCGCGCCCGCTCGGCGCTGACCAGCCGCTCGCGCCCTCCGCCGTCGAGGATCGTCTCGCCGTCGCCCGCCCCGCGGTAGATGATCGGCCGGTCGGCCGCCCCGTGGTGCTCGATGACCCAGGTGCCCTCCGCGTAGACACCCGCGTGCAGCAGGAACAGGTCCCCGGGCCTGGCCGCCGCCTGTGCGACCCGCAGCCCGTGAAACGGATCAGCGGCTGCGCCACTGCCGGGCCCGCCGCTCGCGGCCCCGGCCGGCACCACGTGACGGACCCGCATGGGGGCGGGCGCGCGTGGCTCGGCGTTGGTTCGCATCAGGAGCGTCCGCTCGGTGGAGCCGCCGTCCGGATCGGAGAGCGCCAGGCGGACGTCGTACTCGGTGTCGGGAGCGAGGTCCACGATGCTCCCCGCGAAGAGCCATCCTCCGGTCACGCGGTTCTCGCTCGAGACCGCCTCGGGATTCGTGCGGAAGAGGGGCATCCCCTCCCGCCACGCGGTCTCGCCGCGCCGGTGGTAGCGCACCCCGATCACCGCGTCGGCGTTGGCGTCTCCGCGCACCGGCCAGCGCACTCCGAGTGAATGGAAGGTGGAAGGCTCGGTCATCGGCTCGGCCGGCCTCGACGCGTTGTCCGTCGCCGCCCCGGCCTCGCCGCCGCGAGGCCCCGCGGCACGACCGCAAGCGATCGGCGCGGCCGAGACGACGAGCAGCAACGCGAGCGCGCGCCACCTCATTCGGCGTCAGCGGGTGACGGCCGCGGAACGGCGGATGAGATGCCGGCCGCCATCCAGGAGCAACACCGACTCCCCTCCCACGTCGGCGAGAAAGGGCGCCAGCTGCTGAACCGCGACCCGTCCGAATCGGGCCCGGAAGGCTCCGCCGCGGACCCGGCAGAAGAGTAGATCGTGTTCGGTCTCGAGCGTGCGGGGATCGAGCGGCTCATGATAGTCGCCGGGGAAGCCGAGCTCGACGGCCCGCAGCCCGGATCCCTCGACGTCGAGCCGGACGCGCTGCACGACGAACGGGGTGTCGACCGCCTCGAACCAGTTTCGCTCGCCCTGGCAGAGGACGAGGCAGCGGCCGTCGTCGGCTCGCGTCATCGCGCGCAGGAAGAAGCGCAGCACCGCCGGATCGACGATCTCGGTCCCATCGTGGAAGATCCGCCCGTCGCGGTCGACCTGGTAGCGGTACTCGCGGAGCACTTCCGCCATCACGTCCGCGCCACCGGCACCGAGGGCTGCCGCCCGATGCGCTGTCGGACCAGCGCGTCCGCCTCCGCGGTGCGCCCGGCGCGGAGATAGGCGGCGAGCAGCGTGTGCTCGAAGAGGTCGCGCTGGGCCCAGCTCCCGCCCACCCGCACCAGCTGGGCGAGCACGGGCGCCAGCGCGGCGATGGTCTCCTCGTAACGGCCCCGCGCGAAGGCGCCCATCGCCTGGGCGACGGTGGGCACCACCGAGCCCGCGGGCACCCGACCCTCGGCGTCGGCCCGGTGCAGCTGCGCGATCCAGCGCTCGAGCCCCTCCGTGTCGCCCACCGCGGCCAGGGCGACCGCACAGTGCACATCGGCGAAGGCGAGCCCCGGCGCGCCGAACGAGGCGCGCGCGTGCTGAGCGACCGCGCTCCACGCGTCGGCCGGGCTCGGGGCCCCCGCCAGCTCCCGCCGCCAGAGCAGCGAGGCGGAGTCCACCAGCGTCGAGAAAGGCGCGCCCAGCGAGCGGCCGGGCCGGATGCTGCCCTCGTAGAGCGCGAGGGCATCGTCCGGCCGCCCCCGGCCGAGCTCGAACAGCGCCTGGTGCCACGAGAGGTGGCAGTGCAACGGCGCGGCGCGCGGATACTCGGGCATCCAGCGCGCGACGAAGGCTACGCCCTGGTCGTCGTCACCCTGCTCGTAGAGCACGTGCGCCCAGGCGTGCGCGGCGTGCGCGTTGCGAGGGGAAAGCGCAAGCGAACGCTCGACCAGCGGCCCCCCCGCTTTCCAGCCTAGCGCCTCGGTGCGGGCGAAGCCGTGGGCGCCGACGAACCACCAGTCCTCTCCGTAGGCCGGGGCAAGTTCATCGAGCAGCGCCAGCATCTCCTCGTTGCGCTCCTGACGGCCGCTGAAGCCGATCAGCCCGTAGATGCCGTTGGCCGCGGCCAGCGCCATCGCGTCGCGCGGGAACTCGGCCAGATGCTCGCGGATGGCCGCGAGCGCGCGCGCTCCCTGGCCCGCCACGGCCAGGGTCAGCGCCTCCAGGTGCTGTCGCTCGCGGCGATCGAGCCCGGCGGCCAGCGCGCGCGCCCCGGCCGCGGACTCCTGGGCGAGCGCGCCCTTGCCCTGGAGCTGCAGGCTCCGCGCGTGCCCGACGTGGGCCAGGGCAAAGCCGGGATCGGCGGCCAGGGCCCGCGCGAAGGAGTCTTCGGCTCCGGCCTGAGAGGCGAGGAACCGGTCGACTCCCTCGACGTAGGCCGCCACCGCGGCCGGAGAGGACGTCGCGAGTGAGAGCCCGTAACGATCGTGCGCCATCGCCGACGCCCTACAGCCGCGAAGAGGCCAGCATGACGTCGGCGCGCGCCCAGGCGCGCCGGAAGCGCGCGTCGACGGCGGCGGCCTCGGCGGTCTTGTTCTGAGCGCGCAGGCTCTGGGCGAGGCCGAAGAGCGACCAGCCGTTCTCGGGATTTCGCCGCAGGTCCTCCCGATACACCGCCTCGGCCTCCGCGGCTCGTCCAGCCTGCAAGAGCGCGGCACCGAGCGATTGTCGCACCGGGAAATACCAGGGCGGCGGCTCGGTGAACCAGTGGCCGTCCTGGACGCGCACCGCCTCGGCGAGGTGCTTCACCGCGGTGTCGGCATCGCCGCCGCGGGCCGCGATCTCGCCGGCCAGCACCTGCGATGCGAGCTCCAGCATCTCCGACATCTTGAAGAAGTTGGCCAGCGTGCGATCCGCAGGCACGCTCGCCTGCACCGCCCGCAGCGCCGCGAGCTCGCGCCCGGCCTCCTCGCGGCGACCCTGCGCGTTGAGGGCGAGGCCGCGGCTGTAGCGCCACGTGCCGGTCACATAGAGCATGCGGGCCGGGGGGGCGGGCTCGGCGAGCACCGCGTCCCACCGCGCGAAGAGCGCCTGCGCGAGCAGCGGCGCCGCCTGCGCGGTCTCCATGTCGGGCATTTCCAGGACGACGTCGGTCGGCACCCCGGCCGAGAAGTCGCGGGCGGCCCGCACGCACTCCGCCCCGCGGCCCTCCATGCCCGCCGCGTGCCAGACGAAGTCGAGATTGTGCGGGTAGTACATCATCCGGTAGATCGGGCTCGGCGTGCTCTTCGTGAAGTAGGCGCGGTCGGCTGCCACCGCGGCCACGTTGGCCGAGGCCGCGTCGGCGTACCGCCCGATCCGGAAGTAAATGTGCGAGGGCATGTGCACCATGTGTCCGGCCCCCGGCATCAGGCCGAGCAGCCGGTCCGCCGCTGCCTCGGCCCGGCGGGGATCCGGGCTCGCCTCCACCGCGTGGATGTAGAGATGGTTGGCGCCCGGATGGCGCGGATTCGCGGCGAGGACCCGCTCGAGCGTGGCCACGATCTCATCGGTGCCGGGCTGCGCCGCCCCTTCGGCGGTCCACAGGCTCCACGGGCGAAGGTTCATCAGGGCGTCGGCGAAGAAGGTGCCCGCGTCGAGGTCGTCGGGAAAGCGGCGCGCGACTTCCCGCATCGCGTCGGCGTAGGCGCGATCGAGCGTTCCCGATCGGCGTCGGTCGGGCTGTTGTAGTTGGAGCCGTAGGTCAGCGCGACGCCCCAGTAGCACATCGCGCAGCTCGGGTCGAGCCGCACGGCTTCGCGGA
>DATMMH010000199.1:0-2062 GCA_035569855.1 Candidatus Dormiibacterota bacterium
GCCGGGACCGTACTGACCCCGTACCGCGACCCGGTCCACCTCGTCGGCCGCGATCGGCCGGATCGCGCGCATCACCTTCGTCTTCTCGTCGCGCACCGGATCGGAGTCGAAGGTGACCGGCGGTTCCATCGCCACCAGGCAGAGCAGCTGCAGGATGTGGTTCTGGATCATGTCGCGTAGCGCGCCGGACTCCTCGTAGTACGCGCCGCGCCCCTCCACCCCGATGGACTCGCCTACCGTGATCTGCACGTGGTCGACGTGGTTGCGGTTCCAGAGGGGCTCGAAGATGCCGTTGGCCCACCGGAAGACGAGGATGTTCTGGACCGTCTCCTTGCCCAGGTAGTGATCGATCCGGTAGACCTGATCCTCGGTGAACGCGGAGGCCACCACCTGGTTCAGCGCACCCGCGGAGGCGAGATCGCGCCCGAACGGCTTCTCGATGATGATGCGGGCCCAGCCGGTGCTGCCCTCGGGCGGGTGGTTGAGGCCGGCCTCCCCGAGCCGCGTCACCAGGTGCGGGTACACCGAGGGCGGCGTGGAGACGTAGAAGAGCCGGTTGGTGCCGGTGCCCCGCTCCCGCTCGACGTTCTTCAGGTAGGCGCCGAAGCCCGGGTACATCGCCGCGTCGGCGGGATCGCCCGAGTAGTAGAAGAGCGCCTGCGCGAAGCGGTCCCACACGCGCGCGGAAGGCGGCTGCACGCGCGCGAAGTCGGAGATGGCCTCGCGCATCCGCTCGCGGAACTGCTCGTTCGTCATCTCGGAGCGCGACACTCCGACGATCGCGAAGGGCTCGGGCAGCACGCGCCCCTGGAAGAGCGACCACAGGGCGGGCAGGAGCTTGCGCTTGGTGAGGTCGCCGGAGGCGCCGAAGATGATCAGGGTGCAGGATTCGTCGGTCGTGGGTGCGGTCATGCGCTTAGAGCCTCTTGGTCAGACCCTGGACCATCTGCAGCAGCTGCTGCAGGGTCTGGGACTGCTTGCCGGTCAGGTGGAGCCGGATGACCCGGCGCGCTCCGTCGCGCAGACTTTGGAGATCGCCCAGGGCCTGGGCGGCCTTGAGCGTGGAGAAGCCGTAGCCGGCGCCGGGGATCGCCACGTCCTCGCGGTCCTCGCCGGTGATCTGGATGAACAGTCCGCTCGTGGGGCCGCCCTTGTGGAGCTGGCCGGTCGAGTGGAGATAGCGCGGGCCCCAGCCCACCGTCGTGGCGATGCGGAGACGGTCGCGCAGCGCCACCCGGATCTCCTGGAGCGTCCGCCACGACTCCGCGGTCGGGGTGAGATAGGCTTGGATCGCGAGGTAGTCACCCGGCCCGGCCATCGCCAGATGGGCGGCCAGCCCGCGGCTGACCGACCCCGGCTTCTTGTTCGACTTGCTCATCAGCATGATGCCGTCTTCCTCGACGTCGACCGGCCACTCGGGCAGCCGTCGCGACCGCCGCCAGTCGGTGAGCAGGGTGGCCGCGCTCTCCTTCGCGCGCGCCACGTCGGGCTCGTCGAAGGGATTCACTCCCAGCACCGCGCCCGCGGTCGCGGTGGCCAGCTCCCAGCGGAAGAACTCCGCACCCAGGTCCATGGGATCGCGCAGGATGAGCCGGAGCACGGGGTGCCCGGCGTCCGCGAGCTTGGCCAGCGCGCCGTCGTAGCTGCCGTCGCCCTCGAGCACGAGGGCCACGAAGACCCGGTCGTCGCCGTACACCGTCGGGGCCCCGAGCGGCTCGTCCACCACCGGCACGAGGCCGGTCCCGTCCTTGCCGAGCGATTCGGCGAGGAGCTGCTCGATCCAGGAGCCGAGCGCCCGGATCTTCTCCGAGAGCACGAGCGTGACCTTGTCGCGTCCGGCCCGCGCCAGCCCGGCCAGGACCGCGCCGAGCTGCACCGCTGGGTTGCCACGGAGCCCCACCTCGTTGCCGCACGTCTCGACCATGGCGTGGGCCCGCTCGAGCAGGATCTTGATGTCCACCCCGATCAGCGCGGCGGGCACGAGCCCGAAGAAGGACAGGGCGGAGTAGCGCCCGCCGATGGAAGCCGGATTGAGGAAGGTGCGGCGGAAGCCGGTCTCGGT
>DATMMH010000200.1:0-12887 GCA_035569855.1 Candidatus Dormiibacterota bacterium
TCAGGAAACCGGCCGCCACGCTGGCCAGCCCCACCCCGAGGGGCACCACCACGCGCGGCCGCGGGAGCAGCAGGATGAGCGGAAGCACGAAGAGGAAGATCGGCAGGTAGGCGAGCACCGCCATGTGGCCCAGGTACGCGAGTGGCGCGTAGACCAAGGCCACCGTCGGGGAGAGCCGCACGTAGAGCCACAGGTAGCTGAGGCCGATGAGGGCGAGCAGGCCCGCGTGCGCGGCGGCGAACCAGTGCGCCCATCGCAGCAGCCGACGCCGCGAGGTCATCGCGGGCGGCCCGTGCTTCCGCGTCCGCGCTGCTGCTCGGCGAGGCGTGCGATCTCCCGCGCGCCCTCCTCCACGCTGTGGCCGAAGTTGAACGCCCACTCCTCGCGGAGCGCCACGCTGCGCTTGCGGAAAGTCTCGGCCTCCCGGAGGAGCTCGGCCACGTGGCGCGGCGCCTCGCCGAGCCGGTCGAGCGGCAGGATCGCTCCCAGCTCGCTGCGGATGCGCATCTCCATGGGCTCGAGGCCGAGCTCGGCGTACCGGGGGTTGCGCACCCGGGGCGGCACGTCGACGAACAGCACCGGCTTGCCCAGGCCGAGCGCGTACTCGATCGCCATCGCGGACCAGTCGCTGATCAGCAGATCAGAGTCGAGCAGCGAGTCGCTCTCCTCCATCCGGTCCACGTGACGGAAGTTGGCGTCGGCCCCGAAGCGCGCGACCAGGCCCTGCACCAGCCGCGGGGCGAGCCGGGCGGTCTGGTAGTGCGGGCGGAGGACGACGCGGATGCCCGCACCGAGGAGGGCCGCGATCAGCGCCTCACCGCAGACGTGCAGGGTCGACTGCGGGCCCCAGGTGGGAGCGAGCAGCACGCGGGGCCCGCCGGCGGGAAGCCGCGGCGGCCGGGTCGCCGCGGCGGCCGCCAGCCGCTCGAGCCGAGGATAGCCGTAGGGGAAGAGGTGCTTGGCGGGCAGGCGGGCGAGCGCCTCGCGCCGCCGGATCTCCGCCACGTGATGCGGGCCCGCGCAGAGCAGGCTCTCGTAGTGATCGTAAGAGTTCGCGTGGTCCACCATGTGGGTGCTCCCCATGCTGTGGAACACGTAGCAGTAGTGCACCCCATGGAGCGAGCGCTTCAGCTGGAAGTTCTGCAGGTCGAGCATGGTGAGCACCATGACGTCGGCCTGGAGCGTCTGGAAGAGCCACGTGCATAGCACGGGCGATCGGACGCGGAAGGTGTGCAGGCCCGGCGCGGGCGGCGGCAGGGCCACCGTGGGCTCGGAGGTGACGTGGCAGACGGTGCGGCCGAGCGGGCCGATCAGGACGTCGATGAGCGGCTGGAGATGATGCCAGTCCTGATGGGTCTCGGAGTAGAAGACCAGGTTGCGGTCGGGAGCCGGAAGCTTCTGGAAACGACGGTAGCTGGTCCAGTCCGGCCAGATCCTCACCGGCAGGACGGGCTAATCGTCCGCGGAGGGGGCGCCGTCCACCACTCCCGGCCGGGAGCCGCGCGGTCTGCCGCGAATCAACCCGACGAGCCGGTACCAGAACATCTTGACCGCGAGGCCGACCGCCGCCGCCACCCCGATGATCGCGGACAGCAGCATGCTGCCGGTACCCGGATCGAGATAGGCCTCGGCGGGCGACGCGGCCGCGAGGCACGCCGCGCCCACGCACGCGATCGGAACGAGGCGGGAGAGCGCCGTGTTGGGGGTCACGAGTATTCGAAGTAACACAATCGACATCCGGAACGCAACAAAAGGCGAGCCGGCGACGCGCTCAGACTCGAAACGTGTAGGTCCGGTTGGGGTCGCGCTCGATGTCGGGGGGAAAGCTCTTCCGCTTGTCCGCGAAGTAGCGGACCCGATGGTCCCCCGCCGAGCCGCGATTGTAGGTGATATAGAGGACGCGGCGGCGCTCCGGGGTCAGGTTCGGGCCCGACGCGTGAGGCGTGTACGAGTCGAAGAAGACCACGTCCCCCGCCCGGGTCGGCACCGCGCGGGCGTTCATGCGCCGCATGTCCTCCTCGCTGAGCGGCTTCCACTCGTCTCCGATGAGCCCGCGGGTGTGGTGCCCGGCCACCAGCTCCAGGCAGCCGTTCTCCTCGGTGGTGTCGTCGATGCTCACCATCGCGGTGATGAAGAGATCCGCGTAGGTGCTCCAGCCCGCCTGCTGGTCCTGGTGGGGCTTGAAGCCGTCTCCGCCGGGCAACTTGAAGTTGATCTTGTCCTTGAACAGGACCGCGGGCTCGCCGAAGAGACGGGACGAGAAGCCGCGGAGCTTGTCCCCGTCGCAGAGCGCGGCGAAGCCCGCGTGGAAGGGACAGAAGTTCTCGATCCGCTGCAACACGCGATCGCCGGGATGGAGCAGGCTCGGCTCGAAGTACATCATGCAGTGGCCGGGCCGCTCGGGCAGCGCCTGCAGCTCATCGGTCCAGGCCGAGATGCGCTGCATCTCGTCCCGGTCGAAGAGGCCGGGCACCACCACGAATCCGTCCCGCCGGAACGCGGGGGCGGACGCATCCGCCGAGGCCGGGACCGGCCCGGTCGTCGTCTCGCTCATCGGGTCAATCCTCCGCGGTCAATATACGACCCCGCCCGCCTTCCGGGACCGAAATCAGGCGTCCGGGCGCACGCGCCGCTGGACCGGGAAGAAGTGGACGTCCCAGCGGGAGGCCACGAGGCCCCAGAGTCCGTGCGGGTAGGCGAGCATCACGCCGACCGCCAGCCCGCCGAGCAGGATCATGTACCAGGCCCCGTGATCGGAGAGTCCCTCGCGCACGAGGAAGAAGAGGGCGGTGCCCACCAGCGGGCCTTCCAGGGTCCCGAGGCCGCCGATCACCACGATGAAGATCGGGTACGCCGTCCAGTTGATGCTGAAGGCCGCGTCGGGTGAGATCCGGAGCAGGTTGAGGTAGATGAGGGCGCCGGTGACGCCGGTGCCGAAGGCCACCCCCACGTAGACCGACAGCTTAGTCCGGAAGACGTCGATCCCGAGCGTCTCCGACCCGGGCTCGCTGTCCCGGATGGCCATGAGACCGAGCCCGTACTGCGAGCGGAGAACCAGGTACACCGCGACCAGGGTCGCCACGCCCAGGACCAGGGCGAGGAAGTACGTCGTGATCTCCCGGCTCTCGCGCGCGAGCGGAAAGACCGCGTTAAGGGTGCGGCCGGAGCCGCGGCCCAGCGCCGGCGTGTTGGCGATCAGCAACCGGCAGACCTCGGCGATGGCCCACGTGCCCACCGCGAAGTATCCGCCCCGGAACCGGAAGACGAGCGTCGCGATGGGCACCGCGAGCGCGGCGGTCACCAGCCCGGCGAGCGTCACCGCGAGGAACGGATTCACGCCGAGGTCGTCGGCCAGCACCACGAGGGCGTAGCCGCCGAGGCCCACGTAGGCCTGCTGGCCGATCGAGACGAGCCCCGCGTAGCCGGCCAGCAGGTTCCACATCTGGGCGAGCCCGAGCAGCGCGATGAACTCGACGAGGATCCGCATCGTGCTGGCGTCGCCCCAGGCGGGCAGGCCGACCAGCACGATGAGCCCGAGCGCGGCGCCGACGAGCCCCACCCGGCTCGCGCGGGTGGTGCGCTCGACCCGGAGACCGCGCGCGTGCTCCGGAGGGCTCAGGCGATCCTCCGCGCCTTCGCGAAGAGCCCCTGGGGCCGGAAGAGCAGGACCGCGAGGAAGACCAGGTGCCCGGTCAGGACGCCCCACCCCGGCGACAGCTTCGCGCCGACGGTCTGGGCGACGCCCAGCACCGCACCGCCCACCAGAGTGCCCCAGAGCGAGCCGAGGCCGCCGATGATCACCGCCTCAAAGGCGAAGAGCAGCCGGTCCGGGCCGCTCGCGAAGGTGAACGTGGTGCGGATGCCGAGGAATACGCCGGCCACCGCCACGATGCCGAGGGAGAGGGCCATCGCGAGGCCGTAGAGCCGCCGGTTGTCGATCCCCATGAGCTCGGCGGTCTCCTGGTCGTCCGAGGTCGCGCGCAGGGCCCGCCCGACCGGGAGCCGCCCGATCAGCCCCTGCAGGCCGAGGAGCACGAGCACCGCGACCGCGAGGGTGATCAGGGGGAACCACCCGACCGCGAGCTGCCCGCCGATCGCCACGCTCGCGGTCTCGATGCCGCCCGGGTTCAGCCGGCGCGAATCGGCCGAGAAGACCTCGAGCAGGACGTTCTGGATGATGATCGAGAGCCCGAACGTCACGAGGATGGGCGGCAGGATACCGCGTCCCAGCAGCCGGTTGAGGACCAGGCGCTGCAGCCCGTAGCCGAACCCCGCCATCAGCGGGGCGACCAGGAGGAGCGCCGCGAACGGGTGGAGGCCGAGCGACTCCACCGCCACCACCGCGAGGAAGGCGGCCAGGATGCTGAGATCGCCGTGAGCCAGGTTCACGATGCGCATGACCCCGAAGATGAGCGAGAGGCCGGTGGCGAAGAGGGCGTAGAGCCCTCCCAGGAGCAGGCCCTGCACCACCGTGTCCACCCAGCCCACCGTCACACCCCGAAGTACGCGGCGGAGAGCCGGTCGCGCGTCAGCTCGGCGGGCGGGCCTTCGAGCGACACCGAGCCCTTGCGAAAGCAGTAGACCCGCCGGGCCAGCTCCATGACCTGGCTCACGTCCTGGTCGACCACGAGCGTGGTGGTGCCCTCCCCCGCGATGGTCCGCAGCGCGCGGTAGAGGCCGCGCACCACCACCGGGGCCAGCCCCAGCGAGATCTCGTCGAGCAGCAGGAGGCGGGGATTGGCCATGAGCCCTCGCCCGATGGCCAGCATCTGCTGCTCGCCGCCCGACAGGTTCGTCCCCGGCTGGCGCCTCCGCTCGGCCAGCACCGGGAAGAGGTCGTAGACGCGCGAGAGGCGCCAGGGACCGGGGCGGCCCCGGTAGGCGCCCACCTGCAGATTTTCCTCGACGGACAGGCTCGAGAAGATGCGCCGACCCTCCGGCACCATCACCACGCCGCGGGCCACCAGGTCGTGCGCGGGACGGCCGCCCACCGCCTCTCCCGCGAGCCGCACCGCGGCCGCGGGCACCGCCAGCACGCCCGCGATGGCCCGCAGGCACGTGCTTTTTCCCGCCCCGTTGGCGCCGATGATCGCGACCGTCTCGCCCTCGGCGGCCTCGAGCGAGACGTCGAACAGCGCCTGGAAGGTCCCGTAGAACGCGCTCAGGCCGCGCACCTCGAGCAGGCTCACGGCACGTCGATCCCCAGGTAGACCCGCTGCACCTCGGGGCTCCGCATCACCTCGTCGGGCGGGCCCTCGGTCAGGAGCCGCCCGGCCGCGATGACGGCCAGCCGCCCCACCACCGAGCGCAGCGCGTGCACGATGTGCTCGATCCACACGATGGCCACGCCTTCCCGGTGGACGCGACGGATCACCTCGACGAGCTCCAGCACCTCCGGCTCGCTGAGCCCGCCTGCGATCTCGTCGAGCAGGAGGACCCGCGGCGTGGTGGCGAGCGCTCGGGCCAGCTCGAGGCGCTTGCGCTCGAGCAGGGTGAGGGTGCCCGCGCGGGTGTTGGCGCGGTCGGCGAGTCCGGTGAGCGCGAGGGCGGCCAGGGCCGGCGCGTGCGCGGAGCGCTCGGCCCGCCCGCCCCCGAAGATCCCGCCCACGAGAACGTTCTCGAACACGGTCAGCGCCTCGAAGGGGTGCGGGATCTGGTGGGTCAGCGCGATGCCGGCCCGGCAGCGCGCGTGGGGCGGCGCCGCGGTGACATCGCGCTCGGCGAAGACGACGGCCCCGCGGTCGGGGCGCAGCCGCCCGATCAGCAGGTTGAGCGCGGTGGTCTTGCCGGCGCCGTTGGGCCCGATCACGCCGAGTGCCTCGCCGGGCTCGACCGACACGCTCAGATCGTCGATGACCCGCAGCGAGCCGAACGTCTTGGAGACGCTCCGCAGCGCGAGCAGCGGGGCCATCAGACGCGCCGCGGCCCGCGGGTCACCGCCCCGCGCGGCCGCGGCGGCTCACGCCAGGCCGATGGGCCGGAGCTTGCCGGAGGCCGGAATGCTGGGCGCCGCCCGGTTGCTGACGACGGAGACGTCGAAGCGGAAGTCCTTGCCGCGTCCCCACTGCCCCCCCACGAGCGGCGTCTTGGTGACGTTCGGTACCGGCCCCTTGGCCCAGCTGACCGGGCCCACGATCGTGGCGAGGTCGGTGGCCTTGATCGCGCCGATGACCGCGCTCTTGTCGTCCGGCGACGCGGCCCGCTTGAGCACGTCCGCGGCGACCTCGAAGAGGGCGTGGGTAAAGCCGAGCGGCTGGGTCCACTGCTTCTTCGTCTCCTTGGTGTAGGCCGCGGCGAGATCCCCCGCGGTAGCCCCGGTGAGCGAGGACTTGAACGGGTGTCGCGGCGTCCACCAGACCTCGGTGGACATGCCATCGCCCAGATTGCCGAGGGCCTCGACCGAGCGCGGGAACAGCAGGGCCTTGCCCACGGTGGCGATCTTGGGCTTGAAGCCCTGCTGGGCGGCCTGCTTCCAGAAGGTGGTCCAGTCCGGCGGGATGGGCACGCCGGTGACGATCTCGACCTTCTCCTTCTTGAAGGTCGAAATCTGGGCCGAGAAGTCGTCGGAGAGATTCGGGTAGCGCCCCGGATCGACGAGCTTGTAGCCCGCGGTGGCGAGCGCGGGCGGGAAGCCGCGCTGGGGATCGCCCCACGCGTTGCCGTCGCCGTCGTTCGGCCAGAGGGCGCCCACCACCTTGTTGGTGGGGAGCGTGCTCCACATGTCGACGAAGACCCCGATGATGTCCTCGAGACCCCAGAAGAAGTGGTAGGTGGACTTGAAGCCGGTCTCCGGCTTGCCGGCTCGGCCGAAGAACCAGGGCTGCCACGGACAGACGCTCGAGACGCAGGGCGTCCCGTTGGCCTCGCACTGGTCGGATACCGGATTCGTCGTCTCCGGCGTGCTCGACACAAGCATGAGATCGACCTTGTCCGACAGGATGAGGCGGGAGGCGACCTCGGCGGCCCGGTTCGGATCGGACTGGCTGTCGCGCACCAGGATCTCGAGTGGAAAAGTCTGGCCGCGCACCGGGAGACCGCTCCCGAGGGCCTTACGGATGCCGCCGACCACGAAGGCGTCGGTCTCGCCGAACCCGGCCAGGGGACCGGTCTGCGGGCTCACGTAGCCGATCTTGAGCGTCCGCGTCCCTCGCTGGGCCGCGGCCCGGCCCGGTCGGATGCCGAGGGTGACCGCCGCCGCGGAGCCCGCGGCCATCCGGAGGAACTCCCGCCGCCCGTCCTGCCTCGTCTCGTCGGACATCGTCGTCCTCCTGCCGCGTCGGGTCTAGAACTGCACGGGGGCCGGCGGCATCTTGCCCGCCGCGTAGAGCGCGGGGAGCTCCGGCGAGGCGTTCTCCCACACGAGCAGCATCGAGCGCTTGGGGGAGAAGCCGCGGTGGCGGATGTCGGCGGGCATGGCGGCCACGTCGCCCGCCTTCATGGTGACGCGAGCCCGGACCGCGCCGGTGTCGCGATCCTCCACCTCCCACTGGATCTCGTCGCTGAGCTGCACGAACCACTCCACCCGGTCGTTGCCGTGGATGATGGGCAGGATGTACTCCTCGGTGGTCGGGCAGTACAGGCTGTTCTTGCAGACCGACACCACCGACGGGTTCCACGTCACGTCGGAGCGCGAGAGGTAGGCGAAGAGGTTCACCGAGACCACCTGGTCCTCGAAGCCCGGCTCCGCGTGCACCTCGGGGGCGTCCTGGGTCACGTCGGTGAACTGCCGGTTGATCGGGAAGCCGTTGTCGTCGGTGCGGACCGGCTCGTCGCCGGGGGCTCCGATCATGCGCTTGGCGGTCACCCGGTGGCGCGTGATCGCCCGTTTGTTGCTGCCGTTCTTGGGCCCGAAGGCGCTGCCCGTCTCCGCGGGGGAGGCGAACGGATCGAACGTCGCGTTCGTCCAGTCGGCGAGGATCGCCTCGAAGAGGCGGCTGATCGCGTCGGTCTTGAAGTTCTCCGAGTAGTCGAGGCCGGCCTGCCGGTACTGCGCGTTGAACCGGCCCGCGAAGAGATCGACCGTGCCGTAGTGGTTCACGGTGCCGATCACGGTGTCGAAGTTGACGATCCCGTAGAAGAAGCCCCACGCCACGTCACGCTGGATCGCACGCAGGAACGCGTCGACCGCGAGCATGTGGGTGCCGTTGGGCCAGCGCACGTGGACGAAGTACTCGTCGCGGCCGAAGGAGAACTTGCCCAGCGTGAAGTCCCGGTAGCCGTGTCGGTTGGGCTCGATGCTGCCGAGCTCGGGAAGCGTGTCGGTGGTCATCGCGTGACCTCCTTGGAAGTGGGCTCGGGCCGGGGCGCGGTCTGGCAGATCTCGGCCCACCGCTCCACCGTGTCGCGCCCGGCCAGCGTCTGGAGCAGGATCACGCTCGGGCTGCCGGCGTGGAACTGATAGGCCGCCCCCGCGGGCAGGAGCGTCATGTGGCCGCGCCGGGCCTTCACGTGCCCCATCTTGCGGCCGGGCGGGGTGCCCGGCAGCGGGATCGAGCCCTTGCCGCCCGCGGGTACCAGCGAGCCGTCGTCGGGCTTGAGCAGGCGCACCTCCACCTCGCCGTCCATCACCAGGGCGAACTCGTCCTGGCAAGCCACGCGCCAGCCGGAGGTGCCTTCCGCGCGGATGGCCTCGATCACGTACTCGATGTTCTTGCCGACCGCGACCTTCTCGTAGGGCCGCGCCTTCGAGGCGACCTCGAACAGGTTCGAGAAGACGTAGTTCCGGGCGTCGTCCTTGATGACCTCGACGCCGCCCTTCTCGAAGTGCGCGAGCGAGCCGAAGCGGGTGCGATTGGGCGCCATGGCCGATCTCCTTTGCTGTAACGCGTCGAGTGCGGCACCGCCAATTAGTACCCGCGGCGCCTCCTTGTCAAGGCCGACGCGGGGTCAAGGCCGACGCGGGCCGCGGCTACCCCCGGGCGTCCACCGAGAAGCGCCACGCGTCCCGGTGGCTCACGATGCGCCCCGCGGTCGGATGGTGGAAGTGGGTGCCGAGCACGGTGACCGGCCGGTCCGCGTAACGCGCGCAGAACGCCCGGCGGGTCTCCCGCGCCTGCGCCGGATCCGTGTCGAAGGCGCTCTGCCATTCCGGCTCCGCCACCTGGACCGGGTGGTGCATGAGATCGCCGGTGATCACCGCGTCGGCGTCGCCGCCGTGCAGGCGCACGCTCACGTGCCCGGGGGTGTGGCCGGGCGTCGGCTCGAGCCAGATCCCGTCCGCGACGCGATGGTCCATCTCGACCAGCTCGGCGAGTCCCGCGTCCAGGACCGGTCCGACGCTGTCGGCGAGGATGCGCTTGGTCCCGTCCTCGTTCTCCGCGGTCCAGTGCTCCCACTCCCGCCGGGCGAAGAGGTACCGGGCACGCGGGAAGGTCGGCACCCAGTGGCCGTCGGCCAGGCGCGTGTTCCAGCCGACGTGATCGACGTGCAGGTGCGTGCAAATCACCACGTCGACCGCCTCCGGGTCCACCCCCGCCGCGTGCAGGTCCTCGAGGAACGCGGTGCGGAGCATGTGGAACGGGCGCCGACCGCCCCGGTCCTTGTCGTTGCCGATGCAGGTGTCGACGATCACGGTCAGGTCCGGGGCCCTCACCACGAAGGCGTGGACGCTCTGCCGGAGCCGACCCTCCGCGTCGATGAAGTGCGGGGCAAGCCACTCCCGGTGGGGCGCGAGGGCCTCGGGCGTCGCGGCGGGGAAGAGCCAGGTCGGCCGCGTCGGGCCCGCGGTCTCCACCACCGCGTCGACGCGCCAGCGCCCCACCTCGAGGGTGTTCATGGGGCGCGATTGTACCGGAGGGGGCGAACCACGGCCAGGGCCGCGGCCGATCGTGTATGATCGGCCGCGATTGTCGCGCGGGGAGGCGCGAACGGCATGGGACAGCTCGACGGCAAGGTGGCGGTCGTGACCGGGTCGGGACGAGGCATCGGCCAGCAGGTGGCGCTGAGGCTCGCGCGCGACGGGGCGGCGGTGGTGGTGAACGATCTGGACGCCGCGCCCGCGAGGGAGACGATCGCTCTCATCGAGCGGACGGGCGGCCGCGCGGTGGCGTGCAACGGCGACGTGACCGCCAAGGACTTCGGCGAGCGCATCGTGGACACCGCGGTGCAGAAGCTCGGCGGCCTTCACGTGATCGTGAACAACGCCGGCTACACGTGGGACAACGTGATCCAGAAGATGACCGACGAGCAATGGTACGCGATCATGGACGTCCACGTGACCGCGCCGTTCCGGATCCTGCGGGCCTTCGCGCCGTACCTGCGATCGCAGTTCGAGGCCGAGTCCAAGCGCGGGGAGCGGGTCGTTCGGAAAGTCGTCCAGGTCTCCTCGACCTCCGGGGTGCGGGGCAACGCGGGCCAGGTCAACTACTCCTCGGCGAAGGCGGCGGTAACCGGCATGACCCGCACGCTCGCCAAGGAGTGGGGCCGCTACGCGGTCACCGTGAACTGCGTGGCCTTCGGCTACGTGCAGACGCGCCTGACCAAGCCGCTCGCCGAGGGAGAGGCGGGGACGATCGAAGTCGCCGGCCGCCAGGTGAAGGTCGGCGTGCAGGGCGCGCGCATCGCGGCCATGAACCAGATGATCCCGCTTGGCCGCGGCGGGCTGCCCGAGGAGGCGGCGGGCGCGATCTACCTCTTCTGCAGCCCGGACAGCGACTTCGTCAGCGGCCAGACGCTCGTCGTCACCGGCGGCGCCTGAGCGGAGGCGCCCCGTGTCCGGACCGCTCAGCGGCGTGCGGGTGGTGGACTGCACGACGGTGGTGCTGGGCCCGTGGGCAGCCCAGCAGCTCGGCGACCTCGGCGCCGACGTGATCAAGGTGGAGCCGCCCGAGGGCGACACCACCCGGCAGCTCGGCCCCATGAAGAACCCGGGCATGGGCGCGTTCTACCTGGCGGTCAATCGCAACAAGCGGTCGATCGTGCTCGACCTCAAGCAGCGCGCCGCGCGCGACGTCCTGCTCCGCCTCGCCCGCGACGCCAACGTCCTGCTCCACAACTACCGCCCGCAGGCGGCGCGGCGGCTCGGGATGTCGTACGAGACTTTCAGCGCGGCTAACCCGAGCCTGGTATACGTCGGCACCTACGGGTTCCGCGCCGCCGGCCCCTACGGCGACAAGCCGGCCTACGACGACATCATCCAGGCCGCCTCCGGGATCGCCTCGCTCCAGGCCTCGATCGTGGGCGAGCCCCGCTACGTGCCCACCATCGTGGCGGACAAGTCGAGCTCGATGACGGTGCTGGCCGCGGTGCTCGCCGCCCTCTACCACCAGGCGCGCACCGGCCTAGGCCAGGAGGTCGAGGTGCCCATGTTCGAGAGCATGGCCGCGTGGGTGATGGTGGAGCACCTCTACGGGGAGACGTTTGTGCCGCCGATCGACACGATCGGCTACAAGCGGATCCTCAACCCGAACCGGCGCCCGTTCAAGACCAAGGACGGCTACCTGGCGATCCTCCCTTACACCGATCAGAACTGGCGGGACTTCTTCACCTTGACCGGTCGCCGGGATCTTCTGGACGATCCGCGCTTCAAGACGCTGGGGACGCGGCTGCGCCACATCGAGATCCTCTACGGCGAGGTAGGAGCGATCGCCGTCACGCGGACGAACGCGGAGTGGCTGGCCGATCTCGACCGGCTCAACATCCCGGCGATGAGCGTGAACTCGCTCGAGTCGCTGCTGCACGACCCGCATCTCGAGGCGGTGGGGTTCTGGCAGACGGTGGATCACCCGACCGAGGGTCGGATGCGCCTGCCCGGCCTGCCGGCCACTTACGGCAAGACCCCGGGCGCGATCCGCCGCCTGCCGCCCCGCCTGGGCGAGCACAGCGCGGAGGTGCTCCGCGAGATCGGCCTCGGCGAGGACGAGGTCGCCGCGCTCCTGGCCTCCGGCGCCACCCGCGCCGCGGTCACCCCGCCGGCGGCCGGCGGGTGAGCTATCGCAGCACCGCGCGCGTCGCCTCCAGGGCCTCGCGCGCCACGTCCGCGGCCGGGCGCTTCCACGCCGCGGGATTGGGCGCCTCGTAGCTCGCGTAGCCCGCGTAGCCCTTGCCCGCGAAGGCGGCGAAGAATTCCTTGAACGGCACGCTCCCCTGGCCCGGGGGCAGGCGATCGAGCGCCTTGCCCGGCTCGAGGCCGGTGCGCGGCACGTCGCTGTATTGCACGTAGGCGATCTCCTCGGGCCGCAGGTCGTCGAGGTCGCGCGGGGTCGCGCCGGTGCGGCCGAGGTGGTAGGTGTCGAGCAGGAGTCCGACGCTCGGATGCCCCGCCCCGGTCACGATCTCGCGCATGGGGCCGAGCGCGTTGAGCTGCTCGGCCTGCGAGTTGAACTCCACCGCCACCCGCACCCCGTGCTCGCGCGCGATGTCGCCGACCTCGCGCACGCTCCGCGCCGCCTCTCCCGCGTCGCCGCGCTCCCGGTTGACCGCGCTCATCACGGTCGGGCAGTCGAGCGCCTTGGCGCGGGCGCACTGCTCTCCGAACACGCGCAGGAGGCGCGCCCGCTCCGCCCCGGTGGCCCAGACCCAGCCCAGTTCCACGCCCACGCAGGCCACCGGCAGCCCGGAGGCGCGGACCAGGGCCAGCACCTGGTCGGGAGACTGGCCGGCCTGGGCTGCCCGCTCGAAGTCGAGGCGGCGCAGCTCGACCGCGTCCCAGCCGGTGCGCTTGATTATGCCGAGCGCCTCGGGGAGCGGAGTGGTGTCGAGCGTCCACGTGTGCAGCGACAGGCGCCAGCTCATGGGGTCATCTCCTCGGGGGCGGCGGCTCGTCGTCACCCGCCCCGCCGGCCGCGCCCGGCAGCTCGAACGCTTCCGCGAGCAGCTCGTAGGAGCGCAGCCGCGCCTTGAAGTCGTGGGTGATCGTGACCACCACCAGCTCGTCGGCCTGGTAGTCG
>DATMMH010000201.1:0-4090 GCA_035569855.1 Candidatus Dormiibacterota bacterium
GCGGGCGAACCTTGCTTCACGTGCGGCCGCCCGCTGGCGGTGGTCCGGCTCGCGGGACGCACCACCGTCTTCTGCACGCGTTGCCAGCGCTGAAGCTTTGCAAGCGCTGAGACCGCGGCTCGTCGCCGCCGCCGCGCTCGCGGTCGCGTACGTCGCGCTGACGATGGCGATCGCGGCGGGGATGTTCGACTCCCTGGACAAACAGGTGCAGCAAGGGATGTCGAGCCTGTGGAGCGAATCGCTTCATCCGGTGTTCCAGGCCATCGCGGAGCTTGGCGGCCTGGAGGTGACCACCCTCCTTGTGCTCGGGCTCGCGATCTTTCTACTTCGCCGTGGATTCGGCGCGGACGCGTGGGTGGTGCTCGTGTTCATCGCGGCCCAGGTGCTCGAGGTGCTGTACAAGGCAAACCTTCACCATCCCGGACCGCCGCCCAGCGTGGCCCATGCCGACGGTCCCAGCGTCACAGAGCTCGTGGCGGGGACCGGCCCGCTCGCCAACAGCTTTCCCAGCGGGCACATGGTGCGGGCGGTGATCGCTTATGGGTTGATCGCGTTCGTGGTCCAGCGCCTGGCGCCCTGGCCGCTCGCCCGGACACTCGCGATCCCGATCGCGACCGGGCTGATCGTGGTGCTCGCCTTCGACCGCCTGTACCTCGACGTGCATTGGGAATCGGACGTGCTCGGCGGCCTGCTGCTAGGCGCGATCGGCCTGCTGGCGGGGACGATCTGGCTCGATCGGCCGCGGGCAGGCGAGAATTAACCGATGGCCGCAGACAGCCCCGTCATGATCATGGTCACCACCGGAGGCCGCAATGATGCCGAGCGCCTGGGCGAGGGCCTGGTCGTGGAGCACCTCGCCGGCTGCTGCACGGTAATCCCAATGGTCCACTCGTTCTATTTCTGGGATGGTCAGCTCAAGCGCGAGCACGAGTCGCTCCTGCTGG
This sequence comes from Candidatus Dormiibacterota bacterium, assembly GCA_035569855.1. Lineage (GTDB taxonomy): Bacteria > Methylomirabilota > Methylomirabilia > Rokubacteriales > CSP1-6 > CAMLFJ01. The sequence goes on from DATMMH010000201.1 coordinate 945, forward strand.
TTAAGACCGTTGCGTCTCGAGCCAAGGCGGTCGAGGAGTACGTACGCAAGAACCACGCCTACGAGCTGCCCGAGATCCTTCAGGTGGCCATCGACGATGGCATGCCCAGGTACCTCCAGTGGCTTGCCGACCAGGTCGCAGACCGCCCTCGTTCGTAGTTCCGTAAGGGCGAGCGGACCCGTTAAGTCAACACTTAGACTCTTGGGCGGGTGGCGACGGCAGTCGGTGACCGCGGGGGGCGCCGTTCGGGTGGCAAGCGCCGCCAGCGCAAGCGCGCCGCCGAGCCCAAAGGGCGCCGCGCAGCCGACTCGGCTGAGATCAAAGAACCTTTGATAGAGACGTCTCCGCTCGCCGGCATCGACGATCTCGAGGCTCTCGCTACAGCCGTGGCGGTGATGGCCGCTCCCCCGACCACCGCTCCCGAGATCGCCCCGCCTCCGATCCTGGATGGGAATGGCCACGGGCCCGCTCTCGAGCTCGAGCCGGCGGTCCTGCTTCCCGATACCGAGGCGCCTCCGGCCGAAGAGTTCCCCGATCTGCTCGGCCAGGCCGTCGGGCTCCGGCTCGACTCCGTCTCGCGCGAGTACGGCCGCGGCGACGAGATGCACGTGAGCGCGCTGAAGAACGTCTCGTTGCAGATCGGCCCGTGCGAGTTTGTGTCCATCGTCGGTCCCTCTGGATGCGGCAAGACCACCCTGCTCTCGCTCATGGGCGGCCTCGACAAACCGACCTCCGGACACGTGTACGCGGCCGGGCTTCCCGTCGATGAGCTGTCGGACGCCGACCTCGCCGACTACCGGCTGCAGCGCGTGAGCACGATCTTCCAGACCTTCAACCTCATCCCGTCGATGACAGCCGAGGAGAACGTCGCGCTGCCGCTCACGCTGGCCGGCATCGAGCTGGAGGAGAGGAGCAAGCGGGCCCGGCATCTGCTCGACCTCGTGGGCCTCGCCAACCGCGCCCGCACCCGGGTCAACCGGCTCTCGGGTGGCGAGCAACAGAAGGTGGCGGTGGCCAGGGCGCTGGCGAACCGCCCCGGGCTGATACTCGCCGACGAGCCCACCGGCAGCCTGGACTCGGCGGCGGGCGAGGTCATCCTCGGCCTGCTCGAGGACCTCAACCGGCGCGGGGCCACCGTCGTCCTGGTCACCCACGACCCAGAGGTGGCCCGCCGCGCGCACCGGATGATCCGCATGATCGACGGGCGGGCTCTCGAGGTTGACTCGGGCAAGGAGACGGTCCGCATCCAGGACCCCGTGACTCCGCCTACCCGTCTCGACTGGCGCGACACGCTCAAGGTGGGAATGCGCGCGACGGTGCGTAGGCCGTTGCGGACGTCGCTGACGACGACCGGTGTGGCCATCGGGATCGCGGCGATGACCCTGATCGCGGCCCTGGCGGGCGGCCTCCAGGACGCCCTCGCATCACCCGCGCTGGCGCGCAGCCAGCTTCACCAGGTGGCGGTTTACCCGACCGGCGACGCCGACGGCTTCAGCGCGGGCACGCTCGCGACCCTCAGCCAGCAGCCGCACGTTCGGGCGGCGTGGGGCCAGGTCGCAATGAACGGCACGTACGCCGTCGAAGGCGCCAACCCTCAACCGGCGGTCAAGCCCGCAGGCGCGCTGGTCTCGCTGCCGCCGCGCAGCTCCTCGCCCGACATGACGCTCCTTGCGGGCAGGCTGCCGAGCTCTGATTCCGCGGTCGAGGTGCTGCTCACAGACCGGACTGTGATGGCGCTTGGTTTCAAGAATCCAGCCGCCGCGCTGGGCTCGACGGTCGACTTCAACTCCACATCGGGCACGCTGGTGGTCTCGGGACCGCCCGTCAACCCGGTGACCAGCCCGCTGTTCATCTCACTCCCGGTTGTGGGCGTGGTGTCGAGTCAGTACATGCCGGCCGGCGCGTCTGGCGCGCTCGTCCCCTACACGGTCGCCAGGGACTACTGGGCCAAGATGGCCGGGTTCAACGGCTGGAAGACGGGCGAGTTCGCCAACATCACGCTGCTCGCCGACTCGGGTGGCGCTGTCGACACGGTGCGCAAGCGCCTCGAGACGCTCGGCTTCCAGCCCCAGACGTTCGGCGACGTGTTCCGCGGCTTCGAGGATCTTCTGAGCCGGCTTCGCATCGCCTTGCTCGCTTTGGCGTTGGTGGCTTTGCTGCTGGCGTGCCTTGGGATCGCCAACACGATGTACAGCGCAGTGCTCGAACGAACCAAGGAAATCGGCGTGCTCAAGGCGCTGGGAGCCCGATCGCGTGACGTTCTTCAAATGTTCGTGGCGGAGGCGGCTTTGATCGGACTTGCCGGCGGGATCATCGGCACCCTCGGCGCGGTCGGCCTGGCCCGGATTGGCAACGCGGCCGTCGACAGCCTCGTGCAGAGCGTCGCCGGCACCGGCATCGATGTCTTCAGGACCGACTTTGGGATCGCGGTCGCCGCTCTTGTGCTGGCGGTGGTCCTGAGCACTGTGAGCGGCTTGCTGCCTTCAATGCGCGCCGCGCGCCAGGACCCGAGCCGCGCGCTTCGCTACGAGTAGCTAACCTCAGGTCCGGATGAGGGCGTCCACGTATCCGCTGGTCGACGCCGACGAGGCCGCAGCGCTAGTCCTCGACCGCACCCCCGTGCTGCCAAACGAGCGGGTGGCGATCGGCGAGGCGGTGGGCCGCGTCCTGGCAGAGGACCTGAGCGCGCACTCCGAGCTGCCCGCTTTCTCGACCAGCGCAGTCGACGGATTCGCGGTGCGGGCTGCGGATGCGGGCGGGACATTGCGCGTGGTCGGCGAGTCCGCCGCGGGCCGGCCGTTCGCCGGCGGCGTCGAGCCTGGGACCGCTGCGCGCATCCTGACCGGCGGCGTCTTGCCCGCCGGCGCGGACACTGTGGTCATGGTCGAAGACGTTCGCCTCGCCGGTGAGGCGGTCACCGTTCCTGGTGATCTTCGCGCGGGCAGCAACTTCCACCGCCCCGGCGCGGACGTGAAGGCGGGAGAGGTGGTGCTCCGGGCGGGAGCGCAGCTCGGCGCGGCCGAGCTTGGGCTCGCGGCGGCGCTGGGCTTTGCCGAGGTGGAGGTGTTCCGGCGCCCGCGGGTGGCGCTCATGTCGACGGGCGACGAGCTGGTCGAGGTGGGGAGGAAGCCCGGTCCCGGTCAGAT
>DATMMH010000202.1:0-2354 GCA_035569855.1 Candidatus Dormiibacterota bacterium
GATTCGAGATCGACGGCCTCGTGCTCCACGAGTACTACTTCGGCAATCTCGCGGCCGGCTCCACGCTGAGCCCGGGCAGCGACCTGGCGGCCGACCTCGCGGCCGCTTGGGGCTCGATCGCGGCGTGGCGGAAGGACTTCATGAAGACCGCCGCCCTGCGCGGCGTCGGCTGGGCCATCGTGTATCACGACCCCGCCACCGCGACCCTCTTCAACTGGTGGGTGTCGAGCCACGAGCAGGGACATCCCGCCGGATTCCATCCCGTCGTGGTGCTCGACGTGTTCGAGCACGCCTACATGGTGGACCACGGAGCGAGCGGTCGGGACCCGTACATCGCGGCCTTCCTCGAGAACGTCAACTGGGAGGTCGTGGAGCAGCGTTACAAGGATTCCAAGGCCGGGCGCTTCACCGCCCGCTTCTGAGAGGGAACGCGATGAAGAGCGGAGTGCTGATCGTCGCCATCCTGCTGATCGCCCTCGGGGTGACCGCGCTCGCGTACCAGGGGATCACCTACACCACCCGGGAGAAGATCCTCGAGGTGGGACCGATCAAGGCCACCGCCGAGAAGGAACGGACCATCCCGCTACCGCCGCTCCTGGGCGGGCTGGCCCTGGCCGGCGGGGTGGTGCTGCTCGCCGTCGCGGCACGACGGTAGGACTCGTCGGGTTCGGAGCGCGGCTCGTCGCTTCGATCCGGCGCTGACCGCGGGCGCGGTCCCTTCTCGGCCGCGCCCGCGGTGTTGTCTGTTCAGTCACCGCTTCCCCGGCTACCATCGGGAGCGGCATGGAGAAGCTGCCGCGGACGTTCTATACCCGGACCGACGTCGTCGCGGTCGCGCGCCGTCTGCTCGGACGCCTCCTCGTGGTCCCGACCCGTCAGGGCCGGCGCGTCTCCGGCCTGATCGTGGAGACCGAGGCCTACCAGGGCCCGGAGGATCGCGCGTCTCACGCCTACCGAGGCCGCCGGACCCGGCGGACCGAGACCATGTACCGGCCGGGCGGCACCGCCTATGTGTACTTCGTCTACGGGATGTACCACCAGTTCAACGTGGTGACCAACGAGGTGGACGTCCCCCACGCGGTGCTGGTGCGCGCGATCGAGCCGATCGAGGGCACCGCGCTGATGCGCCGCCGGCGCGGCGGCGGCCCGGACCGCGGTCTCACCAGCGGGCCCGGCAAGCTCTGCATCGCGCTCGGCATCGACCGCCGCCTCGATCGCGCCGATCTCCTCGGCGACCGGATCTGGCTGGAGGACGGCCGCCGCATCGCGTCCTCCGCGATCGCCTCCGGCCCCCGTGTGGGCATCGACTACGCGCAGGAGTGGGTGGAGCGACCGTGGCGCTTCTGGATCCGCGACAACCCCTTCGTCAGCCGCCTGGGGACCAGCCGGCGCGTCACCACCTAGCCGGGGCCCGGGCGTTCCCTCAGACGCGCAGGCGCAGGCCGCTGCGGTGAAGAGCCCACATGAGGCCCCACCAGAGCAGCACGTACGCGACCGCGTAGGCCAGAGACGCGTTGACCGGCGAAAGCCACGGCGCGAAGAGATGGCCGAAGAGCCACGCCTGGAGCCGCGTGCCCTCACGGCCGACCCGGATCAGGAACAGCAGGCGCGCCATCAAGCTCGACAGGAAGAAGAGCGGCAGCGCGGTGACGCCCAGCACGACGAACGGCCCCGCCCAGCCGCGCCACCCGCGCACCTCGATGCTCCAGTAGCAGCCGGCCAGCGCGAGGGCGGCGAGGCCGGACATGAAGAGCGCGTACGAGCTGGTCCACAGCGCCTTGTTGATCGGAAACGACCACCCCCAGAGCCAGCCGGCCACGGTCCCGGCGAGGCCGCCGACGACGAGGCCGACGACCACGCGGCGGCCCGGCCGGGCGGTGCGGATCCAGTGGCCGGCCAGCACCCCGAGCAGCGTGGTCGCCACCGCGGGCAGCGTGCTCAGCACGCCTTCCGGATCGTAGACCTTCGCGGCCTGCCAGATGTGCGGCCCGAGCACGCGCCGATCGACGTAGCCGGCCAGGCTCCCGGCGGGGCTCAGATCGCCGGCCACCCCGCCCGGAGGCGGCACGCGCGCCATGAGCAGCCAGTAGCCGACGAGCAGTCCGCCCGCCACGACGGCCTGGAGGCGCCAGCCCGTGACGCCCCCGGTGAGGATGACGAGCAGGGCGGCCAGCAGGTAGCACACCGCGATCCGCTGGAGCACGCCGGGGATGCGCAGCGTCCCGAGATGGAAGAACGGCAGCGCGTGGAGCAGGAGCCCGAGCGCGAAGATCGCGAGCGATCGCCAGAACACGCGGCCGACCAGTCCATGACGGCTCCGCTCGAGCCGGGCCCCGAGGGCCAGCGGGATCGAG
>DATMMH010000203.1:0-10982 GCA_035569855.1 Candidatus Dormiibacterota bacterium
GACGACGTCCTCGGCCACGTGCACCGGGTGATGGAGCGGCAGTAGAATCACCGAGGTGCCGACGCGTAGCCGTGTCGTGCGTGCGGCCACCGCCGTGGCCACGATCAGCGGCGAGGGCAGGAATCCGTCGTGGTCCTGATGGTGCTCGCCGAAGAAGCAGGAGTCGAAGCCGCTGGCCTCGGCCAGCTGGGCCTCGGCGATGACCTCGTCGATGCAGCGATCGAGCTGTTCACCCCGTGGCGGATTGGCGATCGAGCTGTAGAGGCCGAATTTCATGGCTCACCTCTCCGAGAGGCTGTGGCATCGGCTCCTGGAGCACCGTGGCCGCGTCCGGGCGATTATGTCACAAGGGCGGGGGAGTACGGGAGGGGAGGTACACTTCGAGCGTGAACACGGAAGACATGACACAGACATGACACGGGGGGTCGTCTTTCTCGACATCGACGGTGTGCTGGCCCCGATCCGCCGCTGGGATCGATACGGGGACCTCGAGTCTGCGTGCATCGAGGTGTTGAACGAGATCGTCGCGAGCGCTCGCGCCGAGGTCGTGGTCTCGTCCACCTGGCGGCATGGCAAGACGGTCGCCGAGTTGCAGGCGATGCTCGAAGCGCGGGGGTTCACCGGGCGCGTCGTCGACAAGACTCCGGCCGGTGCTTCCGGCGCCGAGCGCGGAGAGGAGATCGCGGCCTGGCTCGCGGAGCATGCCGTGGGTCGCTACGTGATCATCGACGATCACGTCGACATGGGAGAGCTCCGCCCCAAGCTCGTCCTGACCCATCCGGGCTGTGGGCTACAACCGGCCGACGCGGCGCGAGCTATCGAGATACTCATGCGACCCAGCTGACCACGTGGGGTTCCGGCCCCCAAGCCCGCGGTGAGGCTATCCCGCGACTGCCCGAACGAAGCGCTCCACCTCGGACTCGTCGTTGTAGTAGTGCACGCTGGCGCGGACGAGCGAGTGGACTCCGCCCGTGGGCGGATCGAGCCGCGACAAGCGGGCCTCGTGGGCGTTGATGTTCATGGCGCGCAGCCGATCGCGCGTCCTGGCCGGCGCTTCGCCGTCCTTGAGAAAGGAGACGATCCCGCACTGCTCCACTCCGCGATCGTGCACGCTCACGCCCGGGTGCTTCGTGAGCTCCGCCCGCAGAAGGGTGGCGAGCGCCTTGACCCGCGCTTCGATCGCGTCCATGCCCACCCGCGTCGCGTAGCGAGCGGCGACGCCCAGGCCGATCTGGCCGGCCACGAATCGCTCCCAGTTCTCGAATCGTCGCGCGTCGTCGCGGATGACGTAGGTGTCGGCGTCGGTCCAGGTGGCGGCGTGGAGATCGATGAACGGGGGCTCGAGCCTCTCGATGGTGTCTCGGCGCACGTAGAGAAAGCCGGTGCCGCGGGGCCCACGCAGATACTTGCGGCCGGTGGCCGAGAGCATGTGGCAGCCGATCTGCCGGACGTCGACCGGGAGCTGGCCGACCGACTGGCAGGCGTCGAGCAGATAGAGGATGTCGTGGCGCGCGGCGATGCGACCGACCTCCGCCGCGGGATTGACGAGCCCGCCTCTCCCCGGCACGTGCGTGATCGCGATCAGCTTCGTGCGCGCACCGATCGCGCGCTCGAGCGCGGCGAGGTCGATCTGCCCGGACGCGTCGCCGTCCACCACGTCGATCTCGATCCCCACGCGTGTCTTCATTTGCAGGAAGGCGAGGTAGTTCGACAGGTACTCGGCCCGCGCGGTGACGACGCGGTCGCCCGGCCGGAAGGGAACCGCGTAGAACGCCATGTCCCAGGCGCGGGTGGCGTTCTCCACGACCGCGATCTCGTCCGGGCGCGCGCCGATCAGGGTGGCGACGGCGTCGTAGACATCCTCGATGCGAGCGGCCGCTTCGGCCGCGGCCTCATAGCCTCCGATGGCGGCCTCGCGGGTCAGGTGGCTGATCACCGCGTCGAGGACCGGCCGGGGCGGCAGGGCCGAGCCGGCGTTGTTGAAGTGAAGGACGCCGTCGACGCCCGGCGTGTCCGCTCTGAGGTGTGCGATGTCGAGCATCCTGGCTCCTCTCTACTCCGCCCACAGCTCGATCGGCGTGTCGCGCCCCCGCAGCACGCTGGGCCCCCGCGTCGTCAGACCTTGCAGGAGCGCGAGATCGGCGGCCTCGCCCTCGACGGCGGCCACCAGCGCCCCGCTGGCCACGATGCTGACCCGGAGCTCGCGCGTGAGGGCCTGGAGCCGGCTCGTGACGTTGGTGGTGTCGCCCACCGTTGCGAAGGCCATGTTGCGGCGGCTGCCAATGTCGCCGGCCACCACCGGGCCGTAGTGGAGACCCAGACCCATCCGTAGCGAGGGCAGCCCAGCGGCCTCCCGCTCGAGGTTCCAGGCCGTGAGGGCCGCCAGCATGCCGCGGGCGCAGGCCAGGGTGTCGGTCGCGTCACGGCGGCCCGTGTCGGGGACGCCGAACGTGGCCAGCAGCGCGTCGCCGATGAACTTCTCCAGGCAGCCATCGTGGCGAAAGACTTCCTCTTCCATGCGACCGTGGAAGTCCCGCAATAGTGCCATGACCTCCTCCGGCGTCATCTCCTCGGCCATGGTGGTGAAGCCGACCAGGTCGGCGAAGAGCACGCCCACCGCCTGCCGGCGCACGCGGCCCAGCGGCTCGTCTCGCTCGGCCAGCGTATCCACCACCTTGGGCGAGAAGTAGCGGGCGAGGTTCCCGCGGGCACGCTCGGCCGTGGCCCGCTCGGCCACCAGGGTGCGCGAGCGCCGGACCAGGAGGGCGAGACCCGCGCTCACCAGCAGGAACACGATGACCTCGTTCTGGTACTTGAGCATCGAGACGTAGTTCGGATCGAAGAAGGCGGCGCGCATCGCGGCGCGGCTGGCCCCGGCGGGCGGGTCGGCGATGGTCTCGGGCCGGGTGAAGATCCAGAGAAAGCCGGCCGTCCAGGCGCCGGCCCCGCAGAGTCCAGCCCACAGGAGCAGCCTGGGCCGGAACGAGAACGCGGCCTGCATGAGCATGACGAAGAAGTACATGAACGTGGCGTAGCGTAGCGGGATCGCCGGCGGCACCGGCGGGGAGACGTAGGGGTTCGGCAGCAAGAGGACCGCCGCCAGCGCGAGTGAGTCCACGAGGATCAGCAGGTAGGCGGCCAGACGCAGCGCCCGGCCCCGGAAGTAGAGCCAGAGCTGCGCGAGCCCGGTCACGAGGAAGAAGGCCGCGCACCCGAGGACCCAGGCGTAGGCCATGCCTCGCTCGGGGCTCGCCACCGCCAGCCACCCCAGGATGAACACCACCGCCGCCGAGCGGGCGGCGGCCGCCACCATCAGGCCCCGCCGCTCCTCGCGGGCGAAGGCAGCGTCCAGCCGCTCCTGGGCCCCGAGGTCTCGCTTCAACCTGTTACGTCCGGGCCGGCGCCCTCATCGGCATCCGACCAGATGCACGCGCGCCACCGGCAGGTCGAGGTGGGCGCCGGAGGGCCCGAGCGAGAGCCCGGGCTTCATGCGCCGCCGGATCCGCGCGAGGGCAGCGCCGCGACGAAGGTGCCGCTGATGAGGGTCTCGCCCTTCTGATTGATCGCCTCGAGCTCGCCCTCTACCAGCTTCTCGCCCCCATGCTCGAGCTTACGCGTCACCTTGCCCCGGCAGACGACGTCGTCGCCCGGCCAGGCCCGCGTCGAGAAGCGCACCTTGTAGCGCCGCACGTTGGGCCGTCCCGCGAACCCGGTGACCACCCGGCTCAGGATGCCTGCGTTGAGCATGCCCATGGCGAACACGGTGGGGTTCCCGGAGGCCTCCGCGAAGATCTGGTCGTGGTGGATCGGGTTGAAGTCGCCGGAGGCCCCGGCGTACTTCACGAAGTCGGTCCGCGTGAGCTTGTCGACGCGGACCTCGGGCAGGCTGTCACCCTCCTTGACGTCCTCCCAGAAACGCTTGGTCGCGGGCATGGCGATCTCCCTCTCAGTCCTTGACAACCTGGCCGGTCTCGATGCCGACGGCGCGCGCGCGGGCCACCAGCGCGCCCTTGGCGTTGCGGTACTCCGTCTCCGTCACCGCGAAGGTCATGGAGCCGCCGCGCTTGCCCGGCTTCTCGTAGACGTCCACGATCTTGCTCACCGCGGTCAGCACGTCCCCGGCGTGGATCGGGGCGAGGAACTCGAATTCCTGCTCGCCGTGCAGCACGCGCTTGAGATCGAAGGGCAGGCGCGGCCGGCCCCGCCCGTCGTCCCAGTGCGCGACGGTCTGCAAGAACGTCACCGGGGGCATGATGCCGCCGGCCTCCTTCGCCGCGTGGCCCTCGTCGTAGTACAGCGGATCATCGTCCTTGATGGCGCGCGCGAACTCGCGGATCTTGCCGCGCTCCACGTGCATCGTCACGGGCTCGCCCGTCCTGCCGATTGCACTCTTGTCGACCGGCATCGCATCCTCCTTGGCGGTCGTGCCGAACCGCGCCCGCGAGTGTAGCAGGAGGCCACGGCGGTGGGTAGGGCGCTGCGCATTTCGGCTGCACCCGGCCGACGATCGGCGGCAGACCCTCAGAGGCGCGTGACGTTGGCCGCCACGCACACCCAGCCGGCCCCGCGCCGCGCCCACACGTCGGTGTAGCGTCCGGCTCCCGGCTGACCGTCCGCCTTGGTGTAGGTCGTCCGGGCGTGGATCAACGCCGCGTCGCCCAGCACGCGGATGAGGACGTCCTCGATGGCGAGGTTCTTCACGGTCGATCCGCGCGCGATCTGGGCGAGGAAGCCAGCCCGGTCCACCAGCGAGCAGTCGGGATTGCTATTGACGAAGTCCGGGGCGAGGTTCGCGTCGAACCACCGCACGTCCGCCTCGCTGACCGACCGGATGTACTCGCGGTTGAGCGCCTCCAGCGTCGTCTGGTCGGTGGTCATGATCAGCACCTCGCGAAGTGGGCGGACACGCAGAGCCAGCGCCCGTTCCGCCGCTGCCAGATGTCGGTGTAGCGTCCCCGGCCGTGGCCGCCGCCCGCCCGCGTGTCCTCGAAGCTGGCGTGGATCAGGGCCAGGTCGCCCACACGCTGGATGGAGACGTCGGGCGCGCGGAGGTTCGTCATGGTGTGGGGCCGGCCGATGCGGGCCAGGAGGCCCGCCTTGTCCACGAAGGAACCGTCGGGGTTGGTGGCACGGTAGTCCTCGGCCAGGTGCTCCGTGTACCAGGCCACGTCGGACTTCTCCGCCGCGAGGAGATAGCCCTGGTTCAAGGCCTCGAGCGTCTCGAGATCGTCCGCCCTGCTCGCCATGGTCATTTCCTCCTTCCGTTGTCGTTCGAGCACCGCTATCCTAGCCCCGATGCTGGCACCGATAAAGGGCCAGATTTCAACGAATCAAAGGGGCCAGATCGACCGAGCCCCGAGCGAGGCGCCATGCTACTGAATCTGGAGAGGGCGGGCGGGCCGCTCTATCGCCGCGTGTACCTGGCACTCAAAGCCAAGATCCGTGCCGGCGGCCTCGGCCCGGCCACCAAGGTCCCTTCCACGCGCGCGCTGGCGAGGGACCTCGGCGTCTCGCGCAACACCGTGATGCTGGCGTACGAGCAGCTCGCCGCGGAGGGCTACCTGGTGAGCCGCCACCGCGGCGCCACCTCCGTGGCCGGCGTGGCGCCGCCGCGGGCTGCCCCGATGCCCGGTCGCCCCGCGGCGGAGCGCCCCGCGCCCGTGTCCGCCTACGCGCGGCGTCTCACCGCGCGGCTCGACCTCGCGCCCTCGCCTCCGCCCGGACCGCGCCCCGCGCTCCGCTACGACTTCCGCTACGGCCGGCCCGCGGTGGACGAGTTCCCGCGCGAGATCTGGCGCCGGCTTCTCGGCGCTCACGCGCGCCGCGCCTCCTCCGACGCGCTCGGGTACGGCTCGCCCGCCGGCCACGGCCCGATGCGTGCGGCGCTCAGCGAATACCTCGGCCGGGCGCGCGGAGTGGTGAGCGACCCGGATCGCATAGTCGTGGTGAACGGGACGCAGCAGGCGCTGGACCTGATCGCGCGCGTGCTGCTCGATCCCGGCGACGGCGCGGTGGTGGAGGAGCCGCACTACCCCGGCGCCACCATTCCCTTCGAGGCGGTCGGGGCCCGCCTCCTGCGCGTGCCGGTGGACGCGGGCGGGCTCGATCCGGCCAGGCTCCCGCCCGCCGCGGAGCGTCCGCGGCTGGCCTACGTGACACCCTGCCACCAGTTCCCCAGCGGCGTCATCATGCCGCTCGAGCGGCGTCTGGCCCTGCTCCAGTGGGCGTCCCGGGTCGGCGCGTGGGTCGTCGAGGACGACTACGTGAGCGAGTTCCGCTACGAGGGACACCCGCTGGAGGCGCTCCAGTCGCTGGACCGCGACGAGCGGGCGATCTATATGGGGTCCTTCTCGAAGACCCTGTTCCCCGCGCTGCGCGTGGGCTACCTTGTGCTGCCGCGCGCCCTGGTACGCCCCTTCCTCGCCGCCAAGTGGGCGGCGGATCGCTTCTCGGCTCCGCTCTACCAGGAGGCGCTGGCCGAGCTGATCACCAGCGGCCAGTTCGAGCGCTATCTCCGCCGCGCGGGCGCCCGGAACGCGGGGCGCCGGCGGGCTCTCATCGCGGCGCTGCGCGAGCGCTTCGGCAGCCGCGTGGAGGTCGCCGGCGAGAACACCGGTGTGCACCTGGTGGTCTGGCTGAACGACGTGCCCCCGCGGGAGATCGGCGCCCTCATCGCGCGGGCGGCCAGGGCCGGCGTGGGGATCTACTCGGTGGCGCCGTACTACGCCGAGCCGCCGCAGCACGCGGGCCTCCTCTTCGGCTATGCCGCGCTCACGGAAGGGGAGATCCGCGCGGGCGTGCGCCGGCTGGCCGAGCTGCTCTAGGCGGTCCACGTGAAGTGCACGATCTTGTGCGTCCTTCACGGCCCCGCTATCATGCGCGGCAGAGAGGATGCGCATGGACAACGTAGAGTTCGACCGCGAGCCGGTCGGCAGCTTGACGACGATGGTCATGGCGTTTGGAGGATGGATCGATGCCGGCCGGGCGGCCACGGGCGCCTTGCGCCACCTGGCCCGCGACCTCCCGGCCACGCGACTCGCGCAGATAGTCCCTGAAGAGTTCTTCGTGTTCACCCAGGAGCGGCCCGAGGTGCGGTTGAGGGCCGACGGAGGCCGGGACCTTCACTGGCCACGAAGCGAGTTCTTTGCATGGCATCCAGATGGACGGGACGGCCTTCTCCTGTTCTGCGGTCCGGAGCCACATCAGAGGTGGCAAGCCTATACGAAAGCGTTCCTCGGCGTGGCCGAGCGCTGCGGGGTGAGGCGGATCGTCTCGCTCGGGGCCCTCTTGGCGGGCGCTCCTCATACCCGGCCCGTGCGGGTCACGGCCCGCTGCACCGACCCCGCCGCGAAGTCGTTGCTCGAAGCCTGGGGCATCTATCGTCCGCCGACCTACGAGGGCCCGACCGGTATCTCCACGGTCGTCCTGGATGCGGCGGAGCGACGGGGAATGCAGCATGTCGGCTTCATGGGGCAAGCGCCGCACTATCTCCCAGATGCAGAGAATCCGGCGGCGATCGAGACCCTGGTGACCTATGTGGCGCGCCTGCTCAACCTGAGCCCGGACATGTCGCACTTCGCCGAGGCCATCCAGGACTTCCGGGTCCAATGCGATCAGGCGGTGGCTCGGGACCGCGCCACCCGAGAACACGTGCGGAAGCTGGAGCGGGAGTACGACGCGGCGGCGGGCGAGGAGCAGCAACCGCTGCCTGGCGGAGAGCTCGACTCGGACAGGCTGATGCGAGATGTCGAGGACTTCCTGCGCAGGGAGCGGGAGGGTGGCACGGGCGGGACGGGCGCCTAGAGTCGTCGAAGCCGACGGGAGGGCCGTCATGGGCGACTGGTACGTGAAGCAGACCATCGGACTCCTGCCCGAGCGGGCGGCCCGGCAGTGGGGGCCGCGCGAGGCCCTTGCCTTCCAGGACCGGCGGTACACGTTCGCCCAGGTGCACGCGCGCGTCGACGCGGTGGCGAAGGGGCTCCTGTCACTCGGTATCGCGCCGGGGGATAAGGTCGCGCTCTGGATGGTCAACCGTCCGGAGTGGATCGACGCGATGTTCGCCATCATCAAGATCGGCGCGGTGCTCGTACCGGTGAACACGCGGTTCCGCACCGACGACATGGCCTACATTCTCGCCCAGTCGGACGCCGCCGCGGTCCTCCTCGCCGACCGCTCCGGGCCGGGGGACTATCTCGGCATGATCCGCGAGGTCGTGCCCGCGCTGGGATCACGGCCGGATCCGCACTTCCCCTGCCTTCGCCGCGTGGTGGTGCTCTCGGATCGGGCCGACGCCGACGTGGTCACCTGGCGCGAGATGCTGGATCGCGGGACGTCCGTGACCGCGGATGCGCTACACGAGCGGGCCGCCCGGGTGGATCCGGAGGACACCGCCTTCATCTTCTATACCTCGGGAACGACCGGGTTCCCCAAGGGGGCCGTGCACAGTCACCGGATGATCCGGAACGCCTGGGATCACGGCGATCGCATGGGTCTGAGCGTCAACGACGTGATCCTCATGTACCTGCCGCTCTTTCACGCCTTCGGCTTCATCGAGGGGCCGCTCATGTCGATGACCCGGGGCGCCCGTCAGGTGCTGACCGAGACCTTCGACGGAGGCCACTGCCTCGATCTCATCGCCAGCGAGAGAGCCACGATCATTCACGGCTTCGACACGCACTTCAAGGAGCTGCTGGACGCCCAGGACCGAAGCCCCCGGGACGTGTCGAGCGTGCGCACCGGCATCTGTGGCACCGGCATGTCGAGCTCCATCCCGATCGCCCGTCGGGCCCGAAAGACGTTCGGCAATCTCATGACCGGATTCGGGATGAGCGAGGTCGGGATCGGCGTGACCTTCTCCTTCCTCGACTCGACCGAGGAGCAATGCGTGGAGGCCAACGGCTATCCCGGGTCCGGCTACGAGGTGCGCATCGTCGATCCGGAGACGGGGGCCGACCAGCCGGTGTCGGTGCCGGGTGAGATCCTGGTCCGCGGATACATCGTCACGCCGGGCTACTACAAGCGGCCGGAGGAGACCGCGCGGGCCATCGATGGCGACGGCTGGTTTCACACCGGCGACATGGGCCTGTTGCGTCCGGACGGCCACATGCGGTTCCTCGGCCGCTACAAGGACATGCTCAAGATCGGCGGGGAGAACGTGGATCCCATGGAGGTCGAGGCCTTCCTGATGACGCATCCCGCCGTCAATGCGGCGTCGGTGGTCGGGCTACCCGACACGAGGCTGTCCGAGGTGGCGGTGGCCTTCGTGCAGGTGGCGGCCGGCTGCGCGCTGTCCGAGCAGGACGTGATCGAGCACTGCCGCGGGCGAGTGGCGAGCTTCAAGATCCCCCGCCACGTCGTCTTCGTCCACGAGTTCCCGATGACCAGCTCGGGCAAGGTGCAGAAGGTCAAGCTGCGCGAGCGGGCGCGGCAGGAGTGGGTCTAGCCGCGGCCCCCCATGTGACAGATGAGCCGCCACTCGGCGTCGGTCACGGGCTGAACCGACAGCCGGGCCAGTCTGACCAGGGCCATGCCGGCGAAGCGCTTGTCCGCCTTGATCCGATCGAGGCCGACCGGCGTCGGGAGCGGCTCGACCGCGGCGACATCGATGGAGCGCCAGGCCGGATCGGTCGAATCCGGGTGCGCTTCCGCGATCACCTTGACGATGCCCACGATCGCGCGCTCCTTGCCGGTGTGGTAGAAGAACGCCTGCTCACCCTTCTTCATGGCGCGGAGGTGTTTCTGGGCCGAGAAGTTGCGGATTCCGGTCCACTCCGCGCCTTGGCGGCCCTTCGCGACCTGCTCGGCCCACGACCAATCCTCGGGCTCGGACTTCAACAACCAGTACGCCATGGCAGCCCTCAGTCGCGCCGCGGCAGGGTCTGGCCCTTGACCGGGTTGGCCACCGCCTCCTCCAGCGTCTTCGCCGGACGCCACTCGCCGGCGGGACGTACCGCGCCCTCGGTGCCCACCTGGTCGATATTCCAGTAGATCTCGAGGTTGTTGCCGTCTGGGTCCTGGAACTCGATGGCGATCTGGCAGCCGGCGCGCCGGCGGCCCTCGAAGTGGATGGACACGCTCCGCTCGCGCAGCCACGTGCGAGCCCGGAAGACTTCGTCGAGCGACCCGACCTCGAAGGCGAAGTGGTTCAGCGTGGTCCGCTCACTCTTGGCCGCGCCGCCGACGAGCGCGACGCCATGATGGTCCGTGTTCACCCGCAGGAAGACCATGCCGCCGGGCACCATGGTGTCCGGGTACCGGTCGCTCACCTCGAGCCCGAGGACCCCGGTATAGAAGGCCACCGCGCGGTCGAGATCGGTGACGTTGAGCACGACGTGGCCGATCTTGCGGAGCTGGAACTGCATCGCCCGGCCAGTATACCGCCTGTCCTCGCTCTCCGCCCCCCGGGGCCGCTTGACTTCGCCCGCCGGGGGCGCGATCGTGGTGCCCGGCGGGGCGGGGCGACGATGGCGAAAGGGTGCTCGAAATTCCTAGACCCGCGAGGCGAGAGGAGAATCGGCATGCCGTTCTACGAAAGAGGCCCCGTCCGCATCCACTACGAAGAGGTCGGCTCCGGGTTCCCGCTCCTGCTCATCCCGGGCGGCGGGCTCAACTCGGCCCAGTCATCCTGGCAGACGGCCTCGCCCTTCAACCCGATGGAGAGGTACAAGGACGACTTCCGCTGTATCTGCGCCGACCTGCGCAACGCCAACCCCGGCCGGTCCAGCGGACCGCTGGAGATCGACCGCCCCTGGGACGCCTACACCGACGACCAGCTCGGGCTGATGGACCACCTCGGCATCCGGGAGTTCCTGGTCATGGGCTTCTGCATCGGCGGGCCGATGATCCACAACCTCATCAGGCGGGCCCCGGAGCGCGTGGTCGCGGCCGCGATGATGCAGCCCAGTGGGTCCAGGCCTGAGATCCCGGACCTGTTCTACCAGAACAACATCAAGGGCTGGGGACCGGCGCTCTGCGAGAAGCGC
>DATMMH010000204.1:0-9721 GCA_035569855.1 Candidatus Dormiibacterota bacterium
GGCCGACACACCGCTCAAGGACCGGCGGGTCCGCCAGGCGATCAACTTCGCGATCGACCGCGAGGCCATCGTGCGGGACGTGCTGCAGGGCTTCGGCGAACCGCGGACGGGGCCCTTCGGCGTCCGGCAGATGGGCTACAACGCCGAGGCGGCGAAGGCCGCCGGCTACAATCCGGAGAAGGCCAAGGCGCTGCTCCGCGAGGCCGGCTTCGCCACCGGCGTCGACTTCACCTGGAACTTCTGCCGCGGGTGCTGGCTCAAGGACGCCGAGATCATGGAGACGCTCGCCAACCAGCTCCGAGCCGTCGGCATCCGGGCCAAGCTCAACCTGATCGAGGTGAACCAGCTCCTCGCCAACCAGAACACCGGCACCTTCCAGGTTGGCATGATCCGGTGGTCGCGCTGCTACGACTCGGACACGATCCTCGCGGGCATCCAGGCCCAGTCCACCACGCAGAAGTGGTCCGGCAGCGAGGAGCTCGACAAGCTCATCATCAAGGCGCGCCAGACGCTCGACAAGGGCGCGCGCGAGAAGATCTACCAGGAGATCTACAGGGTCATGGTGGAGGATCCGGGCTATATCTACGTCCACGCCCAGGACTCGGTGTGGGGTAAGCGCGCGGTGACGGACTGGAGCTTCCAGGCCTTCGCCGGCAACACGTCGCTGACCTTGCTCTACAAGTAGCCCGCTCGCGGGCGCGGGGGCCGGATCCGCCGGCCGGTCCCCGCCGCCCGCCCACCGACACCGATGCTGCTCTACCTGGGGCGCCGCCTCCTCCAGCTCGTGCCGACCCTGCTCGGGGTCACGCTCGTCGTGTTCCTGCTGGTCCGCGTATCGGGGGATCCGACGCAGCTCCTGCTGCCGGAGACGGCGACACCCGAGGACCGCGCGCTCTTCCGCCGACAGCACGGGCTCGACCAGCCGCTCGCGGTCCAGTATCTCCGCTACGTCGGCGACGCCGCGCGCGGCGACCTGGGCCGCTCCCTGGTCGACGGCAGCCCGGCGATCGCGTTGGTGCTCGAGCGGCTCCCCGCCACCATCGAGCTGACGGTGGCCGGCATGCTGATCGCGGTGGGCGTGGGCATCCCCGTTGGCGTACTGTCGGCCATCCGCCGCGGTTCGCTCCTGGACCGCCTCGCCATGATCGGCGTGCTCACCGGCCAGTCCATGGCCACGTTCTGGGTCGGGATCCTCCTCATCCTGATCTTCGCGGTCCAGCTCCGCTGGCTGCCGGTGTCGGGCCGCGAGAGCTGGCGCCATCTCGTGCTGCCGGCGGTGACGCTGTCGCTCTACATGCTGCCGCTCCTGGCCCGCATGACCCGATCGAGCCTGCTCGACGTGTGGCGCCAGGACTACGTGCGGACGGCGCGCGCGAAGGGCCTGCGCGAGCGCACCGTCATCGCCAAGCACATGCTGCGCGCCGCGCTCATCCCCATCGTCACCGTGCTCGGCCTCCAGTTCGGCGGGGCCCTCGCCGGCGCCATCGTCACCGAGTCGGTCTTCGCGTGGCCGGGGGTCGGCACCTTCGTGCTCGACGCCGTCTACAAGCGGGACTACCCGGTCGTGCAAGCGGCGGTGCTCGTCGTGGCCACGGTGTACATCGTGACCAACCTGCTGGTCGACCTGCTCTACGGCGTGCTCGATCCGCGGATCCGGGAGCCGTGAGCGCTGACGGCGCGCGCATGCTGACCGGCGACGTCGAGGGGACGAGTCCGGTCTCCGTCCGGCGCGGCCGTGGGAGCCGGAGCGGGCGCCGCCTCCTGCGCGACCCCGCGGCGATGGCGGGCGCACTGATCCTGGCGCTGTTCGCCCTCGTCGCCTACGCCGCGCCGGCCCTGGCCCCTGCGCACTACGACGACCAGCGCTCGGCCCGCCGCCTGCGCCCCGCCTTCTCCACTGATGAGGGTCGGCGGTTCCTGCTCGGGACGGACCAGCTCGGCCGCGACGTCCTGAGCCGCCTGATCTACGCCGCCCAGGTCTCCCTGCTGGTCGGCGCGGTCGGCGTGCTCGCGGGGGCGCTCATCGGGACGCTGGTCGGCCTGCTCGCGGGCTGGTTCGACGGCTGGCCCGGCACGGTGCTGATGCGGACGGCCGACATCCAGCTCGCCTTCCCCTATCTCCTGCTCGCCATCGCCGTGATTGCCTTCTTTGGCTCCAGCCTGTCCAATCTCGTGCTCGTGCTGGCGCTCCGGAGCTGGGTCGTGTTCGCGCGGGTGGTCCGCGCCTCGGTGCTGGCGACCAAGCCGCTCGAGTTCGTCCAGGCGGCGCTGGCGAGCGGGGCCGGCCCGGCCTCTGTGCTGATCCGTCACATCCTGCCGCACACGCTGGCGCCCATCACGGTGCTTGCCACGGTGGAGTTCGCTAACCTCATCCTGCTCGAAGCGACCCTGAGCTTCCTGGGCCTGGGCGTCCAGCCGCCATTCCCGAGCTGGGGCATGATGCTGAGCGACGCCCGCGCCTATCTCCTGACCGACTGGCAACTGTCCGTGTACCCGGGGGTCGCCATCATGCTCACGGTGATGGCGGCCAACCTCCTGGGCGACGGCCTGCGCGATGCCCTCGACCCCCAAGGCAACTGAGAGGAGACCGACATGTCCCGTCCGTCCGTGGATTCCCGTGACGCGATCGCCTTCCTGCAGGCGTTGGTGCGGCTCGACACCGTGAACCCGCCCGGTCACGAGAGCCTCGCCGCGGATCTCATCCAGGCGCGACTCGTGCCCCTGGGTTTCGAGATCGAACGGCTCGGGGCCGAGTCCGGCCGTGATTGCCTGCTCGCCACGCTGCGCGGGACGGGCGGCGGCCCCACGCTGATCTTCAACGGCCACACGGACGTGCAGCCCGTCGGCCCCGGCTGGACCCACGATCCGTTCGGCGCCGAGATCGACGGCGACCGCCTCTACGGCAACGGGGTGCACGACATGAAGGCCGGCGTGGCCGCGTTCGTCCTGGCTGGCGAGGCGCTCGCGCGGCAGCCGCGCTTGCGCGGCACGGTGGTGCTCCAAGCCGTGCCCGACGAGGTCTCGGGCGGCGTCAAGGGCACCGGGTACCTCTTCGCGCAGAAGAAGCTCGTGGGCGACTATGCCGTCGTCTGCGAGCCCACCGGCCTCGATGTCTTCGTCGCGCACCGGGGCATGATGTGGTTCACGCTCTCCGTGCATGGCGAGCCTGCCCACAGCGGCCGGCCGTGGCTCGGGGTCAACGCCATCGCCAAGGTCAGTGCCGTCATCCAGGAACTCACGCGGACCCTCGGCCCCGTCTATGCCAAGCGCACGCACGCGATGCTGCCCTCCCCCAGCATCAACCTGGGTCGCATCGAAGGTGGCGCCAAGGAGAACCTGGTCGCGGCCCGCTGTCGGCTGACCTTCGACCGCCGCACGGTGCCCGGGGAGGAGTTCGACTCCGTCGAGGCCGAGATCCGGGACGTCATCGAGGGCGTGCGCGCCCGGGACTCCGAGCCCTGGACCTTCGAACTCACGCGCACCCTGGCCGTACCCGCGCTCGAGATCGACCCGGCCAGCGCGATCGTGCGGGAGTGCCGGCGGGCCTTCCGCGACGTCACGGGGGACGAGAGTGGCATCGGGTGCACGTCCGGCCTCGAGGACGCGCACTGGCTGGCGCGAGCGGGCATTCAGACGGCCATGTTCGGTCCCTACGTGGCCAAGCGCTGGCAGGGGGAGAATCGGTTCGCCGCCGCCACCGGCAAGCCGGAGGAGCACGTCTCGCTCTCCCAGTGGTTCACGGCCATCGAGGTCTACACGCAGCTCGCCCGCAATCTGCTCACCTAGCCGGGCCGGGGGCCGCCTTGGAGATCCTGGTCAGCTCGCCAATGTTCGGGGTCTACTCCCCCCAGGCGGTGGCGCGCCTGGAAGCGCGGGGCTGCGTGCTCACCCGGCGGCCGGACGTGGCCGACGAAACCGGGCTCACCGACCTGGTCCGGACGGCCGACGCCTGGATCGTCGGCCTGCAACGGGTGACGGAGCCGACCTTGCGCGCGTCGACACGATTGCGCCTCGTGGCGGTTCACGGGGTCGGTGTGGACCACGTGGACGTGGCCGCCGCCACGCGGCTCGCCATTCCGGTGGTGAACACGCCCGGGGCCAATGCGAATGCCGTCGCCGAGCTGGTCATCGCATTCATCCTCGCCCTCAGCCGGGACGTCGTGCGCGCCGACGCCATCGTGCGGAGTGGCGGCTGGGCGCCCACCATGGTGGGCGAGGAGATCGGCGACAAGACGCTCGGCCTCGTGGGATTCGGCGCGATTGGCCGCCGGGTGGCGGCGCTCGGCCACGGACTCGGCATGCGCGTCCTCGCGTACAATCGCTCGCCGGTGCCGGACGGGGTGTGGACCGAGGTCTCGTTCGTCACGCTGGACGAAGTCTTGCAGCAGTCGGACTACGTGAGCCTCCACACCGCGCTGACGGACGCGACGCGGGGCATGATCGGCGAGCGCGAGCTCCGGCTCCTGAAGCCCGGGGCCTGCTTGGTGAACACAGCGCGCGGCGCCATCGTCGACGACGCCGCGCTCCACCGGGCGCTCACCGGCGGGCGCCTACGCGGGGCGGCGCTCGACGTGTTCGCCGACGAGCCACCGCGGGCAAATCCCCTCGTGGGGCTGCCCCAGGTGCTCGTGAGTCCGCACCTCGGCGGCAATACCCTTCAGGGGTTCGGCCGGATGAGTGATGCTGTGGTCGACAGCCTGCTGACGTGGCTCGACGGCGCGCTGCCCGCCCGGCTGGTCAACCCCGAGGTCTGGCCAGACTATCTGAAACGCTGGGCCGGATAGCCGGGATCGACCTCGTGCGTCCCCGCGGGAGCCCGGCATGTCGGCGCGCCGGGTCGTCTCGACGCGGCGTTCAGCGCGCCAGATAGTCGAAGGCCGAGAGCACATGCATGCGGACCACGTGCAGAAACTCCTCGATCTCCACATGCTCGTCGGCCTGTGCCATGCCGCGCGGAAACGGCCCGTGCACGAACGCGGGAATTCCGCGCTGGCGCCACAAGCGGGCATCCGTGCCGCCGAGACTCACGATGGGCGCCGGATCGGGTCGGCCGAGCGCCCGGGCGTTGGCGCGCAGGATGCCCATCATCTCGTGGTTCGGATCGCAGACATTTGGCGCACTGTAGTTGATCTCCTCGAACGTCGCTTCCGGATAGCGCGCCACGATCTCGCGGATCTTCCGCACGATCTCCTCCTTGCCCAGGCCCGGCGGGATGCGGATGTCGGCCTCGAACCAGCACGTGCCGGGCACGATGTTCACTTTGACCCCGCCGTGAATGACCCCGATGTTCAGCGTGACCCGCTGGACGACATCCTTCGCCCCGGGACCCTGGGCCTCGTCGATGGCCGCGGCGGCGCCGGCGAGCGCATCCGCGACCTCGATGGGCACCGCGGGCTGAAGCGTCGTGAGCTCCTCGAGGTCGAGGATCAGCCGCGCCGCTTGCTTCGTCGCGCTCGGCGACAGATGAGTGTACGCCCCGTGCGCACCCTTCGTCCGCAGCGTGAACTTCACCCAGAACGGGCCCTTCTCGCCGAAACGGATCGTCAGCGGGCTGCTCGGCTCGCCGTTGAGACAGCAGTCGCCCTGGACTTCCGGATGATGCTCCATCAAGTAGCGCGCACCCCACGGCCCGAATGTCTCCTCGTCGGAGACCGCGGTGAGCGTGAGCTTGCCCTTCAGCCGCTCGCGTATCCGGTAGAGATAGTAGTAGGTAAAGATCGACGCGGACGTCCCCGCCTTCATGTCGGCGACGCCGCGTCCGTAGATCCTCCCGTGCGCGATCGCGCCACCCCACGGATCCTGCGTCCATCCTTCGGCCGTGGCGTCAGCGGGGAACACGTCCATGTGGCCGTTCAGCACGAGGTGAGGCCCAGGCCGGCCCGTGTCGAACGACCCGACGATATTCGGCATGCTCGCGTCCGGCGCAATCACCCGAAAGGGCAGCCCGTTCGCGCTCAGGAACTGCGTGACGTGCGCCGCGGCCAGCGTCGTGTCCCCCGGCGGGTTCGGACTCTTCGCCCGCACGAAGCCGCACAGGAACGCGATGATCTTGTCGCGGTCCTCATCGATCCACTTCCCGAGCTGTTCCTTGCTGTCACTCATGGCCTTCCTCTCCCCGGCGAGGCAAGTGGCGTGAGGATACACCACCCGTGGCTTGACAGGCGGGGGCGCGTGCTGGACCATGGCGACCCCTATGGCTGATTCCTGGCTTCCGTTCGACGCGACCGAGTACGAGCGCCGACAGGCGACGCTCCGCGCGCGCATGGAAGAGCGCGGGCTCGATGCCGTCCTGCTCTCCGGACCCGAGAACCAGTACTACGTCACCGGCTACGAGACGACCGGTTTTCACTCGTTCCCCCAGACGTTGATTCTCCCGCGCTCGGCCCCTCCGGTGCTCGTCACCCGGCGGCTCGAAGAAGGCAACGCCGCAGCGGCCTACCAGCTCGCGTGTCGGAGCTATCGCGACGACCAAGATCCCGCCGACGCGCTCGCCGTGGCGCTCCGCGATCTCGGGCTCGCCGACAAGCCCCTCGGCGTTGAGAAGGCGGTGCCGTGGCTCACCGTGCGTCTCTTCGAAGGCCTCCGGCAGGCCTTGCCGCGCGCCACCCTCATCGACGTCTCCGGACTTGTTGAGCTGCAGCGCGCGGTGAAGTCCCCGGCCGAGATCGCCTACATGCGCCAGGCCGCGGTCGCCGTCGCCGCCGGCATGGGCGCCGGCCTTGCCGCCATTCGCGACGGCGCCAACGAGCGCGAGATCGCCGCGGTCGTCTTCCCGGCTCGCATTCTCGCCGGCAGCCACTTCGTCCGAAATCCCACGTACATCACGGCCGGGCCGCGCTCGGCGCTCGCCCATGCCACCTGGCTCGGCAAGACTTTGGCGCGCGGTGACGTCGTGTTTCTGGAGATGGGCGCAAACGTGCGGCACTACGATGCGGCCCTGATCCGCACGGCCATCGTCGGGCCCCCGAGCGAGCCGCTGCGGCGCGCGGCCGATGCCTCCCTCGCGGGATTGGCCGCCGCCATCGCGGCGGTGCACGCCGGCATCCCCGCGTCCGAGGTCTACCGCGCGACGCGCGACGCGGTCGCCAAGGAAGGCTGCGAGCAGTTCTTCCTCCATCGCGCCGGGTACGGTATTGGAATCGAATTCCTCACGTGGATCGAGCGCGGCGGGGTCAGCCTCGATGCCGGCTCGCCCACGATTCTTCAGCCCAACATGACCCTGCATCTCGTGCCGTACCTCTTGCTCCCCGGACTCGGCTCCGTCGGCTTCAGCGAGACGGTGCGCGTCACCGAAACCGGCTGCGAAGTCCTCACCCGGTGTCCACGCGCGCTGACCGAGGCGTGACGATGAAGGCCCCGATTACGTGGCCGCCCGGGGTGACGTCTGCCGTGTGCATCACATTCGACCTCGATGCCGAGACGGCCTGGCTCTCGCGCGACCCGGCGAACATCGACCGGCTCAGCGTCCTGTCGCAGGGCGCGTATGGACCAAAAGTCGGCGTGCCCCTGATCCTCGACTTCCTCGACCGCAACCGCCTGACGTCGACGTTCTTCGTGCCGGGCTGGACGGCCGAGCGCTGGCCGGACGTCGTCGCCGAGATTCATCGTCGCGGCCATGAGATCGGCCATCACGGGTATCTGCACGAAGCGCTCGAGGGGAAGTCGTCCGCCGAAGAAGAGGCGATCCTGACGGGCAGCTCGAAGATCCTCGCCGACCTCACCGGCGTGCGGCCCGTTGGGTACCGCGCGCCCCTCTATGAGATCACGCACGCGACCGCGGGCCTGCTCGCGAAGCACGGCTTTCTCTACGCGAGCAACCTGCAGGACTCGCTGTGGCCCTACCGCCATGAGAACACGCCGGCCCTTGTGGAGCTGCCGGCGTCGTGGATTCTCGACGACGGTCCGTTCTTCGCGTTCGGGTTGCGACCGAATCTCTACCGCCAGATCTTCCCGCCGTCGGCGGTCCTCTCGGTCTGGCGCGACGAGTTTCGCGGCATTCACGCCCTCGGCGGCCTGACGATGCTCATCTTGCATCCGCAGTACACGGGGCGTCCCTCGCGACTCAACATGCTCCAGCAACTCGTCGACGCGATGCGCGACACGGGTGGCGTCTGGTTTGTGAACGGCGTAGAGCTCGCACGCTACGCGCTCACGGACGCTGCCAACATCAGCTCCGACGGGCGGCCGCGCGTCTAGTCACTCGGCCGCAAAATCGCGGCCCCTACCCTCTCTGGAGGAGCCACTGCGACCACCGCTCGCTGACCAGGGCGCGATTGTCCGCCCACCACTGGCCGTTCTGCAGGAACGCTTTCTGCCGGTTCTCCGCGCTCGACGGGAGCCGGGCCGCGACCGCGGCCGGAATGCTCTTGAACGCCTGCCGGTTGGTGGGGCCGTACGGAATGAGCTGCGCGTGGGCAGCTTGGATCTGGGGCTGGCAGGCGAACTCGATGAAGCGCTGGGCGTTCTCGAGATTCTTGGCGCCCTTGAGGATGGCCCAGTACTGCGTCTGGAGCATCGCCTCGTTCCACTCGATCGCCAGCGGGGCCCCCTTGTCGGCCACCGCCTGGAGCCGCCCGTTCCAGATGCTGCCGAGCACGACCTCCTGGTCCGTCAGCATCTGCGCGGACAGCGCCCCGGTGTCCCAGAACTTGCGGATCCCCGGGCGCACCCGATCGAGCGATTTGAAGGCGCGATTGACCTCGATCGGGTAGAGCTTGTCCTTGGGCACGCCATCGGCCAGCAGCGCGAACTCCAGGTCGATGGCGCCCGACGCCATATCGGCCAGCATCCGGGGGCCGGCGAACTTCTTCAGGTCCCAGAACTCCGCCCAGTTACGCGGCTGCTTGCCGGTGGGGAACGTTTGAGAGTTGTAGCCGAGGACCGAGGAGAAGTAGATGTCGGCGATCATGTCGTCGCGACGGACCGCGGGGTCGAAGTCGTTCGGGTTAGTCAGCTTCCAGGACTGGTAGTTGATCTTGTCGAGCGCGCCTTTCTGACTCAGCGAGAGCACGCCGAGCTCGCCCGCGTCGACGACGTCCAGCTCGATGTTGCCCGACTCGTACATGGCCAAGAGCTTGCCCAGCGTGGCGGGCACCTTCACGACCTCGATGCCCGTGGCCTTCGTGAATGGCTCGAAGATCGCCTTCACGTTGGCTTCCTCGTACGACCCGCCGATCGTGCGGATGACGACCTTGCCCGCCGCGCCGGCCGGTCGAACCCAGACGAAGGGGCCCGTGGCGGTGACCGCCACGCCGGACACCGCCGCCGCCAGAAATGTCCGCCGAGAGAGTCTCGTCCTGCCGCCGCATGATGCCAGGCCGGTGCGCTCGCTCATGGGTTGCCCTCCTGCGCCCAAGGGTGCTTGGTGCGCTGAACCGTCGTGCCTCAGGTCGCGTCGGCGGGAATCGTAGATGAGACGCTCCGCTGGCAGTCGGTGGGGTGAGGGGGCGGGCGGGACAATCGCCCCGCCCGCTGGTCCCTCAGGTGTGTGCGCACCTTCCGGTGCGCGGCCCGGCACGAGTCGGGATTCAGTACAGGCTGTCGTGCTGCCGGGGCGTCATCGGCGGCCTGTTATCGCGCCGATGACACAACTGGGTGGTCCGGTGGCGTGTCCATCCCTACCTCCATGACGCACCTACCACGATGAGCCATCATGCCTCACCGCACCGCCAGTAGAACGCCATCCGCGGCCGCCTGTCAAGGCGCTCGCTGGACGACGCGC
>DATMMH010000205.1:0-2276 GCA_035569855.1 Candidatus Dormiibacterota bacterium
GGGCCGGCCCGATCCGGTCGAGCACGTGGAGGACCATTCTGATGAGACGGCTCATTCCGGCGTGGCCCGCGGCGATCGAGGCGCGACAGCGAGACTGAGCATGGACGAGCAGGATCGGAAGTGCGCGGAAGGGACACGCGAGCGCCACATGCGCCTCGCCGCCGAGGGTAAGCTCCCGCCGATCTGGGAACGCCTGGATGACCTGGGGCCAACCGCCGATGAGCGGATCCCGCTGCTCGAGGATCGCCTGGAGGAGATCGATGTGAGCGGGGCAAAAACGGCTCGCTGGTACGGGCGGTCTCGCCTCGGCCACGCGATGGGCGCGCTCGTCACCGTCGTGCTCCTACTGGCCTGGGCGCTCTGTATCGGCATGCCGGGACTGTTTCGCGGCCTCGCGCGCGCGCTCCTCGGCGGGCGGTAGGCTGGGGCTCGGCCGTGTTCGACGCCCTGCTCCTCCTGGTCGGGGACCCCGGGGAGATCGACATCCTCGACGAAAGGCCGTCGCCGCTGACCCACGCCTTCCTTCTCGTAGCCCTGGCGCTACTGGCCATCGCGATTGTCATGGTTTGGAAGGACGGAGCGCTGCTGGCGGGCCTGTAGACCGGCCCCACCGTCAACGGACTCCAACGCCCCACCGCACCTCCGCGGCGTCGTGACGCACCGTGCGAACTCGACGGATCGACGAACGCTGGGCCGCCACGCGGCCCAGACCTTGGCCCGCGCGGGTCCCAACGCAGGGCCTCCCCGTACGCGCCACGCCGACAGGTGTCGAGTGCCGCCCGTCAGGGCCAGCGCCGCCCGCCCGACGATCGGATCCCCTCCGGGACGGAGAAAACATAGGGCCCCGCCAGAAATTCACCGGTGCTTGAGTAGAAGCAGGGGACCGAGGAGACCCGAGCATATGCAGGAAGCGGCGCTGCGCGCCCGGATCCGAGAGCTGCTCTCGTGGCGAAGACTACCGCACCAGCATCCGGCCGGGGCTCCGATGGGCCCGAAGGGGGGCGCCGCCTCGCCATCCTTTCGGGTCGGCCTCCAGGCGACGGAGCACTGCGTGGTCTGCGGCGAGGCCCAGCCGATGCTGAGCTACACGTATCCCGATGGCCGAGTCATTCGCCTGCATTCGGTCTGTGACAACGCGTGGCACGAGGAGCGGGCACGGCCGTAGGATCGTGGCCGCCGCGCGGCGTACGGTCTGGTTGCGGGGGCTGGTCGCGCTGCTCAGCTCCGGGTTGATCCTATCGCGGGCCGCGGCGCAGGACTACCACCGGGCTCCCGTCCCAGGCGCGGTCGATCCCCACGTCACCCAGGCCACGATCCACGACACCATCTGCCAGCGCGGCTACACAGCCCAGGTGCGCCCTCCGCGACCGGTCACGGACGCCATCAAGCACGAGCTGGCGGAGAGGCTTCCCGACGCGCCCCGCGACTACGAGCTCGATCACCTGATCCCGCTGGGGCTGGGCGGACATCCCACATCGCCGAACAATGTGTGGCTCCAGGCCTGGTCGGAGGCGGCGGTCAAGGATCGCGAGGAGCTCCGCCTGCACCGGGAGGTCTGCGCGGGCCGGATGACCTTGGAGGAGGCGCAGCACGAGATGGTGAGAACCTGGGGACCGCGGTGACGACCTAGCAGTGCACCGATCGCCCCTCTGCTAGTCTCGCGCCCATGCCCGAGCTGCTCGCCGCGCTGGACGCCTTCCTGCAGGAGCACCGCCGGTGCGGGGATCTCGAGGCGGGCGTCGAGCCTGAGCGCGTCTGGATGACGTGCGATTGCGGCGCCGGCATCGCGCACCGGCTCGAACCCGTAAGGCCCGATCTGTAGAGCGCGGTCGGCCTCGCCCCGATCGGTACACTGGACGGGATGGCCGAACCGCTCCCCACGGTAGACCTGATGCACGCCACGCAGATCGCCAAGCCCTTCCATCGCCCCGGCTGGGTGTACGAGGAGAAGTACGACGGCTGGCGGGTGGTGGCCTACAAGGACGCCGACCGGGTGCGCCTGGTGAGCCGCAACGGGCGCGATCTTACGCGCCGCTTCCCGGGGCTCGTCGCCGCGATGGGGGACCTCCCGGCCCGCACGCTGATCCTGGACGGCGAGATCGCCGCGTTCGACACGGGGTTGGTCTCTCGTTTTGAGTGGCTGCGCGGCCGGCCGAAGGATCAGACGGCCACGCCCCCGATGCTGATGGTCTTCGACTGCCTCTACGCCCGCCGCAAGGATCTCCGGGGGCGACCGCTGGACGTCCGCCGCCACGTGCTCGAGAGCGAGGTGGACG
>DATMMH010000206.1:0-2629 GCA_035569855.1 Candidatus Dormiibacterota bacterium
GTCGGCGTGCACCACCATCTCGCGGTGCTTCACCTGCGGATCGGAGAAGAGCTGCTCGTAGTTGTAGACCGGGCCGCACGGCACCCCCGCGTCGTCGAGCACCTTGGTCCAGTGCGCGGTGGGCGCGGTAACCAGGACCGCGACGATCTCCTTCTCCAACGCGAACCGATTCTTTCTCCGCTCCGGCCCGCGAGCGAAGCGTGGGTCGGCCAGCCACTCCGGGTGGCCGAGCGCGCGGGCGCAGCGCTCCCAGATGGACTGACCGGACGCGCCGATCATCATGTAGCCGTCCTTCGTCTCGAAGCGCTGATAGGGCGCGTTCTGGCGGTGGCGCGAGCCCATCCGTACCGGCTCCACGTGGTCGGCCAGCCAGCCCGCGCTGGTCCAGGAGGAGAAGGCGACCGCGGTCTCGAGCAGCGAGCACTCGATCTTCTGGCCTCGGCCGGTGCGCTGCCGCTCGTAGAGCGCGGCCAGCACGCCCTGGGCACCCCACATCCCGGTGCCGAGATCGCAGATCGGCAGCCCCACCGAGGTGGGCGGGCCGTCCGGCTCGCCGGTGACGTGCATGATGCCGCCCATGCCCTGCGCGATCAGATCGAAGCCGCCTTTCTCGCGATAGGGGCCGTCGGAGCCGAAGCCGGAGAGCTGGGCGTAGATCAAGCGCGGGTTCAACCGGGTCATGGTGTCCCAGCCGAGCCCGGCGCGATCCATCACGGTCGCGCGGTAGTTCTCCACCAGCACGTCCACCGCGGGGATCAGCTTGAGGAGGATCTCGCGGCCCCGCGCGCCCTTGTAGTCGAGGGTGAGGCTCTTCTTGTTGCGGTTGATGTAGCGGAAGTAGGGATTGCGCTCGGTGCCGTCACCCATCCCTCGAGAAGAATCGCCCGCGCCGGGCCGCTCGAGCTTGATCACCTCCGCGCCCATGTCGGCGAGGATCATCGTGCAGTAGGGACCCGCCATGTGCTCGGTCATGTCGAGGACTTTGACGTCGTGGAGCGGGCCCCGCGCGGTCGTGTCAGCCATGATGTCTCTGGTCTCCGGAGATATCGCGCGCGTGGCCGAGCACGTGGGCCACCGCGACCTGGTGGAAGACGGCGGCGAGCGGCCCGACCACCCCGCCCGCCGAGCGGATCCGGCGCGCGAAGAGCGCCTCGTCCGCTTCCTGCACGGAGCGGATCGTCGCGGCGCGGTTGGTCTCGAACTCGGCGAGCAGCTCGGGGACGGTCAGGTGCGCGCGCTTGGCGACCTGGCGGTCGTTGTAGGCGTCGTTGCCGCCCTTCATCGTGCGGGTTGGCGGAGCGTCCTCGGCGGGCGGGGGCTGGGTGCGCGCGATCTCGATCAGCCGCGGGTAGCTCCACTCGATCGACGCGATGTGGGCCAGGATCTGCCGTCCGTTCCAGCCGTTCTCGTAGCGCCCCTCCTCGAGCTGCGCGGGCCGGAGCGAGCGCACGAGGGCGACGACCTCGTCGCGGCTCTCCGCGAGCGCGCGGAGCAGCTCGGCCTTCGACGGCGGCCTTTCGTCGGGGACGGTCCGGTCATCGCTCATGGCGCGAGAATGGGGCCGCGCGGGAGGGGCTGTCAAGTCGCCCTCCGGCCGTCGGCGCGCTCCGTGGTGCCGATCGCGACGCCGCCGAGGACGAGGATGACCGCGGCGACCAGAGCGAGCGAGAGAGGCTCGCCGAGCCAGACGGTGGCGGTGATCACGCTCACCACCGGCGAGGCGAGCAGGCCGAGCGACGTCGTCCCCGCGGGGAGGAGGCGGCTCGCGGTCGCCACCGCCCAATACGCCAGCGCGGTGCCCACGGTGCCCAGGTAGAAGAGCAGCAGCACGAACGACGGGCTCCAGTCGACCGTCGCGAGCGACGTCGATCCGAGTGCGATCGGGGTCAGCGTGAGCGTGGCGAGCAGCGTCTCCCACGGGATCAGGGCGAAGGGGCTCGAGACCCAGCGATGGGCGCGGATGTGGAGGATGCTCGCGGCCCAGAGCAGCGCGGCGAGCAGGATGGCGAGGTTGCCGAGGACGATCCGGTGATCGCTCCAGTCGAAGGTCAGCGGGTTGAAGAGGGTGACGAGGCCCGCGAGGCCGACCAGCACGCCGATCGCCCGCCGCGTCGTGAGGCGCTCGCCGAGGAAGAGGGCGGCGCCGGGAGTGACCCAGAGCGGCGTGGTGTAGGCGAGCACCACGGTGCGCCCGGTGGGCACGAGGCCCAGGCCCCAGCTCGAGAGCAGGGTGAAGCCGACCATGTGGAGCAGCGTGATGCTGAGCAGCACCGGCAGGTCGCCGCGCGCCGGCAGGGCGAGCCGGCCGCTCGCGGCCTGGAGCACGAAGAGCGCGACGGTGGCGATGGCGGAGCGCAGCGAGACCGCCCAGATCGGTGAGAGGCTCAGCAGCACCATCTTGTTGACCGGCCAGGTGAACCCCCAGGCCAGGACGACCGTGATCAGCGCCAGGAGCCCGTGGCGGCGCGCGCTCGAGGGCATCGTCCGGGATCAGGAGGACTGCGGGTGGGCGAGGGGCATCGCGCGCGATAGTGCCGCGATCTCGGCGTCCGCGTCAAGGCGGGGCCGGGGCGGCGGCGCGGTGGTAAGATCCGGGCGCAAGAGAAACGAGGGCACGAGGAGGCGCGAG
>DATMMH010000207.1:0-13601 GCA_035569855.1 Candidatus Dormiibacterota bacterium
CACCGGGCTCATCACCACACGCGGCTTCCGCGACGTGCTCGAGCTGGGCCGGCGCACGCGGCCGACCCCTTACGGGCTCAAGGGCACGTTCGAGCCGCTCATTCCGCGCGATCTCCGCCTCGAGGTGGACGAGCGGGTCGACGCCGAGGGCCTGGTGGTCACGCCGCTGGCCACGGGCCAGATGCGCGAGGCGGTCCTGCGTCTCCGGGGGCAGGGGGTCGAGGCCCTCGTCATTCACTTCATGCACTCCTACCTGAACGACGCGCACGAGCGGCAGGCTCGCGAGATCGCGGCCACGCTCTGGCCCAACGCCTACATCACGGTGGGATCCGAGCTCCTGCCCGAGTACCGCGAGTTCGAGCGCGGCACGACCGCGGCCATCAACGGGTTCGTGCAGCCGGTGATCGACCGCTATCTGCGCACGCTCGCCGGCGAGCTGGCCCGGCAGGGCTACCGGCGCGAGCTGCTGATCATGCAGGGCAACGGCGGCACCATGTCGGTGGACGTGGCCGCGCGCCACGCGGTGAGCACGCTGATGTCGGGGCCCGCGGCGGGCGTGAAGGCCGCCGCCTACACCGCGCTGGCCGCCGGGCACCGCAACATCATCACCTGCGACATGGGCGGGACCAGCTTCGACGTCGGCGTCATCCGCGACGGGCGGCCCGCGCTCACCGCGGACAAGGAGATGGGCTACGGCCTGCCCGTCCGCGTGCCGATGATCGACATCCACACCATCGGCGCGGGCGGCGGCTCCATCGCGCGGGTGAACTCGGCCGGCATCCTGCAGGTCGGGCCCGAGAGCGCCGGCGCCGATCCCGGCTCGATCTGCTATGGGCGCGGGGGCGAGGAGCCCACCATCACGGACGCCAACCTGCTGCTCGGCCGTCTCAACCCGGCCGGGCTACTTGGCGTGGATCAGACCGCCCGGCTCGACCGCATCCGCGAGATCTTCGACAAGAAGATCGGCGCGCATCTGGGCCTCGGCCCCGACGAGGTCGCCAGCGCGATCGTGCGGGTGGCCAACGACAAGATGGCCGGGGCCATCCGCCTGGTGTCGCTCCAGCGCGGCCACGACCCGCGCGATTTCGTGCTCTTCGCCTTCGGCGGCGCCGGCCCGCTGCACGCGGTGGCCCTGGCCCGCGAGCTGGCGATTCCCCGGGTGCTGGTGCCGGCCCGGCCCGGGATCACCTCGGCGCTGGGCTGCCTGGTGGCCGACGTGCGTCACGACTTCGTGAAGACGGTCAACCAGGGCGTGCTGCGCCTGGACCTGGCCGAGGCGCACCGCATCTTCGGGGCCCAGGTGGACGAGGGGCGCCGGATGCTGGCCTCGGAAGGGGTCGAGGTCGAGACGGTGAGCGTCCAGCACGAGGCGGATATGCAGTTCGTCGGGCAGACCCACGTGCTGACCGTGCCGGTCGAGCGGACCGACTTCGCGCGCGAGGATCTGATGCGCGCCTTCGAGGCCGCCTACTGGGAGCGCTTCGAGGTGGAGCTGCGCGAGATGCGCGCACAGGTCGTGAGCCTGCGCACCGCGGTGATCGGACGGCGCCGCCCGGTGTCGCTCCAGGGCTTGATCACTCTGGAGCCGACGGTGGGCGGCGCGGTGCCGGCCGCGCGCCGGCGCGCCTGGTTCGACGGGCAGTGGCAGGACACGCCGGTATTCCGCCGGGAACAGCTCGGCGTCGGCGCGGAGCTCGTCGGGCCGGCCATCGTCGAGCAGCTCGACTCCACCACCGTGATCGAGCCGGGGGACCGGGTGCGCGTCGATGCGCTCGGCAACCTCGAGATCAGGGTTCGCGGCCTGGACGCCGCGATGCCGCCGGAGGCCAGTCGACCATGAGCCCGACCCCCATGAATCAAACCCAGGACGCGCAGCTCAGCCCGCACCTCGTGCTCGAGGAGATGAAGAAGAACGGGGTCACCCACGTGGTGTGGCTACCCGACAGCGAGACGAACTTCCTCTACCAGCTCATGCAGGCCGATCCGTCGCTTCGGCTCGTTCCGGTCAGCCGGGAGGGGCTGGCGTTCTCGGTCGCGGCCGGGCTTGCGACGGGGGGCCAGACCCCGATCATCCTGATCCAGAACACCGGCCTCATGGAATCGGGCGACTCGCTGCGCGGCTGGGCGATCGGGCTGCAGATCCCGGTGGTGATGATGGTGGGCTACCGGGGGTGGACCCGGCACGGGGTCAACACGGACACCGCGGCCACCTACACCGAGCGCTTCCTCAACGCCTTCGGCATCACCTATTACCTGGTCGAGACCTCGGCCGACGCCCCACGCATCTCCATCGCGTTCGAGGAGGCGCGGCGCACGCAGCGGCCGGTGGCGGTGCTCATGGCCGACGAGTATCACGGGTTCAATCGCTAGGAGGGCGCCGTGTTCCAGACCGCCGACATGCTCCGGATCTTCCAGGCCCACCGCGGCGACGCCATCGTGGTGCCGGGCCGCGGCGCCCGCCACTGGGCGCAGATCAGCACGCGACCGACCCGCGACGTGCCGGTCGGCGACCCCGCGATGGGCGGACACGCCGGCTTCGCCCTGGGGCTCGCCCTCGCCCGCCCGGCCGACCGCGTCGTGCTCTTCGACTCCGAGGGCGACCTGTTGATGAGCCTCGGCGTCCTGCCGACCGTCGCCGAGCTGGCGCCGGCCAACTTCTACCACTTCATGCTCGACAACGAGTGCTACGCCACCACCGGCGGGCAGCCGGTGCCCAACGCCAAGAACGTGGCGTACGACGTGATCGCCCGCGGGGCCGGCTACCCGCGCGCGTTCGCCTTCGACAAGCTCGAGGACTTCGAGGCGAGCCTGCCGTCCATCCTGGCCCAGCCGGGCCCGACGTTCGCGGCGCTCAAGATTGTGCCGGAGGTCGAGAACGTCCCGATCGGTCAGCGCGTGCGCTGGCAGACCCGTACCCGCGATCGCGTGCTGGCGGACCTGCGCGCCGAGCTCGGCGTCTCGCGCTAGCCCCCCATGCATGCGATGAATGCGATGGACGCGATCGATCCGGTCACGCTGGTCGTGGTGCAGAACGGCCTGCAGCAGGTGGCGAGCGAGATGGACCTCACCTTCGAGCGGGCCGCCTTCTCGCCCGTCATCTCCGAAGGCTTCGATCGCTCCGACGGCATCTACGCCCGGGACAACGGCGAGGTCATCGCCCAGGGAGAGCTGGGGCTCCCCATCTTCGTGGGCGTGATGCAATTCACGACGCGCGCGGTGATCGACCACGTGAAGGCGGCCGGGGAGCCGCTCCGGCCCGGCGACATCTTCATCGTCAACGACCCCTACTGCGGCGGCACCCATCTGATGGACGTCAAGATGGTGAAGCCGTACTTCTACCGCGGCGAGCTCTGGGCCTATCTCTCGAACACCGGCCACTGGCCCGATACCGGCGGCTCGGTCCCCGGCGGCTTCTCCACCCGGGCCACCGAGGTCCAGCAGGAGGGCCTGCGGCTGCCGCCGGTGAAGCTCTTCCGAGAAGGCGTGATGCAGCCCGACATCCTCAGCATCATCCTCGCCAACATCCGGGTCCCCGAGGAGCGCATCGGCGACATCAAGGCCCAGGTGGCCGCGCTGACCGTGGGGGAGAAGCGGCTCACTGCGCTGCTCGACCGGTACGGTGGGGCGACGGTGACCGCGTGCATCGCCGAGCTGCGCCGGCGGTCGGATCTGATGATGCGGGCGCACATCGCCAAGATCCCGGACGGCGCCTATGCGGGCCTAGCCTTCGTGGATTCGGACGGCGTGGACCCGGACCCGCTGAGGATCAGCCTCCGGTTGCGGAAAGACGGCACGGATCTGCACTTCGACTTCTCGGAGTCGAGCGGGCCGTGCCGGGGGCCGCTCAACAGCGTGATCGCCACCACCAAGGCCGCGGTGTACCTGGCCATCAAGCACGTCTTCCCCGACGTGCCGATCAACGCGGGCTGCTTCGAGCCGCTGCACATCGCCGACCCGCACGGGACCTTCCTCTACGCGCGCTACCCGCGGCCGGTCTCGGGCTGCGCCGCCGAGGTCAGCTCGCGCATCGCGGAGTCGGTCTTCACCACGCTGGCGCAGGCCATTCCCGACGATCTCTTCGCGGCCCCCGCCGGCACCAGCGGCAACCTCACGCTGGGCGGCCACGACCCGCTGAAGGAGCGGCACTACATCATGTACGTCTTCAGCGGCGGCGGCTACGGGGGCAGCGCCGACGGCGACGGGCTCACCAACGGCTGCTCGACCATCGGCATCTCCAAGACGCAGCCCACCGAGGTGCTCGAGCAGCACTACCCGATCCTGTTCGAGCGCTACGCCCTGCGCGAGCGCTCGGGCGGGGCGGGGAAGACGCGCGGCGGCTTCGGCGTGGACTACAAGATCCGGATCCGCCGAGGCGAGGCCCTGCTCTCGTTCCTCATGGACCACGGCCGCTTCGGGCCGCCCGGCCTCTTCGGCGGCCGCGACGGCGCGCCCAACGAGGTGGTCGTGACCCGCCAGGGGGGCGACTACGTCTCCCCGCATCTCTCGAAGGACGAGGACATCCGGGTGATCGCCGGCGACACCATCTCCGTGCGCACGCCGGGCGGCGGTGGGTACGGCGATCCATGGCAGCGCGAGTCGGCACTGGTGGCGCGGGACGTGGCGCGCGGGTACTTCACGGCCGCCGACGCCGAGCGCGACTACGGTGTCGTCGTGACCGCCGCCGATCCACCCGCCCTCGACCGACGCGCCACCGACGAGCTGCGCCGCAGCAAAAGGAGAATGCCATGACCGCTCCCCGCCGCTTCCTGGTCCTGTTCGCGATCGTCGCCCTGAGCGTGGTCCTCGGGCTGCCGCCGTCGGCCCACGCCCAGAAGCCCGTCAAGATGGGAGCCATCGTCCCGGTGTCCGGTCCGGCCGCCGCCTTCGGCCTGGGCGTGCAGCGGGGCATGGAGTTCGCGGCCGAGGACGTCGGCGTCTTCACGGTGGCGGGCGAGAAGTACAAGGTCGAGGTGGTGACCTACGACACCGTCTACGACCCGGGCAAGACGGTGGCGGCCATGAACCGCGCGGTCTACAACGACGGCGTGAAGTACGGCGTCATCATCGGCGCGGGCGTGCACCCGCCGATCCTGCCGATCATCCGCGAGACCGGCTTCCTCGACCTGGCCTTCGCGGCCGCCGGGCGGCAGATCACCAACGGCGAGAACCCGACGGTGTTCCGCATCATGGCCTCGTCGGACCAGCTCTACCAGACGCATCTGCAACCGATCATCGAGCGGCTCAACGTCAAGCGGGTGGCCACCCTCGGGCCCAACGACGAGCTGGGCAAGAACGATGCGAAGGTCGTCAAGGCGCAGGTCGAGGCCATGAAAGCCAAGGGCGTGCAGCTCGTGGCCGAGGAGTACTACGAGCGGGGCGCCAAGGACTTCGGCCCCGCGCTGCTGCGCCTCATCGCCCACAAGCCGGACTTCATCGAGACCGACGGCTCGCCCACCGGATCCATCGCCCTCATCGCCAAGCAGGCCCGCGAGCTGGGCTTCACCGGCTACTTCCTCAACTCGACCGCGGTGCTCGAGGCCAAGGCCATCTCCGACATCGCGGGCAAGGCGGGCGACAACATCATCGCGCTCCGCATCTGGGCCAAGCCCCCCACCCAGCTCTACGCGCAGCTCGCCGACCGCCACCAGAAGAAGTACGGCGAGGCGGCGCCCGGGACGATGTGGGAGGCCTACGCGGCCACCAAGTGGGTCGTGGACGTGATCCAGAAGGCCGGCACGTTCGACACCAAGAAGGTGGCCGACGCGCTCGCCCAGTCCACGTATCCCGAGCACCCCTTCGGGCCGGCTTCGTGGGGCGGTGAGAAGACCTACGGCGCCAAGCGGCAGATCATCCTGCCCATCCCGGCCGCCATCCTGAAGGACGGCAAGTGGGAGCCGTTCGACGTGCGCACCGGCAAGTTCGACTGACGTGGAGGTGTACCTGCCCCTGCTCGCCCAGGGGCTGGCCATCGGCGTGCTCACCGGGATCCTCTACGTCCTCGTGGCCCTCGGGCTCACGCTCATCTACGGCATCCTCCACATCGTGAACTTCGCGCACGGCGAGATCTACATGCTGGGCGCGATGGCGGTGCTCTACCTCCACGTGATGGCCGGCCTCGCGCTCGTGCCCACGCTGGTCGTCATCGTCGCGCTCGCGCTGCTGCTCGGGCTCTGCATCGAGCGCGGCATCTTCCGCGTGCTGCGCGGCCAGTGGCTCCAGCTCGTCGTGGCCTCGGTCGGCATCTCGCTGGTGATCCAGTCCATCGGCTGGATCGCCTTCGGCATCCAGGAAAAGAGCGTGCCCTCCTATCTGCCCGGGATCGTCGATCTGTTCGGGATCCGGCTGCCCCGCGAGCGCCTCCTCGCCGCCGGCGTGGCGGTGGTGCTGGTTGCCGCGCTCTACTGGCTCGTGTATCGCACCCGGGTGGGCCTGGCCATGCGCGCCATCGAGGAGGACGAGGAGACCGCCCGCATGCTCGGGGTGAACGCCAACCGGGTGGCCTCGCTGAGCGTGGCGCTCGGCTTCGTGCTGGCCGCGGTCGCCGGCGCCTTCGTGGCCCCGATCTACTCGCTGAACCCCGGCATGGGGCTCGAGCCCATCCTCATGTCGTTCCTCATCATCATCGTCGGCGGGCTCGGCAGCATCACCGGCACCGTGCTCGCCGGGCTCCTGGTGGGCGTGCTCCAGTCGGTCGGAGCCATCCTGTTCGGCTCCGAGGCCGCCTACGGCCTCGTCTTCGTGGTGATGATCGCGGTGCTCGTGGTCCGCCCCGCGGGCCTCCTCGGCCGGGTCTAGCGTGTGAAGGCGGCGGGGCTCGGCGTCCTGCTGCTGGCCCTGGTGATCCTGCCGCCGCTGGCCGAGCCGTACATGCTCCACGTGGCCATCGTGGTCCTGATGAACGTGGTCTACGCGGAAGCGCTCTACGTCATCATGCGCATGGGCTATCTCTCCTTCGGGCACGCGGGCTACATCGCGGTGGGCGCCTACACCTCGGCGCTGCTGGCCACGAAGCTCGACGTGTCGGTGTGGCTCGGCTTCCTGGCCGGCGGGGCGGTGGCCGCGCTGCTGGCCTGGCTCCTGGGCGCGATCACGCTCAAGCTGCGCGGGATCTACTTCAGCCTGAGCGTCTTCGCGTTCGCCGAGGTGGTGAACGCGGTCTTCCGGGCCTTCGACTTCTTCGGCGGCCCGGCCGGCATCGCGGGCGTGCCGCGCCCGATGTTCTTCGGCACGCGGCTCAACACGCATCTCGGCTTCTACTACGTCGTGCTGGCCGCCGCGGTGTTCTCGCTGGTCTTTCTCTACCGGCTGGCCGCCACCCGCTTCGGGTTCACCCTGCTGGCCCTGCGCACCCGCGACACGGAGGGGCTCGCCGAGAGCGTCGGCATCGACGCCGCGCGATACAAGACGCTCGCCTTCGTCGCCTCCTGCTTCTTCTGCGGGCTGATGGGCGCGATCCACGGCCACTATCTGCGCTTCGTGAGCCCGTTCGTCTTCACGTTCTTCTTCTCCACCGACCTCGTCATCTTCAACATGGTCGGGGGGCTCGGCAGCTTCTGGGGGCCCCTGGCCGGCTCGGTGCTGCTCACCACGCTCGGCGAGCAGCTCTTCGCGGCCGGGTACTACAAGAGCCTGGTCTACGCGGTGGTTCTGCTGGTCGTGATCCTGGCCCTGCCCGGCGGGCTGATCCAGGTTCCGCGCCTGCGCGAGGTGTGGGCCGCCCGGCGCCTGCGCTGGGCCCGGCAGCCGGTCGCCACCACCGAGCGATGACCGCGATCCTCGAGATCCGCGGCGTCACCAAGCAGTTCGGGGGTCTGAGCGCGCTCGCCGGCGTGGATTTCACGGTAGGCGAGGGCGAGCTGGTGGGCCTCGTCGGGCCGAACGGAGCCGGCAAGAGCACGCTCTTCAACATCATCGCCGGCGCGTTCCCGCCCACCGCGGGAGCGGTCCTGCTGAAGGGCCGGGACATCACCCGGCTGGCCAGCCACGATCGCGCGCGTCACGGGATCGCCCGCACCTTCCAGCAGGTCACGCTCTTCGGCGAGTTGACCGCGCGCGCCAACGTGCTCCAGGGCCTCCACCGCCACGTGGCCTCGCGGTTTCTCGCCGGGCTCGTGGGTACCCCGGGCTACCGCGGCGAGCAGCGCGAGCTCGAGGCGCGGGCCGAGCGTGTGCTCGACCTGCTCGGCAT
Source organism: Candidatus Dormiibacterota bacterium (assembly GCA_035569855.1). Taxonomy (GTDB): domain Bacteria; phylum Methylomirabilota; class Methylomirabilia; order Rokubacteriales; family CSP1-6; genus CAMLFJ01. The sequence continues at coordinate 8,189 of DATMMH010000207.1, forward strand.
CGGCGCGCATCGCGACGACCTGGTCAGCGAGCAGCCCCTGGGCATCCAGAAGCTCCTGACCGTCGCGGTGGCCCTGGCCAGCGAGCCCACCGTGCTGCTGCTCGACGAGCCCGGGGCCGGCCTCTCGCACGAGGAGTCGACCCGGATGATGGATCTGGTGGCCACCGTCATCCGCCGGCGGTGCACGATCGTGCTGGTCGAGCACAACATGCGCATCGTGAGCCGCTACTGCGACCGCGCGATCGTGCTCCACTTCGGGCAGAAGATCTACGACGGCGAGCCCGCCGGGCTCACCGCGGATCGGCGTGTCGTCGACGCCTACCTGGGCGTGGCGGAGCTGGCGTGAGCGCGGATCCACCGTCGGCCGGCGCGCGGCCGGGCGGGCCGGCCCTCCTCGAGGTCGAGCAGATCGAGGTCGCGTACGGGAAGGCGCGCGCGGTGAACGGCGCGACGTTGCGGGTGGCGGCGGGCTCCATCACCGCCATCGTCGGGCCGAACGGCGCGGGCAAGACGAGCCTGCTCAAGGCCATCTCGGGCCTGCAGCCGATCCGGGCCGGCGCGATCCGGTTCCGCGGGGAGCGGATCGACGCCCTGGCCGAGCGCGACGTCGCGGCGCGCGGCATCGCCCACATCCCCGAGGGCCGGCGCGTGTTCGCCAAGATGACGGTCCTCGAGAATCTGACAATGGGCGCGTATCTCCGTGCCGATCGCGGCGAGGTCGCGCAGGCCTTCGAGCGCGTCTTCGACGCGTTTCCGCGCCTGCGCGAGCGCCGGAGCCAGCGCGCGGGCAGCCTCTCGGGCGGCGAGCAGCAGATGCTGGCGATCGGGCGCGCGCTGATGGCCGCCCCCCAGCTCATCCTGGCCGACGAGATGTCGCAGGGGCTGGCGCCGGTGATCGTGCAGGAGGTGTACCGCCGCCTGGTGGAGGTCAACCGGCGCGGCGTCACGATCCTGCTCGTGGAGCAGAACGCGCGCCTGGCCTTCAAGCTGGCCGAGCGCGTGTATGTGATGGAGCAGGGCCGGGTGGTGCTGGAGGGGCCGTCGGCGGACGTGGCGGCCAGCGCGCACGTCCAGCGCGCGTATCTCGGCGTCGCCTGAGCGCCCGCGCCCCGCCTCAGCAGCCCACTAGACCAACAAAGCCTCTTCCAGCCGCTGGGGCAGCGAATTGTCTCCGCCTTGCGCCTTGAGATAGCCCGCGGCCGAGCCGTATTCCCGGCGGAGCAGCGCAAGAAAACGCGCCATGGATTTAGCCGAGGCCTCCCAGTGGAAATCAGGCAGCTCTTTGGCCTCCTGCGGGATGGCGGGGTCGTTTCTCGTGCGGTCGCGGATTTCCGGCATGAACGGGGCTGAAAGAGTGTAGTCGTCGACAATGTACTCGTCTATCACGCCCGCCGCCGCCAGGAGCAGGGCCGCGAGCACGCCGGTCCTGTCCTTGCCCACCCTGCAGTGGAATACCAGCGGGTGATTGGTTCGGTCGGCAATCAGCTCCAGCGAGTCCACCAGCCTCTTGCCGAATTCCGGCTCGCGGATTCGGTACAGATAAACTTCTCCCATATCGGTCGCATCGGGGAAAAGCTCCGTTTCGTGCTTCAGGTAGTCAAGCGAGTCAGGTCTGAAGGGTACGTTGTGATACCGCGCGCCCATTTCACCGAGGAGGCTGATTTCCCGCTGCTTGATCGACTCTCTCGGAGTTCCAAGGTCTATGACCGCCCTGGGGCGGATGTCCTCTTTGAGCCTGGCAATATCCGGTCTGCTCATGGAATGCAACGTTGCACTTCTGAAAAGCCGCCTCCATGACACGGCGCGCCCGTCGCGTGTCCTGTATCCGCCGAGGTCCCTGAAATTTGGCACGGATTCGAAATTGATGTGTCTTGGATGCGATTGGTTCATCTGTACCGACTGTTAATGCATGACGAGGCCGCCGTCGACGCTGAGGGCCTGGCCCGTCATGTAGCCGGCTCGGCTGGAGGCGAGGAAGCCGATCACGCCGGCCACGTCTTCCGGCCGCTCCATCCGGCCCAGGGGAACGCTGGCCAGACGCCGGCGGCTGAACTCCGCCGCCGGCACGCCGGTCAACGCGCCGAGCTCCGTGGATACGCTCGTCCACATGTCGGTCTCCACGAAGCCCGGGCAGACACAGTTCACCCGGATGCCGTCGGCGGCGTGGGCGAGGGCCAGGCTCTTGGTGATGCTGATCACCGCCGCCTTGCTCGCGTTGTAGGGCAGGTTGTTGGCGCTGCCGATCTTGCCGGCCATCGAGGCCAGGCTGACGATCACCCCGCTCTTCTGCGCGATCATGGTCGGCAGCACGGCCTGGCTCGCGAAGAAGACCGCCTTGGCGTTGATGGTCAACACCGCGTCCCAGTGGTCCTCCGTGACCTGCAGCGTCGAGGCGGCCCGGTAGATCCCCGCGTTGTTCACCAGGATGTCGAGGCGACCGAAGGCGGCGCGGGTCCGCTCGACCATGGCGGCGAGGTCGGCCCGTCGGGTGACGTCGGTCGGCACGGCGAGCGCGCGCCGTCCGAGCGCGGTCACCTCGGCGGCGGTGCGCTCGGCCCCCGGCTTGTCGAGCTCCGCGACGACGACGTCGGCGCCCATCCGGCCCAGCTCGAGCGCGGTGGCGCGGCCGATTCCGCGGCCGGCGCCGGTGACGATGGCGATCTGTCCGTGCAGCTCCATTTCGGTCTCCTTCCCTGACGTCTGGGACGCTCGCTCGGCGCTCACGCGCGGCTGTTCAGCACGTAGTAGGGCTCGACGTCCTCCGGCGTGAGCCAGGCGTTGTACCACGCCTGGTAGTAGGGCTTGAGTCGCTGCAGCATCAGAGCGTGGCGCCGCTGCTTGGGGGAGATGGCGCGCGCGGCCTTCCGGACCTCGCGGTAGAGGGCGTCCACGTCGAGCGTGGTCATGCGCCGGCCCTCCATCACGACGCGGCCGCCGACGATGGCCGTATCCACGTCCTGGCCCATCGCGCGGTGGATGAAGGCCTCCGCGATGGGCAGCTCCGCGGTGAGCCAGGGATCGCGGAGGACGCGGTCGAGATCGACGAGGATCATGTCCGCCTTCATCCCGGGTCGGAGCGCGCCGATCTGGCCGGCGAACCCGACCGCCCGCGCGCCGTTCAGGGTCCCCATGGGCAGGACCTCGGCGGCGGTGAGGGCCGGCGTGCGCAGGTCGTAGTCGGGGACCCGGTGAAGCTTGTGCAGCATGCGCAGCTCCATCACCGCGTCCTCGTCGTCGTTGATCGTCTTGTCGTCGAGCCCGAGCGCGACGTTCACTCCGCGCCGATGCATGGCATAGATCGGCGCCAGCCCGTTGCGCATCCCGAGGTTGCAGCTCGGGTGGGTGGTGACCGACGCGCGCCGCGTGGCGAGCCGGTCGATGTCCTCCTCGGTCACCCAGATCGCGTGACCGAGCACGAGGTTCTCGTCGACCAGCCCCAGCTCGTCGAGCCACGCGACCGCGCTCTTGCCGTACTTGCGGAACGAGAACGCCTTCTGGATCGGCGTCTGCACGCAGTGCATGTGGATCGGCAGCTTGCCCAGACGATCCGCGGTCGCCTTGGCCCGGAGCAGGAAGGGCTCGGTGCACGCCTGGGCCCAGCTCGGCGAGAGGAGGACGCGGGTGTCATCGGACGCGAAGCGCCCGTGGAGATGCTCGAAGAGCGCGAAGTATTCCTCTTCCATCCGCTCGCTGTCGAGGTGGACCAGGGGCTCGGCGAACGCCTTGAGATCTGGCGGCAGCGTGCCGAGGAACGCCTCGCCGTCCAGCACTAGCTTGTCGACGTTCCGCACGCCCGGGGCGAACGCCAGGCGGATCCCGCACCGGAGATAGGTGCGGATGGCCGCCTCTGAGCGGGCGCGGGCGTGCGGGCCCTCAGTGTCGAACCCCATGTGGTGGATCGTCGTGCAGCCGCTACGCAGGTGTCGCCAGGCGCCGAGGGCCGCGGTGAGCTCCGGGTCGAAGCCCGGCATGAAGGCCCAGTCGAGCAGGTTGTTCTCGAGGTAGTCGTTGAGCACGCCCTTCTGGATTGGGCTGAGCGCGCGCCCGTGGCTATGGGCGTCGATCAGACCCGGCATCAGCAGCTGCTTGCCGTTACCCACCACGCGCGCCTTCGGGTGTCGGCGGCGAAGGCCGCGCCACTCGCCGACGGCGGCGATCCGGGAGCCGGAGACCAGCACCGCCGCGTCGCCGCGAACGCCGGCGTCCGGCGCGGCCGGGTCCGTGATCACGTGTTGCCCACGCACCAACAGCTCCATGCGCTCACCTCCGCGTCGGCTCCGGGCGTCGAGCCGGGAGAAACCGGCCGCCCCCGGAGCGGCGGGCGCTATTTGACCACAGGCGGCGGAAGCAGGTCCAGGAGGCGGGCGGGGCCGAGCGGCATGCGCGTGACGCGCCCGCCCTGGGGCCCGACCGCGTCCTCGATCGCGGAGGCCAGGACCGCGGACACCGGCAGCGTGCCGGACTCGCCCACGCCCTTGAGCCCCAGCGGGTTGAGCGGCGAGAGCGTCTCGAGGTGGTCGATGACCATGGTCGGCACGTCGGTCGCGGTGGGCAGGAGATAGTCCATGTAGCTGCCGGCCAGGATCTGGCCCGTCTCGTCGTACGTGATCTCCTCGAGGAGCGCGCTGCCGATGCCGAGGGCCACCGCGCCCTGGAGCTGGCCCTCGACTATCAACGGGTTGATCAAGCGGCCCGAGTCGTGGCTGATCCAGTAGCCGAGGATCCGGACCGCCGCGGAGAGGGGATCCATCTCCACCAGCGCCACGTGGGCGCCCGACGAGTAGGTCATGTCGGCGGGCTGGAAGAAGCGCGTGCTCTCGAGGCCGGGCTCGACGCCGAGCGCGGCCGTCGCGGCGCCGGCCAGCCGCGCCAGCTCGGCGAAGGTCGCACGGCGCTCCGGGCGCCGGCGGTCGGCGAAGGCCGCGCCCGCCTGCTCGAGGTCGGCTTCGGCGCATCCGAGGGCCCGTGCCGCGAGCAGGCGGGCCTTCGTGTACACGTCACGCGCGGCGAGCGCGACCGCGTTACCGCCCACGACCGCGGCGCGGCTCGCGAACGAGCCGGTCCCGTGCTCGACCCCCGCGGTGTCGCCCGCGATGACGGTCACGTCCCCGGGTGTCACGCCCAGCTCGTCGGCGGCCACCTGAGCGAGCGTGGTCTCGAGCCCCTGGCCCTGGGTGGTCACGCCGCTCCACGCGGTGATGCGCCCCGCCGCGTCGACCCGCACGCGCGCGCTCTCGAAGGGGCCGACGCCGGTCAGCTCGACGTAGCAGGTGACCCCGACGCCGACCAGCCGTCCCTGGGTGCGCGCGGCGGCGTTCTCGGCGGCGAGCGCGTCGTAGCGGGCGCTCTCGAGCGCGCGGCGCAGCACCGACGGCAGGTCGCCGCTGTCGAGCACCACGTGGCCGCTGCCGCG
>DATMMH010000208.1:0-4856 GCA_035569855.1 Candidatus Dormiibacterota bacterium
GCTCGGGATCGGCCTGCTCTATCCGTTTCTCAGCGGTAATGCGGGCAACGTGGACGCGGCCGCCAACGCGTTCATCTACGTGCTCTTGGCCCTCGGCCTCAACATCGTGGTGGGCTTCGCGGGTTTGCTCGACCTGGGCTACGCGGCCTTCTTCGCGATCGGCGCCTACGGCTACGGGATCGCCGCCTCTGGCCAGCTCAAGCCCGCCTGGTCGAGCTTCTGGGCGCCGCTCGAGTGGGCCGGGCAGGTGAGCCGGCTGGCGGTGCCCGGCCAGCCCGACACCGTGCAGTTCCACTTCGCCTTCTGGCCGATGCTGGCGGTCGCCGCGATCATCTGCGCGATCTTCGGCATGCTCTTCGGAGCGCCCACGCTGCGGTTACGCGGCGACTACCTGGCGATCGTGACCCTGGGCTTCGGCGAGATCGTCCCCGTCGTGGCGCGGAACTGGGAAGGGCTCACCAACGGCGCGCAGGGGCTGGGCGGCATTCGCACCCCGCACTTCTTCGGCTTCGACTTCGGCTTCTCGCCGTATCCCTACTACTTCCTCGGCCTGGGGCTCGTGACGGCCGCGGTGTGGGTCTCGATCCGGCTGCAGGAGTCGCGCGTCGGGCGGGCGTGGATGGCGATCCGGGAGGATGAGCTGGCCGCGGGTGCGATGGGGGTCAACCACGTCCACTACAAGCTGCTCGCCTTCGCGATGGGCGCGGCGGTGGGCGGGCTCGCCGGGACCTTCTACGTGGCCAAGCTCACCACCGCCACCCCCGACATGTTCACGTTCCCGGTGTCGGTGATGGTGCTGGTCATGGTGGTGCTGGGCGGCCTCGGATCGATTCGTGGGGTGGTGCTGGCCGCGCTGTTCGTGGCCTTTCTCCAGTCGGTGATCCTCCAGGACCTCACCGAGCACGTCCACGCCCTGGGCCGGCTCGTCGGGAGCGACGCCCTGCAGCGCGTCGAGCTGATCACCTCCCTCGAGCTGATCTTCGGCCTCATCCTGGTCCTGATGATGATCTTCCGGCGCGAGGGGCTCTGGCCGGCGGTGCGCCGTGTCTCGGCCCTCACCCGCGAGCAGCAGACCGCCGCGCCCTCCCGCGGCTCGGTGGTCGATCTGGAGTGGGCACGCCCGCAGACCGCGGGCGGGCCGGGCCGCCCGCTGCTCGAGATCGCGGGGCTGCGCAAGAGCTTCGGCGGGGTGGCGGCGGCCGACGAGATCACGCTGACCGTCCACGCCGGCGAGCTGGTGAGCGTGATCGGGCCCAACGGCTCCGGCAAGACCACCCTGTTCAACCTGATCACCGGGCTCATCGGGCCGGACTCGGGGAGCATCCGCCTGGAAGGCCGCGAGATCGGCGGGCGGCCGTCGCACGAGATCGTCACGCGTGGGGTGGCGCGCACCTTCCAGAACATCCGTCTCTTCAACAATCTGAGCGTGCTGGAGAACCTGCTGGTCGGCGAGCACGCGCGCCTCGAGGCGGGCGTGGTGGGCGCCGTCGTGCGGCCGCCCCGCGTGCGACGGGAGGAGGAGCAGGCGGTCGTGCGCGCGCTCGAGGCGGTGGAGATGTTCGGCAACCGGCTGCTGCCGCGGATCGATCACCCGGTGTACGGGCTCTCCTACGCCAATCGGCGCCGCACCGAGATCGCGCGCGCGATCATGACCCGGCCGAAGCTCCTGCTGCTGGACGAGCCGGCCGCGGGCATGAACCCGGCCGAGACGCTCGAGCTGATGGACCTGATCCGGGGGTTCCGCGGCCTCGGCATCACGATCATCCTGATCGAGCACAAGCTCGACGTGGTCATGGACGTCTCCGACCGCGTGGTGGTGCTCGATCACGGGGTGAAGATCGCGGAGGGCGCCCCCGCCCAGGTGCGCAGCGACGAGCGGGTGATCGAGGCCTACCTGGGCCGGCGGCGGCGGGCGGCGTGAAGACCCCGGGCGACGTCCTCCTCGACTTCCGCGACGTCCACACCCACTACGGCGCGCTCCACGTGCTGAAGGGGGTGAGCTACGAGATCCGGGAGGGCGAGATCGTCTCGCTGCTCGGGGGGAACGCCTCCGGCAAGTCCACCACGATGAAGACGGTGCTGGGACTGGTGCGACCGAGCGAGGGCACGATCGGCTTCCGCGGCCGGCCGATCCACGGCCTGCGCACGAGCGAGATCGTCAAACGCGGGATCGCCCCGGTGCCCGAGGGGCGACGCGTGTTCCCCCGCATGACCATCCTCGAGAACCTCGAGATGGGCCGCTACACCCGCCGGGCCGAGCCCGGCTGGGACGCCGAGCTCGACCGGGTGTTCGGCCTCTTCCCGGTCTTGAAGGAGCGACGCCACCAGCTCGCGGGCACCATGTCGGGCGGCGAACAGCAGATGCTCGCGATCGGCCGCGCCCTGATGACGCGGCCCACCCTGCTCTGCATGGACGAGCCGTCCATGGGTCTGGCCCCGCGGCTGGTCGAGGAGGTCTTCGACATCATCCGCGCGATCAACGAGCAGGGGACCACCATCTTCGTGATCGAGCAGAACGTCAACATGGCGCTCTCGATCGCCCATCGCGGCTACGTGCTTCAGATGGGGGAGGTGGTCCTCAGCGGCTCCGCCCCGGAGCTGCTCGAGAGCCCGCTGATCCAGAAGGCCTATCTCGGCAGCGGCTGACGCTTCCAACCCGACCGAAAGGGGAACGCTCATGAGCGACCACGACGAGGTGGAGCGACTCTCGCGACGGACCCTCCTGAAGCTCGGCCTGCTGACCGCGGGCGCGGCCGCGCACGGCCCGCTGATCTTCCCGCCGGACGCCGCCGCGCAGACGACCAAGCCGGGCGCCAATCTCATCGGCAAGCTCGAAGGAGCCGAGGTCATCACGGATCCGTCGCAGTTCCCCCGGAGCTTCAAGGAGGCGCCGGCGCTCGCCGAGCTGGTGAAAGCCGGCAAGCTCCCTGCGGTCCAAGAGCGCATCGGCCAGGACCCGCTCGTGGTCAAGCCGCTCCGGGAGATCGGGCGGTACGGGGGCACCTGGCGCCGCGGGTTCACCGGCCCGTTCGACACGTCCAACGGGCACCGGGTGGCCCAGAACGACAAGCTCCTCTACTACGACTACACCGGGACCCGGGTCGTTCCCAACATCGCCCGGGGCTGGGAGGTGAGCCCGGACGGCAAGATCACCACGGTGCTGCTGCGCCGCGGGATGCGGTGGAGCGACGGCCAGCCGTTCACCGCCGACGATTTCGTCTTCTGGTATCAAGACGTCTACCTGAACAAGGAGCTGGTCCCGGTTCCCCTGGTGGTGATGACCATCAACGGCAAGCCGGTGGTGATCGAGAAGGTGGACGCGAGCACGATTCGCTTCGTCTCGCCGGAGCCGTACTACGCCCTGCCCATCGTGCTCGCGTCGGTGTGGGGCATCGGGCACCACGCGCGCTTCGGCCGCGACGCGCTGGGCGGCTTCGCCCCCGCCCACTACATGAAGCAGTTCCACCCGAAGTACGTCTCGTCGGACGAGCTCGGCCGGAAGCTCGCCGAGCTCAACTTCGACAGCTGGGTCTCGATGTTCAAGAACCGCAACGACGCCTGCCGGAACCCGGATCTGCCGGTGGTGACGCCGTGGAAGACCACGTCGCCGATCACCACCCCGACGTGGGTGCTGGAGCGGAACCCCTACAGCGTCTGGGTCGACACCGACGGCAACCAGCTTCCGTACATCGACCGCGTCCGGATGACCCTCGGGGAGAACCTGGAGGTGATCAACCTGCGGGCGATCGCCGGCGAGTACGACTCCCAGGCGCGCCACATCGACATCAGCAAGCTGCCGGTCCTGCTCGAGAACCAGCAGAAGGGCGGCTACCGGGTGTACCTCGACCCCTCCGACCAGGGGGCCGACGTGGGCCTGTTCTGCAACCAGACCTACGAGAAGGACGCGGAGATCGCCCGGTGGCTCGCCACCCGCGAGTTCCGGATCGCGCTCTCACACGGCATCGACCGCGCGCAGATCAACGAAACGTTCGTCCTCGGCCTCGGTCAGACCGGCTCGGCCGCCCCCGGCGACCGGACCCTCTACTTCCCCGGGCCGGAATACCGGACGCTCCATACCGGCTACGACGTCCGCAAGGCCAACGCGATGCTCGATCAGCTCGGGCTCACCAAGCGGGACGCCGAGGGCTATCGCCTGCGCACCGACGGGGGCGGCCGCCTGCGTCTGGCCCTGACCACGTACCTGGGATTCCTGCCCTTCACGCGGATCGCCGAGATGCTCGCCGAGCAATGGAAGAAGATCGGCATCCGGGCCGAGATCCAGGAGATGGAGCGGGGGCTCGCCACCGCGCGGCTCCGCGCCAACGAGCACCAGATCTACTTCGAGACCCAGTGGGGCGCCGACAACATCTACGGGCACACCCCCTGGATCTTCCCCACCGACGGTGGGATCCCGCTGGGGCCGCTCTACGGCACCTGGTACTCGAGCGCGGGGACCCGCGGCAAGACGCCGCCCCCGCGCATGCGCGAGCTGATGGAGAAATACCGCAGGTCGTTCAGCGTGAAGGACGCGGAGCGGATCCGGCTGGCCAAGGAGGTCTGGAAGATCGCGCTGGACGAGCTGTGGATGATCCCGGTCGTCTCGAACTCGCCCGCCTCTCAGGGGGTGCGCGTGATCAAGACCAACATGGGGAACATCCCGGAGCGGCTCTGGAACAGCGCGGTGAGCGACAATCCTCACATCGCCCACACCGAGACCTGGTTCTTCAAGTCGTGAGCTGAACCGTGGTCGGCCCGGGCCGGGAGGGAAGACGTACGCCGGTGAAGCCGCGCGCGTCGACCCACCAGCCGGGGCCGGCCGCATCCGGCCCCGCCCGCCGGGGCAGGTCACCGTGCCC
>DATMMH010000209.1:0-3039 GCA_035569855.1 Candidatus Dormiibacterota bacterium
GAAGGCCTTCGTGCGCTCCTCGTAGAGACGGGCGCTGCGCAGGGTCAGGGCCACCAGCTGGCCGATGTTGACGAGCAGGCGCTCGTCCGCCTCCGTGAAGGGCCGATCCTGGCCGCGCAGCGACAGGACCCCGAGAACCCGCTCGCCCGCCGTCATCGGCACCACGAGGGAGTGCGGCATGTCCATCGCGTTGGGCAGCGGGGCGACGCCGAGGCGCGCGCAGTCCGCCGCGTAGTCGGAGGTCCGCACCGGCTGCCCGGAGGCGACCACGAACCCGGAGAGCCCGGCCTGCGATCGCGCGTAGACGTGGGGCTCCTCGTCATCGCAGCGCCGCCCGTCCTGGACCCGCAGCGCGACCGCGAGCTGATCGCGCTCCTCGTCGAGGAGCATGATCGCGAGCGCCCGGAAGTCGACCACCCGCGCCACCTGCTGGTGGACCGCGTCGAGCAACCCCGCCTGGTCGAGCTGACCGGTCACCGAGCGCGACAGCTCGTGCAAGACCGACAGCTCCTGCACGCGCCGCTGGTTGTCCTGGAACAGGCGGGCGTTCTGTAGCGCCACGCCGGCCTGGCTCGCCACCGCCTCCATCAGCCGCAGCTCGGCGTCCGAGAGCTCACGGGCCTGGCTCCACCAGCCCGCCGCGAAGCCTCCGATCACCTGCTCCTGGGCCACGATGGGCACGAACAGCTGGGTGCGCATCGGCAGCGCCCGCCGCATCTCCGCCGGGATTCGGGGATCGTTGGCCGCGTCCATCGAGACGACGGACTGCCGTCGCCGCGCCGCGTCGCCATAGAAGGCGTGCTGCGCGAGCGAGATGCGCAAGGCACGGAGCACGTCGAGTCGGTCGGCGGGGACGTGGTAGCCCGCGACCGGGGCCAGCCACTCTCCGTTGTCCTCGAGCAGCCAGATTCCCGCGATGTCGGCGGCGAGACCGCGGACCACGTGGCGCAGGAACTGCCGCGTGATCGAGTCGACGTCCAGCGTGGAGGCCAAGGTCTGGCTCACCGAGAGGAGGGTCTCCGTCTCCTGGAGCTTCTGCTCGGTCTGACGAGACAGCTCGGCGTTCTCCATGCCGAGGCCGACCTGGGCGGCCACGCCCTCGACGAGGCGCACCTCCGAGTCGGTGAACTCGCGCCCGGTCTGCCACCACACGAGGAACAGCGCGCCGACCGGCTCACCGCGCACGGCGGTGGGGGCGATCAGGACCGAGTGCGGTCCGAGACCATCCAGCGCGTCGCGGTCGAAGCGAGCGTCCGCGTGGGCGTCGGGGGACCAGGTGGCGCGGCCCAGACGCCACAACTCGGCCAGGGCCGGATTGCGCGAGATCTGCATGGGCCGGGTCTGGAAGCGGTCGCCGAGATGCTCGGGCACGTGATATCCCGCCATCGGAACCAAGGCGTCTCGCTTGGCGTCGAGCGCCGAGACCACGACCATGTCGGCACCGAACGCGAGGGCCGCCTCGCGGGCCACCCCGTGCATGACGTTCGTCGCGGTATCCGGCTGGGAGAGCGCGCGCCCGACCGCGAGCAAGGCGGTGGTCTCCCGCAGCTGCTCCTGCACCTGCGTGTAGAGGCCTGCGTTGGTCAGCGACAACGCGAGCTGGCCGGCGATGGCCATCGCGAGATCCACCTGCCAGGGCTCGAAGGCGGTCGGCCGCTCGATGTAGTCGACGATCATGACGCCGATGACCTGGTCCTGCCGGATCAGCGGTACCGCCATGGTGGACTTGACCCCGAAGGCCTCGACCCACGCAGGCGGGACCAGCTCGCTCGCCGAGACGTCGGGCACGATCACCGGCCGGCGCGTCTCGACGGTGCGCAGGTGAAGCGGCGGGTTCCCCGGTAGCGCCGCGGCCAAGCGGCGGTAACGCGCCCAGAGCTCGGGATCCTGTCGCCCGTCCGCGTACTGCGACATGAGGGGCACGACCCGGCCGTCGACCCAGCGCTGGATGGAGCACCGGTCGACCCGGCACACCTGCGCGATCTTGATCGCGACCTCGCGGAGCAGCCGCTTCGAGTCGAGGGTGGAGTTCAGGATCTCGGCGACCTCGAGGAGCGAGCGGCTCTCCTCGAGCCGCCCACGCGTCTCACCGTAGAGCCCCGCGTTGCGGATCGCCACGCCCGCTTGCGCCACGAAGCTCTCGAGCAGCTGCTCGTCGTCGGGGGCGAGGCGGATCGGCCCCCGGCCGTTCAAGGTGAGCACGCCCAGCAGCGCGTCCTGGAACACGATGGGCACCGCGAGCAGGCTCTGAATGCCGTGGGCCGCGGCCCACCCCTTGAAACTGAACCGAGGGTCCTCGCGGACGTCGGCGATCTCGAGCGGGCGGCGGTGGAGCGCCACCCAGCCCGCTCCGCCCTCGCCGAAGGCGAGCTGCCGGTTCGGCAGCTCCCGGCCGAACTCGGCGGAGGCGGTCTGCAGCGTCACGGTGCGCGCGGCCTCGTTCGCGAGCCAGAAGCTGGCGAGGGGGACCGCGATCAGCTCGGCGGCGGCCTCCGCGATCGCCCGGAGCACTTCGTCCATGTCGAGCGACGAGGACACGATGTGGGCGAGCCGGGCGAGACCGCGGAGGCGGGCCGCGCGGACGTCCAGGGCCTCGTAGAGGCGCGCGTTCTCCAGCGCCGCCGCGAGCTGGTTCGCGAAGACCGACAGGTACTCGATCTCGCGGTCCGTGAACCGCTCCCCGCGGGGCCGGTAGGCCACCAGGGCCCCCTGGAGATGCTCGCGGATGAGGGGCACCGCGAGGATGGCGCGCCCCCCGATCTCCTCGATCCACCGGCGCGACTCCGGCCGCAGACGCATGCGCTCATCCACCAGCACGTCGCTGGTCCAGACCGGCAGGCGCTCCATCAGCGCCCGTCCCACCACGCCCTCGTCGGGCTGAAGCGGCTGGGCCCCAGCCGACAGGGGACCGGAGTACTCCCCGCGCCCGACCGCGAAGCGCAGCGGCCCGCCCTGGGCGTCCTGCAGCCAGATCGCGAGGTCGGGCAGCTTGAGGGTCTCGCGGGCCTGCGCGGCGACGATATCCAGCACCCGGGTCTC
>DATMMH010000210.1:0-6399 GCA_035569855.1 Candidatus Dormiibacterota bacterium
GATGCGGGTGGGCGCGGGAATCTCGCTGGACCCCAGGCGGGCCGGCGCGGGGATGTATTCGGGGTGCGGCACGGGCGCGGCGGCGGTGGGGACCGGCGCCGGGGCGGCCGCGGAGAGGTCGGTCGACGCGCTCGGGCGATCGGGAGAATCGCCGAGATGAAGAAAGTACGGCACCGACACGAGGGTGACCACGCCGACCACCAGGAGCAGCAGGGAGGCCCGCACCCAGCCGCGGTAGAGCCATCCGCGCGACAGCCACGCGGGATCTCCGCTCCACTCCTCCTCGTCCGCGGCGAGCCAGCGGATCTCGTCCTGCAGCTCCGCGATCTCCGCGCGCAGGCGCGTCGCCTCGTCCTCGAGGCTCGCGAGCCGCGTCTCGACGCCGGACGGATGATCCGCGCCGGACGGCGGCGCTGCGCTGTTCTTGCGCTCCGATGAGCTCATCGCGCTCTCGGATCGAGCAAGAGATGCGCCAGAGGCGGAAGGCCGCAAAGTCGGCGGCTTACGGTGGCGGCACCGCCCACTCCGCGTCCGGCCCGTGTCAGGGCGGTGTCGGGCCGTGACCGTCCCGGACATCCTCGCGCTCGACTTCGACGGCGTCTGCTGCGATGGGTTGCACGAGTACTTCGAGACGAGCCGTCGCACGCACGCCCGCGTGTGGCCGCGAGAACCCATGCCCGCCGAGGATCACTTCCCGGTGTTCAGCGCGCTGCGGCCGGTGGTCTTGAGCGGCTGGGAGATGCCGGTGCTGCTGCGCGCGATCGTGCAGGGCCACCTCCCCGCCGAGATCCTCGCGAGCTGGGAGCACGTGCGCGATCGGGTCACCGGAGAGGGCCCGGCCAGCTCCGCGCTGATGGCCCGGGAGATCGGCGCTGCCCTCGACGAGGTGCGGCGGCAGTGGATCGCCACGGACCGCGCGGGCTGGCTCGCGCTCCACTCGCCGTACGGCAGCCGCGAAGAGCTGCGCCGTCTGGTCGCGGCGCCGCCGCGCGCGGTGCTGGTCACCACCAAGGAAGGCGAGTTCGCGCGGCTCATCCTGGATCAGTGGGACGTGCGCTTCGCGGGCGTGCAGGGCAAGGAGGCGGGCGTCCACAAGTGCGAGAACCTGCGCGCGCTGATCGCGGCGTGGGTCGCGGACCACGGCGCGCGCCCGCGGCTGGCCTTCGTGGAAGACCGGCTCGAGACGCTCCAGCACGTCACGACGCATCCGGACCTCGATGACGTGTCCCTCTTCCTGGCCGCGTGGGGATACAACACCGAGACGGCGCGGGCCACCGCGCGAGCCGACCGGCGGATCAGACTCTTGGCCCTGGAGCAGTTCCGCGAGGGGCTGGAGACGTGGCCGTGAGCCCGCTTGTCCGCGTCGGCCGGCTGTGGCATGGTCGGCTCCCATGAAGATCGCGCGCGTCGAAGCGCTGCACTGTGACGGCGGCTGGCGCCCCTGGACCTTCGTCCGCGTGGAGACCGACGACGGTCTGGTCGGCTGGGGGGAGTGCAGCGACAATCGGAGCCCGCACGGCATCGCGGGGTCGGTGCGGGACCTGACCCCGCTGCTGATCGGCCAGGACCCTCGGCCGGTCGAGCGGCTCTACTGGGACATGCTCCGCGCCACCCGCCAGAACCTGGGCGGGGTGACCCACAAGGCGATGGCGGGCATCGAGCTGGCGCTCTGGGACATCAAGGCCAGGGCCCTCGGGGTGCCGGTCTACGAGCTCTTCGGCGGGCCGCTGCGCGACCGCATGCGGCTGTACTGGTCGCACTGCGGGACCACGCGGGCGCGCCTGGGCCACGTGCTCGGAACCCCGCCGCTCCGCAGCTACGACGACATCACCGCGCTCGGCAAGGAAGTGGTGGCGCGCGGGTTCACCGCGCTCAAGACCAACATGGTGATCCCGGGCGATCCGGCCACCGTCTACTTCCCGGGCTTCGCGAGCGGGATCAACTCCACCGACGGCGCGCCCACCGTGGAGATCCTGGACGCGATCGAGCGGTTGATCGGCACGTTCCGCGAGGCGGTCGGACCCAAAGTCGGCCTGTGCCTCGACCTCAACTACAACTTCCGCACCGAGGGCGCGCTGCGGGTGGCCAAGCTGCTCGAGCAGTTCGACATGCAGTGGGTCGAGTACGACAACTGGGACCCGCAGGCCCTGCTGCAGATCAAGCAGTCGACGACGACGCGACTCGCTTCGCTCGAGAGTCTCGTGACTACTCGTCAATATCGGCCATTTCTGGAGCTGCACGCGGTGGACGTCGCCATCATCGACGTGCCGTGGAACGGCCTCTCCCAGGCGGTGCAGATCGGCCGCATGGCCGAGGCCTACGAGATCAACATCGCGCCGCACAACTACTACAGCCACCTCGCCGACCTCCACTCGCTCCATCTCTGCGCGGTCCTGCCCAACGTGCGCATCATGGAGATCGACATCGACGACGTGGCGTGGAAGGCGGACCTGGTGACGAAACCGCCGGTGATCAAGGACGGCCACATCTTCCTGCCCGAGGGCCCGGGCTGGGGTGCCGAGATCAACGAGGAGGTGCTGCGGGCCCACCCGTGGCCCGGGGTGGGCGAGCGGGCGCGGAGCTTCTATGGCATGAGTCCCGAGCAGATGCGGGCGCGCCCCTCCACGACCTGATCGGCTACGTGACCTTGGGCTCGATCTTCCGGTGCAGGGCCTTCTCGGCCGCGCGCCAGAGGTACCACGCGGCGATGGAGCGATACGGACTCCACCTGACACCGTAGCGCCGGAGCTGCTTGGGAGTGGGTTGCTTGCGCCGGCCGTAGGCGATCTTGAAGCCCTCGCGCACCCCGAAGTCGTCCACCGGCAGCACGTCGGGCCGGCCGAGCGTGAAGATCAGCAACATCTCCACCGTCCACTGCCCGACCCCGTGCAGCTCGGTGAGGCGCTCGATGAGCACCTCATCGGTGAGCTTGTGACACGCCCGCCGAGTGGGCACGCGCCCGTCGCGCGCGGCCCGAGCGATGTGCTTGATCGCGCGGATCTTCCCGCGCGAGAACCCGGCCCGCCGCATCTTGCCCGCGGGCATCGCGGCGACCGCGGCCGGCTTGGGGAACCCCCGGCCGGGGAAGAGCGCGATGAAGCGGCCGAGGATGGCCTCGGCGGCGCGCCCGTGGATCTGCTGGTGGGCGATGGCGCGGACCAGCGTCTCGAACGGCTGCTGGTTCCGGATCGCGAGGCCGCAGGCGCCGACGCGGCGGATGAGCGCGCGCATCGTCGGATCGATCTTGGAGAGATGCCGCACCGCGGGCTTGCTCATCGTCGCGTGACTCTAGCACAAGGGGATTGACTTCCCCCACGGGAGTGGCGACCATCCGGAAGCCATGCAGACCACCCCCGTGCGCTATCCCGACCCGGCGTTTCAGATCCTCGACGACAGCTTCGCGAAGTACCGCGTCTTCAACGCGGCGATGGAGCGGCTGGCCGCCGGCTTTCGCTGGGCGGAGGGGCCGGTGTGGTTCGGTGACGGCCGCTACGTCCTGTGGAGCGACATCCCGAACGATCGCATCATGCGCTGGGACGAGGAGACGGGTGCGGCCTCCGTGTTCCGCAAGCCGTCGAACTACTCCAATGGCAACACCCGCGACCGCCAGGGCCGGCTCGTCACCTGCGAGCACGACAGCCGGCGGGTGACCCGCACCGAGTACGACGGGACCGTCACGGTGCTGATGGACCGTTTCGAGAACCGGCGCCTGAACTCGCCCAACGACGTGGTGGTGAAGTCCGACGACAGCGTGTGGTTCACCGATCCCCCCTTCGGGGTGCTCAGCAACTACGAGGGCCACGTGGCCCCGCTCGAGCTGCCGACCAACGTCTACCGGCTGGACGTCCGGACCGGCCGGGCCACCGTGGCGACCGGGGACGTCCCGCGTCCCAACGGGCTCTGCTTCTCGCCCGACGAGAGTCGGCTCTACGTGGTGGTGTCCGGCGCGATGCCGCGCGAGATCCGGGTCTTCGACGTGGTGTCGGGTGGCACCGCGCTCGCCAACGGCCGCGTGTTCATCGACGCGGGCGCGGGGATCCCGGACGGCATGCGCTGCGACACCGAAGGCAATCTCTGGTGCGGCTGGGGCGGCGGCGAGGGGCTCGACGGCGTCGCGATCTACAACCCGGACGGCCGGCTCATCGGCCGCATCCTGCTCCCCGAGCGCTGCGCCAACCTCTGCTTCGGTGGGCTCAAGCGTAACCGGCTCTTCCTCGCCGCGAGCCAGTCCCTCTACTCGATCTTCGTCAATACCCAGGGCGTGGTCGGCGGCTGATCCGCCGCCGATGGCGCTCCCCACCGGACTGCGCGCGTTTCACCATGCCGACTTTCGGCGCTTCTTCGCGGCGCAGCTCGTGGCCCAGATCGGCTCGTGGATGCAGACGGTGGCGCAGTCCTGGCTCGTGCTGCAGCTGACCGCGTCGCCGCTCAAGCTGGGCCTGATCGGCACGCTCCAGTTCGGGCCGATCCTCCTGTTCTCGATCGTGTCGGGCGCCCTCGCCGACCGCCTGCCCAAGCGGAAGCTGCTGATCGTCACCCAGACCGTGCTCGGCTGCCAGGCGCTCGCGTTGGCCGCGCTGGTGGCCTCGGGGCACGTGCAGTACTGGCACGTGGCCGTCCTGGCCACCGGGGTCGGCCTCGCCAACGTGCTGGACAACCCGGCGCGCCAGTCCTTCGTGGCCGAGATGGTGGGTCGATCGGACCTGAGCAGCGCGGTGTCGCTGAACTCGGCCTCGTTCAACGCGGCCCGCATCGTGGGGCCGAGCATCGGCGGGCTCCTCATCGCGAGCTTCGGGGTCGCGCCCGCCTTCGTGTGCAACGGTCTCGGCTTCGCGATCGCGATCGCGATGATGCTCACCCTCCGCACCCGCGGGCTGCCGCAACCGGGCACCGGCGCGGGGGTGGCGGAGGAGATCCTGATCGGCATCCGCTACGTGTGGCGCACGCGCGAGATGGTGCTGGCCCTGGGGCTCTGCTTCATGGTGAGCTTCTGCGTGTTCAACTTCACGGTGTACGTGCCGCTGGTGGTCCGCACCGTGCTCGGCCTGGGCGCGGAGGGCTTCGGCTTTCTCATGGCCTCGCTCGGGGTGGGCGCGGTGTCCGGCGCGCTCTCCCTCGGCACGCTCGGCGCGCGCCGGCCGCCGCGGCCGCTGATGTTCGTCTCGGCCGCGCTCGCGTGCGGCGGGCTGCTCGGCCTCTCGGCGGTGGGCTCGTTCTGGCCGGCGGTGGCGATGCTGTTCCTCACCGGGTTCTTCGGCATCATCCTCGTGGTCTCGTGCAACACCACCATGCAGCTCGCGTCCACCGACGCACTGCGAGGCCGCGTGATGAGCATCTACACGCTGGTCTGGGGCGGCGTATTCCCGATCGGGGCGTTCCTGGTGGGGGCGATGTCGGAGCGCTGGGGCGTTCAACGCGCGCTCATGACCAACGGCAGCATCGGGCTGGCCGGCGTCGCCTTCATGCTGGGCTGGTGGCGGCTGCGGACGCGCTGACCGGGTCCGCGTAAGAGGAGACCGGGATGGCGACACGGCCGAGGGTGGGGGTGGGCATCGTGGGCGCGGGCTTCGTCGCGCGCATCCACGGGGAGTCGTATCGTCACGTGCGCGGCATCGACGCCGAGCTCGTGTGCGTGACCGCCGCGCGGCCGGAGCGGGCGCAGGCCTTCGCGCGTCACTTCGGCGTGGCGCGCGTGGCCGCCGACTTCCGCGCGGTGCTCGCCGATCCCGCGGTGGACCTGGTGGATCTCTGCGTGCCGTCACACCACCACGCGGCGATGGCGATCGAGGCCGCGCGTGCCGGCAAGCACGTGATCGTGGAGAAGCCGCTCACCGGCTTCTTCGGCCCGCCTACCACCCCGCGAGAAGAGATGCTGACGCGGGCGCTCGCCGGCGCCGACGAGGTGCTCGCCGCGGCCGCGTCCGCGCGCGTGCGGCTCTGCTACGCGGAGAACTGGGTGTACGCGCCGCCCATCCAGAAGGCGCGCCGGCTCCTCGCCGCCGCCGGGGGACCCATCCTGAGGATGATCGGCGAGGAGAGTCACTCCGGCACACACGCGCCGGTCAACAAGCACTGGGTGACCGGCGGCGGCGGCTCGCTGATCGGCAAGGCCTGCCACCCGCTGGGCGGCGCCCTCTATCTCAAGGCGGACGAGGGGCGACGGCTGAGCGGCGCGCCGATCCGGCCGGTCTCGGTGATGGCCGAGGTGGCGCACCTCGCCGATACCCCCGCGTTCCGGGCGGCCACGCCTCGCTACCTCAACACGGTGGAGGGCGCGGACGTGGAGGACTGGGGCAGCATGCTGATCACCTTCGACGACGGCACGGTGGCCCAGATCTCGGCGGCCGACACGGTGCTGGGCGGCATCCGCAACTTCATGACCGTCTACGGAGCCAAGGC
>DATMMH010000211.1:0-12997 GCA_035569855.1 Candidatus Dormiibacterota bacterium
GATCCGGCCGCATTCGAGGCGGGCGTCCGTCGAGCCGTCGCCGACATCGTGCGGAAGCAGGTCGAGGCCGGCGTGGACGTGGTCAGCGACGGCGAGCAGGGCAAGGTCGGCTACTCCACGTACGTGCGCCATCGGCTCACCGGCTTCGACGGCCAGAGCGCGGTCGCGGCGAGGGCGGACTGGGCGGACTTTCCCGAGGCCGCCGCGCGCGCCGAGCGGCGCGCGGCGGTGGCGCGCCCGGCGTGCACGAGCCCGATCGACTGGAAGGACCGGACCGCGGTGGAGCGGGACGTGGCCAACCTGCGTGCGGCGGCGGCCGCCGCCAAGCCCACCGAGGCCTTCATGACCGCCGCCTCGCCCGGGGTCATCGCCCACTTCCTGCGCAACACCTACTATCCGACCCGCGAGGCCTATCTGGCGCGGCTGGTGGACGTGATGAAGGAGGAGTACGACGCCATCCACCGGGCCGGCTTCGTGCTCCAGGTGGATTGCCCGGACCTCGCCATGGGGCGACATCTGGCGTTTCCCGAGCTGAGCAACGCCCAGTTCGTGAGGATCGCCGAGGCCAACGTCGAGGCGCTCAATCACGCGCTGCGCGACATCCCGGCGGATCGCATGCGCCTGCACCTCTGCTGGGGCAACTACGAAGGCCCCCACCACCGCGACATTCCGCTGCGGGAGATCATCCAGGTCGTCCTCAAGGCCCGGCCCCAGGGGCTCTCCTTCGAGGGCGCCAACCCGCGTCACGAGCACGAATGGGTCGTGTTCCGGGAGACCCGGCTGCCGGACGACAAGGTGATCATTCCGGGCGTGCTCGATACCACCACCAACTTCATCGAGCATCCGGAGCTGGTGGCGCAGCGGATCGTCCGCTACGCCGAGCTGGTGGGGCGGGAGCGGGTGATCGCGGGCAGCGACTGCGGGTTCGCCACCTTCGCGCGGTCCCAGGCCCTGGTGGAGCCCGAGATCGCGTGGGCCAAGCTCAAGTCGATGGCCGAGGGCGCCCGGCTGGCGTCCGATCAACTCTGGCGGAAGTGACTCCGGCGTAAGCAAGGGAGAACGTGCTCATGTTGATGCGCAAGCTGGGTCGCACCGGGCTCAAGGTGTCCGCGCTGTGCCTGGGCGGCAACACGTTCGGGTGGACGACGGACCAGAAGGCCTCGGAGGCGGTGCTCGACGCCTACGTCGAGGCCGGCGGCAACTTCATCGACACCGCCGACGTCTACTCCCGCTGGGCGCCCGGCAACAAGGGCGGCGAGTCGGAGACCGCGCTCGGCATCTGGATGACCGCCCGACGGAACCGGCACGCGGTGCTGATGGCCACCAAGGTGATGGGGCCGATGGGGTCGGGGCCCAACGACTCGGGCCTCTCGCGCACGCACATCATGGAAGGCGTCGAGGCCTCGCTGCGCCGCCTGCAGACCGACTACATCGATCTCTACCAGGCGCACTGGGACGACCGCGAGACCCCGCTCGAGGAGACGCTGCGCGCCTTCGACGACCTGGTGCGCCAGGGCAAGGTGCGGTACCTCGGGTGCTCCAACTACCCGGCGTGGCGGCTGACCCGCTCACTGTGGGAGAGCGACCGGCACGGCTACGCGCGTTACGAATGCCTGCAGCCGAAGTACAACCTGGTGATTCGCGACGAGTACGAGCGCGAGCTGGAGCCGCTCTGCCTCGAGCAAGGGGTCGGCGTCATCCCGTACTCCTCGCTCGCGAGCGGCTTCCTCTCCGGCAAGTATCGCTCCGGCGAGCCGCTGCCCAAGACCGCGCGCGCCGGCGGGGTCGAGAAGACCTACATGAACGATCGCGGCTTCCGGGTCCTGGCCGCGGTCGAGAAGGTGGCGGCGTCGGTGAATGCCACGCCGGCGCAGGTCTCGCTCTCCTGGCTCGCCCACCGGCCCGGCATCACCGCCCCGATCGCGAGCGCGACCTCGGCCGTGCAGCTCAAGGAGCTGGTGGGCGCGATCGAGCTGCGCCTGGACGCCGAGGCGACGGCCGCGCTGGATCAGGCGAGCGCGTGGCGTGACGCGTAGGGCGAGACGGTAATGGAATTCGGCGTGCTGATTCCCACCCGCGAGGCGATCATGTCCGGGCGACCGGAGACGGGTCCGCTGCTGACCATGGCCGAGCGCGCGGAGGCCGCCGGCTTCGACTCGGTGTGGATCGGCGACTCGATCACCGCGCGGCCCCGGCACGAGCCGCTCACGCTGATGGCCGCCATCGCCGCGCGCACGCGGCGCGTGCGGCTGGGCACCGGCGTGCTGCTGCCCGCGCTGCGCAACCCGGTGGTCCTGGCGCACCTGGTCGCCACCGTGGACCGGGTGGCCGAGGGGCGCGTGATCCTGGGCGTGGGCATCGCG
Organism: Candidatus Dormiibacterota bacterium; assembly: GCA_035569855.1. Taxonomy (GTDB): domain Bacteria; phylum Methylomirabilota; class Methylomirabilia; order Rokubacteriales; family CSP1-6; genus CAMLFJ01. The sequence goes on from DATMMH010000211.1 coordinate 2,364, forward strand.
GCCGACACCCCCGCGATCCGCAAGGAGTTCGCGTCGACCGGCGTGCCGTGGGATCGGCGCGTCGGCCGCTTCCTCGAGACGCTCGAGATCTGCCGCGCGCTCTGGCAGCGTGACGGCGTCGGCTTCGGCGGCAAGCACTTCACGCTGGACGGCGCCACCGTCGAGCCGAAGCCGCATCGCCCGGGCGGCCCGCCCATCTGGATCGGCGGCGGCGGGCCGACCGCGTTTCGCGAGGCGGCGCGCTTCGACGCGTGGTTCCCCACCGGGCCCAGCGTGGAGTTCTTCGCCGAGCACTTCCCGCGCATCCAGGCGGCCGCCCGCGCCGCCGGCCGTCCGGCCGGCGCGGTGACCGGCGCGGCGTACCTGACCCTGGCGCTGGACCCGAGCAAGGCCGCCGCGGAGCAGCGCCTGCACACCTTCCTCGAGACGTACTACGCGGCGCCGGCCAAGGCCATGCTGGCGCGGCAGGCCACGTACGCCGGGCCGATCGAGGGCTGCGTGGAGTGGCTGCAGCGGTGGATCGACGCGGGCGCGAGCCATCTGGCGCTGCGCTTCGCGGGCGGCGATCAGCTCGCCCAGGTCGACGAGGCCGCGACGCGGCTCCTGCCGCGGCTCACGCGCTAGCGCCGGAGCCTCAGCTCCTCGAGGGGCCCCGCGTAGGGGAACGAGGGGATCAGCGAGAGCGCGGCCTCCTCGACGCGCGGGTCGTAGGCGCGGAGGAATCCGTTCTCCCAGATCGGCGCGAAGACGACCCGCTCCTGGAGTATCCGTTGGATCTGCTGCAGCATCTCCTCCCGCTTCTTGCGGTCCGTCTCCTGGATCTGCGCCTGGAAGAGGCTCTCGACCTCCGGGATCGTGCCGTAGGACAGGACGCCCCGGCTGGTGGCGAGCGCCTCGATGCGCGTCGAGGCGTTCCCGGCGGAGCCGACCGCGCCGACGAAGAGGTTCCGGAGCTTCTTGTCGCGCCAGGCCGAGAGCAGGGCGGCGCGCTCCATCGTGCGTACGCGCGTGCGGATCCCAACCGCGGCCAGATAGTTCGCGATGGCCTCGCCCATCGAGGTGTAGGGCGGAAACGGGGTGAACTCTCCCGCGTCGAATCCGGTGGGATAGCCGGCCTCGGCCAGGAGGGCCTTCGCGCGCCTGGGATCGTACGGATCGGGTGCGATGGAGAGGGCGAACTCCTGGTGACGCGGCACGATGCCGCCGGTGGGACCCGAGAACCCGAGCGCCTCGGCCTCGTTGATGGCCTGGCGGTCGATGGCCAGGCTGGCCGCCAGCCGCACGCGGCGGTCCGCCCAGGGCGAGCCCGGCGTCCACTGCTCGGGGAACATCATGAACAGCAGCCCGTTCGTGCGCATCGGGGTCAGGGTGAGCCCCGGCGTGCGCCGGACGTCCTCCGCGACCGGCCCGTTGAGGTAGTAGGAGATGTCCACCTCGCCGCGCTTGAGCGCGGCGGCCCGGGTGGACTCGTCTGGGATGCTGCGCAGCACCAGGCGCTTCACGCTCGGGGTCTTGCGCCAGTACCCGTCGAAGGCTTCCAGCACCAGCTCGATGCCGGGCTGGAAGCTCACGAACCGGTACGGGCCGGCGCCGATGGGCGCCTTCCGGAACCCGTCCTCGCCGACCTTCTCGACGTATTTCTTCGGCACGATCCAGGCGGCGCCGGAGGCGCTCGTGCCGTAGAAGGTCATGAAGTCGGGCCACGGGTCCCGGAGGTGGAAACGCACGTGGCTCGGATCCACCACCTGCACCTCCCGGACGCGCTCCTTCAGGATCGGGGCGGCCGCGCCGCGATAGCGCTCGAAGGAGAACTTCACGTCCTCTGCGGTGACCGGCTCGCCGTTGTGGAAGCGCGCGCCCCGGCGGAGGACGAACTCCCAGGTGCGCCCGTCCTTCGACGCGCTCCACGACTCGGCCAGGCTCGGGGCGTTGAGGCCGGACGGCATCGGCTTCACGAGCGCGTCGTGCAGCGCGTAGAAGATCATGAACGGGGTGATCTCGGCGTCGGTCTCCGCCGGGTCGAGCCAGCGCGTGGCGAGGGTGACGTGAACCGCGATGGAGATCGTACCGCTCGGCTCGGCGCCGGCCGGCGCGGCGCAGAGCGTCGCGAACAGGGCCAGCGGAGCGAGCGCTCGGAGCGCACGAGCCACGGCGAGAGACTAGCACGTCCCGCTTCTGATAGACTCCGGCTCGACCCATTTTCCTCGGAGGTCACACATGAGCCGGCTCTCGCGATCACTGTCGATCATCGGCTGCGCGATCCTCGTCCTGGCGAGCGCGCGCCCGTCGCCCGTCTCGGCCCAGGAGCAGCCGCGCCACGGAGGCGAGCTGATCTTCGTGGTCGCCGCGGAGCCCCCGAGCTTCGACGCTCACCGGGAAGAGACGTTCGGGATGCTTCATCCCGGCGCGCCGCAGTACAACACCCTGATGCGCGTCGATCCATTCGACCGGACCGGCACCAAGTTCATCGGCGATCTCGCCGAGTCCTGGATGATCTCGCCCGACAAGCGGACCTACACCTTCAAGATCCGCCACGGGGTGAAGTTCCACGACGGGAGCCTGCTCACCTCCGCGGACGTCAAGGCCTCCTACGACAAGATCATCTTCCCGCCCGCCGGGGTCGTCTCGAGCCGGCGGGCGGCCTACAAGACGGTGGAGGCGGTGGAGGCCCCGAACGCGGACACCGTGATCTTCCGGCTCAAGTATCCGGAGGCGTCGTTCCTCGCCAACCTTTCCTCGCCGTGGAACTGGATCTACCGGGCTGAGATCCTGGCCAAGGACATGCACTGGTACGAGAAGAACGTGATGGGCACCGGGCCCTTCAAGTTCGTGGAGTACGTGCGCGGCTCGCACTGGGTGGGCAAGAAGAACCCGGACTACTGGGACAAGGGCAAGCCCTACCTCGACGGCTTCCGCGCGATCTTCATCCAGGACGCCTCGGCCCAGGTGGCGGCCATCCGCGGCGAGCGCGCCATGATCCAGTTCCGCGGCTTCACCCCGGCGCAGCGCGACGGGCTGGTCCAGGCGCTCGGCAACAAGATCACGGCGCAGGAGAGCGCGTGGAACTGCTCGATCCAGGTGGCGATGAACCAGGAGAAGAAGCCCTTCGGCGACAAGCGTGTGCGCCGGGCGCTCTCGCTGGCGCTCGACCGCTACGCCGGCTCGAAGGCGCTCTCGCGGATCGCGGTGGTGAAGGAAGTCGCGGGCATCCAGGTGCCCGGCACGCCGTGGGCGACGCCGCCGGACGAGCTGGCGAAGCTGGCCGGCTACGGCCCCGACATCAACGCGGCGCGGGCCGAGGCCAGGCGGCTGCTCAAGGAGGCGGGCCAGGAGGGCCTGTCGTTCACGCTGCTCAATCGGGGGGTGCCCCAGCCGTACGAGCCGGTGGCCATCTGGCTCATCGACCAGTGGCGCCAGATCGGGCTCAACGTCAAGCAGGTGACCCTCGAGTCGGCCGCGTGGCTCCAGGCGCAGAAGCAGGGCGACTTCGAGGTGTCCACCAACGCGCCGTGCAACTCCATCGTCGAGCCCGACATGGACCTGCACTGGTTCCTCACCACGTCACCGGTAAACTTCAGCCGTCACAAGGACACCGTGATGGACGATCTGTACGTCAAGCAATCCCGTGCCCTCGACCCGGAGGAGCGGCGGAAGTACCTGCGCGCCTTCGAGAAGCGCCTCTACGACGAAGAGGTGCACTACATCATGACCTTCCAGTGGAACCGCATCGTGCCGCATCTGTCCAAGGTGCACGGCTGGACCATCACGCCGAGCCACTATCTGAACAACCAGCTCGATACGGTGTGGCTGAGCGAGTAGGGGCGTAGCGACCGCAACGTAGCGGTCCACGAGCTCGTCGAGCTTGGTCATGGCCTTCCTCCCGCGCCACATGGTCCGGCGCGAAGCGAGGGCGCGCAATTGCCAGGGAGGTAAACGCGCTTTCCCGGTTGACAGCTTCGCGCGGATGAATTGGCCGTGCGGCGGCAGCCCGCGGCGTCTACCGGATCAGCGTCAGGCACGGGCCATCCGTTGGACAATCGGGCAGCGCCAGGTCAAAAACCATTTCCGGTGTCGAGATCGCTCGTCCCGGACCCTACGCGGGAGCTCGAAAACCAGGGTGTAAAGTCGCTTCAGCAGAAGGAGGCTCTCCCATGGTGATCCATTCGACAGCCGTGCCTGCCGTTCAGGATCCCGCCCACGAGCTGGATCGCCTCGGCGACGAGATCGCGGAGCTGTCCGCCCACCTCGACGCGGCGACCGGGCGCCTGCTCGCCCTGATCCGGCAGTTCGACGCGCGCGGGGGATGGAACACGGGCTTTCGCTCCTGCGCCGACTGGCTCGCCTGGCGGGTGGGTCTGGATCTGGGCGCGGCCCGGGAGCGGGTCCGGGTCGCGCGCGCCCTAGCGACGCTGCCCCGCTTCGCCGAGGCCCTGGCCCGCGGCGCGCTGTCGTACGCCAAGGTCCGCGCCCTGACCCGCGTGGCCACGCCGGAGACGGAAGCGCGCCTGCTCGCGGTGGGGCGCGCGGGCACCGCCGCGCACGTGGAGCGGATCGTGCGGGCCTGGCGACGGGTGGACCGGCAGGCCGAGGCGCGCGAGGAGGTGGGGGCGCTGCTCCTGCGGGCGCTCGACGCCGCGGGGGAGACGCTGTATCAGCGGTTGCGTGCGACCGGGACCGAGACCCCAGGGACCGACCCCGCGGTTGAGCCCCCGACCCGGGCGCAGCAGCAGGCGGACGCCCTAGCCCTGCTCGCCGAGACGGCGCTGCATCACGCGCTCGATCCCGGCGCCCCGGGCGAGCGGTATCAGGTGGTGGTCCACGTGGACGCCGCGGCGCTGGCCGACCCCGCGCAACCCGGCCAATCCGTGCTGGAAGAGACCGGCCACGTTTCCGCGGAAACGTCGCGGCGCCTGGCGTGCGATGCCAGCCGCGTGGTGATGCGACATGATCCGGACGGGCAGGTGGTGGAGGTCGGCGCCCGGACGCGCACGATTCCTCCCGCGCTCCGGCGCGCCTTGCACCATCGGGACCGGACCTGCCGGTTCCCGGGCTGCCACGGGCGCGTCGGGGAGGGCCATCACGTGCGCCACTGGGCCCAGGGCGGGCCGACCACGCTCGCGAATCTCGTGCGGCTCTGTCGCCGGCATCATCGCGCGGTCCACGAGGAGGGCTACACCGTCGCGCGCGGGCCCGACGGGACACTTCAGTTCCGGCGGCCGGATGGCCGCCCGCTCGTGGAGGTCCCCCCGCCCGTCGCCGCGCTCGACGATCCCGTCACGGCGCTCCGAGCACGCCACGCCTCGCAGGGCCTGCGTCTCCACGCGCGCACGGCCTGCCCCGGCTGGCTCGGGGAGAGGCTGGACGTCGGCTGGGCGCTCGACGTGCTGCACCCGCGGGCGGCCCCGCTCACGCCAGCCTCTCGGTAGCTCTGCCCGCCGGCGCAGCGGTCGGGTCGCGGTATCGGATCAGCCGAGCGTCAGCACCGCCTTGCCCGGATACTTCCGCGCGATCAGGTCCGCTGCGATCTGCGCGATCTCGGCCCACGGCCGCTCCACGCTGATGTGCGGGGCGAGCTGGCCCGCGGCCACCAGGTCGGCGAGCCGGCGCAGGCCCACCGACGCGGGCTCGTTGCCCAGCTCGGTGAAAATATAGAAGCCGTAGAGCTGGGTGCGGCCGGTGGCGAAGAAGGTGTGGGCGTCGAAGGTGACCTCGGCGGAGGCGGAGACGCCCAAGGTGACGCAGACGCCGCCGCGCTCCAGCGCGGCCAGCGCGGTGCCGAGGGTACGGCCGCCGACGGACTCCACCACCAGGTCGTACTTGGGCGAAGGTGGGATGTCGTCGCCCACCGTCACGTCGTGCGCGCCGAGCTGGCGGAGCGCCGGGGCCTGATCGGCGCGCCGGGCGCTGGCCGTCACGTGGGCGCCGCCCAGGCGCGCGAGCTGCACCGCGAAGTCGCCGACGCCGCCGGTGGCGCCCGTCACCAGCACGCGCTTGCCGAGGATCGTGCCGTTCTTGGCGAGGGCGTGGAGCGCGGTGAGGCCGGCCACCGGGAACGTGGCCGCTTGCGAGAACGTCACCTTGTCGGGCAGCTCGGCCAGCGAGTGCGTCGGCACCGCCACCCGCTCGGCCCAGGCGCCCTCCGGCAGGAAGCCCACCACGCGGGCGCCGACTTTCGGGCCCGAGCCGTCGGAGGCGGCGCGCTCGACGTTGCCGGCCAGGTCCCAGCCCGGGCGCCAGCCGGCCGGCGCCATGGTCGAGCGGCGCACCTCGCCGCGGTTCAGCGAGATGGCGCGCACCCGCACGATCGCCTCGTCGCGATCGGGGGTGGGATCGGGGACCGGGCGGAGGACGAGCCGGCCCGGGGCATCGGGATCGACGACTACGGCGCGGTTGTCGCTCATGGGTTGTTCCCCTCACCCTGCCCTCTCCCCAGGGGGAGAGGGGAATTAGATGACGCCGTCGCGGCGGAGCTGGTCGAGGTCTTCTTGCTCGACGCCGAGCAGACGGCCGTAGATCTCGGCGTTGTGCTCGCCCAGGAGCGGCGGACGCGTGACGTCGGTGGGCGAATCGGAGAGGCGTACCGGATTGCCGGGCATGGGATAGGGCCCGCGCCGCGGGTGCTCGAGATCCACCACGAAGCGGCGCTTGCGCAGGTGCGGGTCGGCCAGCACCTCGGTGGAGTCGAGGACCGCGCCGCAGGGGACGCCGGCTCCCGCCATGACGTCCATGACCTCGTACTTCGTGCGCTTCTCGGTCCACGCCTCGATCATCGCGTCGACCTCGTCGACGATCTGCACGCGATCGCGCCGGTCGTGGTAGCGGGCGTCGTCGCCCATCTCGGGCCGGCCCACGATCTTCGTCAGCGACTTCCACATCTCCACGGTGGCGCAGTGGATGAAAACGTAGTCGTTTGGGCCGCCGGGGCGGCAGCGGTAGATGTTGGATGGCGCGGCGGCCGCGGAGCGGTTGCCCTGGCGTGGGGCCGGCTTGCCGGTGGCGTAGCTCTCGCGCAGGTGAATGCGCAGCAGGTTCACCACCGCCTCCTGCTGGGCCACCTCCACCTGCTGGCCCAGGCCGGTGGCCTGGCGCTGGATGATGGCGGCCAAGATGCCGATCGCGGTGTGGAGCCCCGCGCCGGTGTCGGCGAGTCCGCCGATGGCCTTCGTCGGCGGGCCGTCGGGCGAGCCGGTCATGCTCATCGCGCCGGCCATCGCCTGGGCGATCCACTCGAAGCTCTTGTAGTCCGCGTAGGGCCCGCCGCTGCCGAAGCCCTTCACCGAAGCCGCGATCAGGCGCGGGTTCAACCGATGGAGATCCTCCCAGCCGAGACCGAGTCGGTCCATCGCGCCCGGGCCCATGTTCTCGACCAGCACGTCGGCGGTCTTGACCATGTCGAGGAACATGGCGCGGCCGCGCTCGGTCTTGAGGTTGAGCGTGACGCCCTTCTTGCCGGAGTTGAGCAGCAGGAAGAACCACGCGTCCTCGCCGCGCTTGTCGGAGAGCGCGGTGCGACCGGGCTCCCCGGTCGGCGGCTCGATCTTGATCACCTCCGCCCCGAGCCACGCGAGCATCTGCGTGCAGGACGGGCCGGCCTCGTACTGGGTCAGATCGAGAACTCGAATCCCCGCGAGCGCCTGGGCCATGATCGGGTCTCCGGCCTACGTGGTGTAGGCCGAGAAGCGCACCGTCTGCGCCCGGGCCTTGTGATCGGTGATGACGTTCACCACCGCGGGCTTGCCCGAAGCGAACGCCCGCTCGAGCGCGGGGCGGATGTCGTGCGGCTTCTCGACGAACTCGCCGTGCGCGCCCAGCTCCTGCGCCACCCGGTCGTAGCGCGTGTGGCCCAGATTGCGGCCGGGCTTGGGCAGGGGGCGCGTCCACGGCGCGTCCGCGGTCCAGCCGCCGTTGTTGCTGATCACCACCACGACCGGGATCTTGTGGCGCACCGCCGTGTCGATCTCCATTGCGTTGATGCCGTAGGAGCCGTCGCCGTGCAGCACCAGCACCTGCGCGTCGGGCCGGGCCACCTTCGCGCCCACGCCGAAGGGCAGGCCGACGCCCATCGTGCCGAACGCGCCGGAGTTCAGGCGGTGCCCTGCGACGTATGTCGGGATGGCCTGGCGGCCGAAGTTGAGGATCTCCTGGCCGTCGACCACCAGGATGGCGTCGCGCCGCACGAAGTCGCGCACCTCTTTGCAGAGGCGCAGCGGGTGGATCGGCGTCTGCTCCGCGGACATCGCCTTGTCCTGTTCGGCGCCCTTCTCGGCGTCGAGCGTGCGCAGCTTGCCGGTCCAGGCCGCGTAGCGCCTGGGCGTGATCTTGCCCTCGGCTTCAACGCGCAGCTGGTCGAGGACGGCGCGCGCGTCACCCGCGATGGGCACGTCGACGGAGCGGTTGTGGCCCAGCTGCGTGGGGTTGATGTCCACGTGGATCACCTTCAGGTCAGCCGCGAAGCGCGGCGGGCGGCCGAACTGGATCACCCAGTTGAAGCGCGTGCCGACCGCGAGTACCACGTCGGCCTCGGTGAAGGCCTTGCTCCGCGCGTTGAGGAACGCCAACTCGTGATCTTCCGGCACGAGGCCGCGCGAGATCGGGGTGGTATAGAACGGGATGCCGGTGGCCTCCACGAAGGCCTGGAGCGCGGCCGCGCCGTCCGACCACCAGACGCCGCTGCCCGCGATGATCACCGGCCGCTCGGCGCGCCCGAGCAGGGCGACGGCCTCGCGTACCGCGCCGGGATCGCCCAGGGTGCGCGGCGCCGGTTTCCACGGGCCCGGGTAGTGGATGGCGTCCTCCTCGACCTTCTCGCCCAGGATGTCGCCCGGCATGTCGATGTAGACCGGGCCGGGCCGCCCGGAGGTCGCCTGGCGGAACGCGGTGTCCACGACGTCGGGGATGCGCTTGGCGTCGTAGATGCGCTCGGTCCACTTCGTGATCGGCTTCATGAGCGCGACCTGGTCGATCTCCTGGAAGGCCTCCATGCCGAGGAAGACGCGCGGGCTCGAGCCGCCGATGGCGATGAGCGGAGCGCAGTCGGTGAAGGCGTTGGCCACGCCGGTGGCCAGGTTGATGGCGCCGGGGCCGGAGCAGCCCATGGCCACGCCCGGGCGGCGCGTCACCCGTGTCCACGCGTGCGCGGCGAGGGCCGCGGCCTGCTCGTGCCGGGTGTCGATGGCCCGGATGCCGAGCTTGATGCAGGCTGCCTCCGTTTCGAGCATGGGCCCGCCCATGAGATAGAACATGGTGTCGGTGCCCTGCGACCTTAGCGCCTGCGCCAGCACTTCCGAGCCCGTGATCGTCGCCATGACCTGTCCTTTCCTCTCCGGTGAGGAGCCTCGCGGCCTGATGATCCGGGCCGGTGGCTAGAGAATGTAGCAGCCCGAGCGCGCGTGAGCACGTCAATGTAGAAAATAGTTGGACTCCCGATTCGCCGATGGACTCGTCGACTATCTCATGCGCGTCACAACGCCGAATTTGCTTCGGAAATGGTTCGCATCGATTGGCTGGACCAGCGTGCCTTCCGGCAAGGGCTTCCGTAAGTTGCTCGGCTCCCAATTCTCCCACTCCATCCAAAGCTGGTTCCCATACCTGACATCCCACCTGCCCTGAACATAGAGCCGGTAGGCGGTCCCCGGTTGGATGGTAATCGACGTATACGTGCCACCTGCAGTGAGAACGCTCTCGGTCACATAGGGCCCATACTCTTGATGCCATTTCCCGATCAGGAACGTCCGCAGATCAGGTTGTTGCGCGGGAGCGTGAGCCGCGGTCAGGCCGATCGTAAAGACCATAGACGCCACGATCAGGATGGGTATGAATTTATGATTCATGTCGTCCCTCCGCTGCTGCGCCGGAGAATCTGACGAAAGAGACTCACCGTCAAGTAGGTGGAGTTGGCCGTACCGGGCTCTTTCGCCGGTTGCCCCGCCCGGTGTAAACTCGCCCCGCTGGCCGCCCCGCCCCGTTCCCTCCTAGACGACGCGGCCAGATGAGGGTGTGTGGTGGGCCGACGCTCATTCCTCCGCTCGAGTTCCCCGATCCAGTCCGATCCCATGTCACCGCCGAGAACCGGGCGGCCTCCGGACGTCCCAGGTGCCGAGGGCCCCAATCCATCAGGGCAGAAGCCGGACATGGACAAACGTGAGTCTCCTCGAAAGCGCGCCGAGCCGGAGCGGAGGCTGTACCGAGGAATCTTCTATGAACCCCCATACTCCATCTGGCAGGCCGCAGTAAGCCTCGTCGTCCTAGCGATCGGCAGACTGCTCTACCGGTGGTTCAGGGGGAAATAGCGCCGCTGGCCCACTAGTTGGCTTGCTCTCCGCGACGCGTCAGCCTTCGGATGACTGCGAACCGCGTCGGGTGTCAATGTAGATGATGGTGGGAACGCCCACGAAGGGTCCGCCAAATCAGTCGCTTGGCGTTCCCGGCCTCTCACGCGTGGCGGCCCTTCGGGAGGCGGGGGCCCCGGTGCTTCAGGTGAGAGCGATCGAGACCGGCGCACGGGCGCTGGGACTCAAGCTTCAGGAGCTCGAGGTGCGGGAGCCGCGGGAATTCGCCGGCGCCTTCGCGGCCGCGACGCGGGGCCACGCGCAGGCGGTCGTGATCCTGTCGTCGCCGACCACTGCCCGAAGCGG
>DATMMH010000212.1:0-12169 GCA_035569855.1 Candidatus Dormiibacterota bacterium
CGATCCGGACGGGCAGGCTCACCGGCACCCGGGGGAAGCGACGGCGCGAGTCGGGGCGTGAGACGAAGGGTGTCACGCGGCCGGCCGGCGAGTCCGACATCTTGAGGAAGGCCACCGCGATGCTGTCACGATCACGACGCACCACGGTGCCGACCATCTCGAGTCGGCCGGCCTCGCTCGGCAGGGTCACCCGCACCGTCACGATCGCGTCGACCTCGACGGCCGTCTCGGCCTTCACCTTCATCCCGGACAGACTCAGGTTGATGACTTCGCCCGACACCACCCGGCCGTCGGCCAATTCCACCGTGGCCGGCCAGGCCGCCATTGCTCTCGGAAAGACCCGTCGATCGTGACCGCTCACCCGCCGCGCACCCCCATATAAGGTGGATGGTCGCACCGAGCCGCGGCGACCGATCCCGGATCATTCGACCCTGACGCGTCCGGCCCCCGCCTGTCAACCTTCCCGCGCGTCGCCGCCTTGACGGGTCAGAGGGTGGCGCGTACGATCCGCAGCAGGATGATCAAGTACCGCATCGGGATCATGCCGGGCCCCTGGCCCCCGGGCCGCGAGAGCGCGAGCTTCCTCTGGACGCTCTGCGCTCAACTCGAGCGGACCGACGTGGACTCGATTTGGCTCTCGGACCGGCTGTCCTCCCCGGCTCCGGTGCCCGAAGTGATGACCACGCTGGCCGCGATCGCCGCGCGCACGACCCGCCTCAAGTTCGGCCCGAGCGTGATCGTGCTCCCCTACCGCACCCCGGTGGTGGCCGCGAAGGAGATGGCCACAGTGGACTGGCTGTCGCAGGGCCGGCTCTTCCCCGCGGTGGGCGTGGGCGTGGAGCTGCCCCGCGAGTTCGACGCGTCCGGCGTGCCATTCTCCCAGCGTGGCCGCCGGACCGACGAGGCCATCCAGGTGATTCGTCTGCTGTGGACGCAGGACGAGGTGAGCTTCCAGGGCGAGTTCTACAAGCTCGATCGCGTCTCGATCTTCCCGAAGCCGTGGCAGACCCCGCCCCCGATCTGGATCGGCGGCAAGAGCGAGGCGGCCATGCGACGCACCGCCCGCCTCGGGGACGGCTGGATTCCCTCCTTCATCACCCCGGAGGAGATGCGCGCGGGCGTTCAGAAGGTCCAGGACCTGGCCGCGGCGGCCGGGCGCCAGGTGCCCGAGGATCACTTCGGGACGCTGATCAACTTCGCGATCGCCGACACCGAGGAGGCGGCGCTCGCGCAGGCGCAGCCCTTCATCCCGCGCGGGCGCGTGGACGAGGCGACGATGCGGCAGTGCACCGCCTTCGGTCCGGTGGGACGGTTGCTCGAGAAGGTCGAGGAGTACGTCAAGGCCGGGGCCTCCAAGTTCATCCTGCGCCCGCTCTGCCCGCCCGAGCGCATGCTCGAGCAGCTCGGCCTCATGGCCGAGCACGTCTGCCCGGAGTATCACGGCCGCTGAGCCTTCGCGGGCCGGACGCGAACCCGTATACTCGTAGCATGCCACTCAAGTTGCGTTCTCTCGCGGCGCTCCTCGCCCTGCTCGCGGGTTCGTTCTCCGGTTGCTCCCTGGTCACTCTCGACTTTCAGCCCAAGATCCGGCCGCTCGAGGAGGAAACGGTCGAGGGCAAGGGGACGAACAAGATCCTGGTCCTCGATCTGTCCGGCATGCTCTCCGAGGATGTTCCGAGCTTCTCGATCGGGGCGCCGCCCCCCCGGGTGCCGCTCCTGGCGCGTGTGCGTGAGGAACTGCAGAAAGCGGAGGAGGACGACAAGGTCCGCGCGCTCATCGTGCGGATCAACAGCCCGGGCGGCACCATCACGGCTTCCGACATCCTCTACCACGAGATCCTCGCCTTCAAGGAGCGGCGCAAGATCCCGGTGATCGCCACGATCATGGACGTGGGCGCCTCCGGCGGCTACTACGCGGCGCTGGCCGCGGACACCATCGTGGCCAACCCCACCACCGTCACCGGCAGCATCGGGGTGGTGATGGTGACGATCAACGCGCAAGGTCTCATGGAGAAGATCGGGGTGGCGCCGCTCGCGATCAAGTCCGGCCCGATGAAGGACGCCGGGTCTCCCTTTCGGCCGCTGACCGGTCCCGAGCTGGCGGTGTTCCAGACCATCATCGACGAGATGTACGGGCGCTTCGTGGGACTGATCGCGAAGTCGAGGAAGCTGCCCGAGGAGCGCGTCCGCGCGATCGGGGACGGGCGCGTCTACACCGCCGAGCAGGCCCTGAAGCTCGGCCTGGTCGACCGCATCGCCTACCTCGAGGACGTGGTGGCGATGGCGCGGGACGCGGCCCACCTGAGCGAGGCGCGGGTGGTGATGTACCGACGCCCGAAGGAGTACCGCGCCAACATCTACTCGAACACGCCGGCCCCGGTCACCACCGAGAGCACGCTGGCCCAGTTCGCGGCCGCCCTGAGCGGCGGCGGGCCCCGTTTCCTCTACCTCTGGTGGCCGTAGGCGGGCCGATCGGGCGCCGGGCAACTCAGGCCGGCCGCGCCGCCCGGTCGAGCGCGGCCCGCACCTTCTGGGCGAGCCCCGCCGGCGTGAACGGCTTCTGGATGAACAGGGTGTCGGGATCGAGAACGCCGTGGCGCACGATCGCCTCGTTCGTGTAGCCCGACATGTAGAGGATCCGCATCTCCGGCCGTAGCGGCCGCAGCCGCTCCACCAGCGCCCGCCCGCTCTGCCGGGGCATGATCACGTCGGTCAGCAGCAGGTGGATCGGCCCGGCGTGACGCTCGGCCATCAGCACCGCCTCCTGCGCGTCGCACGCCTGGAGCACGGCGTAGCCGCCGCCCTCCAGGATCTCGCGGGCGAGGTCGCGCACCTCCGCCTCGTCCTCCACCAGCAGCACCGTCTCGTCGCCGCCGGTCGCGGCCGCCGCAATGGCGGTGGCCCCCGCGGGCTCGCTCGCGGTCTCGAGTAGCCGCGGCAGGTAGATCTTGAAGGTCGTACCGTAGCCGAGCTCGCTGTAGAGGCGGATATCGCCGCCGCTCTGCTTGACGATCCCGTACACCGTGGCGAGACCCAGCCCGGTGCCCTTTCCCTGCTCCTTGGTGGTGAAGAACGGCTCGAACACGCGGGAGCGCGTCTGCTCGTCCATTCCGTGCCCGGTGTCGGTGACCGCCAGCATCACGTAGGAGCCGGGGCCCACGCTCACATGGCGGCTCGCGTAGGCCGCGTCCAGCTCGACGTCCGCGGTCTCGATGGTGAGCCGCCCACCCTGCGGCATGGCGTCGCGGGCATTGACGACCAGGTTCACGATGACCTGCTCGATCTGGCCCGGATCGGCCTTCACCCGCCCCAGACCCGTCGTCGGGACCACCGCCAGGTCGATGTCCTCGCCGATGAGCCGTCCCAGCATGGGCTCCATCGCGGTCACGACGGTGTCGAGATCGAGCACCTGCGGCTGCAGCACCTGCTTGCGGCTGAACGCCAAGAGCTGGTGGGTCAGCGCGGCGGCCCGCTCCGCGGTGGTACGGACCAGCAGGGCGTCGCGGTGGATCGGCTCCTCGGGACGGAGGCGGGCGAGGATGAGCTGGGCGCGACCGGTGATCACGGTCAGCAGGTTGTTGAAGTCGTGCGCGATCCCACCGGCGAGCCGGCCGATCGCGTCCATCTTCTGCGACTGGCGGAGCTGCTCTTCCAATTGCCGGCGCTCGCCGATGTCCTTGAGCACTCCGAGCGTGCCGACGACCGCGCCGGACGCGTCGCGGAGCTCGGAGATCGACGCGCTCACCTCGACCCGCCGGCCGGCCCGGGTCACGAAGCCCGTCTCGTAGCTTCGGAGCGGCCCCCCCTGGACGAGCCGCTGCTTGACGACCCGCGCCTCATCGTGGCCGCCCGCGTAGAGGGTCGCGACCGATTCGCCGATCAGCTCCTCCGCGCGGCAGCCGAACATCGCCTCGGCGCCGCGGCTCACGAAGGTGACCCGGCCCGCCTCGTCGCTCGTGATGATGGCGTCCGGCGAGTTGTTGGTGATGGACTGCAGGAAGTCACGGGCGTCACGGATCTCCCGGTAGAGGGCCGAATTCTCCAGCGCCACCGCGCCCTGCCCGACGAAGGCGGCGGCCAGCGCCAGCTCGTCCTCGGTGTAGGTCCGCCCCGCCGCGTCGCCCAGGCCCAGCACTCCGATCAGCCGATCGCCGGCCTTCAGCGGGACCGCGAGCACCGAGCGGAATCCGTCCGCGCGCACCTGTTGGGCGGCCCACGCGGGCAGCTGGATCTTCGGATCGGCCAGCACGTCCGGCGTCCACACGCTCCGCTCCTCGGCGGCGGCGCGACCCACCGGGCCCTCGCCCATCGGAACGGAGCGCCCGCGCCAGTTCTCCGGGTCACCGACGCCGGCCGCCGCGATGCAGACGAGCCGGCCCGCGCCGCGGTCGAGACGGTAGAGCGTCGAGTGCATGGCGTCGAATACCCGCACCACGGACGAGGCAACGTGCCGCGCCACCTCGGCGGGCTCGAGGCCTCCGGCCAGCTCGCGGCCGGTCTCGATGAGGGCCGCCGCGGACATCTCGGTGCGACGACGGGCGGTGATGTCGGCGTGGGCGATGACCCCCCCACCGTCGAGCGGCGTCACCGTCAACATGAACCAGCGCGGCTCCGAGTGCCCCTGGCACGCGTACTCGAGCGTGAAGATCCCCAGCTCGCCGCGCAGCACTCGCTGGACGCCCGCCGCCACCCGGGGATCCTCGGGGAGCCCCGCCATCGCCCGGGCCTGGCAGAGCGCGAGATAGTTCTGGCCCACGCCCTCGGCCACCGCAGGGCCGGCGCCGTTCTCGCGCCCGAAGCGACGCCAGGCTTCGTTCGCGGCGACCACGTCCCCGCGGGCGTCCACGATGACGGTGAGGGCGGGCAGCGCGTCGAGCAGCAGGCGCCCCGGCCCGCCGGTCCAGGCCGCTGGGGTGGCGGTGCCCGCAGCGTCGCTCGCGACCACCCGAAGCGTTCCCCGCGGGCGCGTGCTCATATGCGACTCGGATCGACGATGGGCATGGCGATTCGCGCGACGGGGCGTGCCGGTCTACCGTTGGAACTCTCGGGGACCGATACCGTAGCGCCTCATCTTCGAATGGAGCGTGGTGTAGTTGGTCCGCAGGAGCCGCGCGGCCTGGCTCTTGTTGCCGCGCGTCACCGCGAGGGCGCGTCGGATGGCGTCGCCCTCCGCCTGCATCACGGCACCGTCCACGATCTGCCGGAGCGAGGCGGTGCCGACGCGCGCGCGACTGGACGTCGGCGGGTCGACCACCGGCCCGCGCCCGACCATCGACTCGCGATGGAGCCCAGGCTCCGGGCGCGCGGGTGAGATGGGTGAGCGCGTCACCGGCTCGAGGTTCGAGGTCTGATTCATGGTTGTCCTCCTCCCGGGCTCGGCGTCGAGCCCTGCTCTGGTTCCTTCGCAAGGGAGGTGCCAGCACCACGACCCGATGGGCCGCGCCACGATCGCACACTTCGGTCGACGGAACGGCCACTTGGGAGGAGAAACGTGCGAGCCGCCGCGAGGCGCGGCCGCTTCGGCTATCGCCGCCGGCCCAGAACTATGGCGGCCGGGCTATAGCGGGATCACCAGGGCGCGGCGGGTCAGCGAGTAGCGAAGTCCCTTGCCAGGATCCCGTAGCGCTTCATCTTGGCGTGGAGCGTCGTGTAGTCGGTTCGCAGGAGGCGAGCGGCCTGGCTCTTGTTGCCCTTGGTCGCCTCGAGGGCATGCCGGATCACCTCGCGCTCGGCTTGGACCGCGGCCAACTCCGCCACCTCCCGGAGCGAGAGGTCCTCTCCGACGGCTCCGGCGGCGGGACGCGCGGACGGCGGCGGCGCGGTCGAGCTCAACGCCGGAACATGCTCGGCGGTGACCACGTCCACCGCGAGGAGCGCGGCCTTTCGAATCACGTTCCGGAGCTCGCGCGCGTTGCCCGGCCAGTCGTGGCGAAGCAGCGCCTGCATCGCCTCGTCCGCGATTCCGCGAACGGGACGGCGCAGCTCCATGCTCACCTCGTCGAGGAACCGCTGGGCCAGATGGATGATGTCCTCGCGCCGGCTGCGAAGCGGCGGCAGCGTGATCGTGAACTCGCTGAGTCGGTAGTAGAGATCGGCTCGGAAGCGGCCAGCCTTCACCCCGTCCTCCAGCTCCGTATTCGTGGCCGCGATGATGCGGACGTCCACCGGCACCGGGCGCGCGCTGCCGAGCGGGTGGACCTCGCGCTGCTCGAGCGCGCGCAGCAGCTTGGCCTGGGTGGCGAGCGGGACGTTGCCGATCTCGTCCAGGAACAGGGTGCCGCCCCTGGCGAGCTGGAAGTGGCCCTCGCGCTTCGCCTGGGCGCCGGTGAAGGCGCCGCGCTCGTGGCCGAACAGCTCCGACTCCACCAGGGTCTCCGGGATGGCCCCGCAGTCCACCGCCACGAACGGGGTCTGGCGCCGCGCGCTCTGCTGGTGAATGGCGCGGGCCACCAGCTCCTTGCCGGTGCCGGTCTCGCCCTGCACCAGCACCGTGAAGTTGGACTCCGCCACCTGGGACACCAGCTGGATCACCTGCCCGATCGCGGGACTACCGCCCATCCGCTCGGCCAGCGACCCGCCCTGGCCCTGGCGCTTGAGCGCCTCGATGCGGGACTGTAGCTCGTAGCGCTCGACCGCCCGCTTCAGCGTGAGCACGAGCAACTCGATGTCGAACGGCTTGGTGAGGTAGTCGTAGGCACCGAGCTTCATCGCCCGCACCGCGGTGGCCAGGTCCGCGTGGGCGGTGCAGATGATGACCGGCACCTCCGCGTCCAGGCGCTTGATCTCGGGCAGCGCGTCCATGCCGCTCATGCGCGGCATGCTGAGGTCGAGCAGGATGACCGCCGGGTGCTCGCGCTGGACCTGCTGGAGGGCGGCCGCTCCGTCCTCGGCGCTGACGACCTCGAACCCCTTGCCCCGGAGAACCGCGGCGAGGAGCGAGCGGATCTCGACCTCGTCGTCGACCACCAGGATCTTGGTCACCAGGTCATCCCGTGGCCCGGAGCTGATAGATGGCGATGTGGCGGATCGAAGCCACCGGGCGCGCGCCCTCGGCCACCAGGAGGAGATCGAGCTCCACGAACTCGTGGCCCTTGCCCTGGAAGAGATTCTTGACCCGCGCGCGCGTCTCCAGCCGCTCGCCGACCCGTAGCGCGCTCAGGTGCTGGCCGTGGCTCTCCACGTGGATCCACGGGCTCACCCGCACGTTACGGTCCAGCGCGCGGTTGGCCTGGTCGAGATAGAGCCCGGGGTGAGTTGGTCCGGCCGCGTCGCGGTACATCGGCAGCGTCTCGCTCACCCGATCGAGGAACGCGTCCGCGGTCGTCCGGTCGGCCACGAGCTGCGGGGTGCCGAGCACGCGGTGACTCTCCAGGAAGGCGCGGCTCGCGGGGGGCCGCTCCGCGGGCAGCGAACCGGTCGGGTAGTCGCCCAGGTCGGGCCGCGGGAGGAGCGAGCCGAGGGAGAGGCTCATCGTGGCGGTCGCGCAAACTTCCTGCTGCTCGTTGATCGCGCGCGCCTGGATCGTGACCGCGTCCTCCGAGTGCGCGACCACGCTGGCCTTCACGGTGACCGGCTCGTCGAAGTACACCGGCTTGGCGAAGCGCACCGAGAAGGTGCCCCGGTCGAGCCACGCCCCGCCGAGCGCCGCCACTACCGGCCGCGTCATCCAGGAGTAGACCGTCACCCCGGGAACCAGCCCGCCGCGGAAACCGAACTCGCGGGCGAGCCCGTCCTCGTGGATCTTGTTCTCCCAGGCATCGGCGGTCGCCCTGGCGCGCACCCGGTGCTCGGGGAGTGCTGTTCCCACGACCAGGGCGTCGAGGCTCATGGCGTCCTCAGGGCGCCTGCGCCTTCTTCCCGCCGTAGCCCCCCGCGTAGTCCTGGTCGGTGTTCCACTTGACCCATGTGGTCTCGAGCTGATCCACCGCCAGCGCCCTGGGCTGAGCGGGCGGGCCGGAGGCCGGGACCAGCAACTCCTGAGGGCCGGTCAGGCTGCGCTCCCACTGCCGATCCGGGCCCGCGCAGGTCGCGGTGCCGTGATGGACCTGAACGAGGAGCGAGCCGTCCGCGTTGCGGCGGATGCCTACCCCACTGCCGCGGATCGTGATCACCGCCGGGCCCGCGCGCACCTCGAACTGCTCGAGGGCCGGGCTGCCGGGCGTCACCGCGACCCAGAGCCAGCCGCTGTCCATCCGCACGAGGGTGGGGCCACCACCATCGGGGCCGGCGTCCGACGCGAGGAACGCCATCTGCGAGCGCGAGCCAAGCCGTAGGGCTTGGCCGCTCGCCGTCTTCAGCGTGACCCGGCCGCCCACCTGGGTCCGCAAGCTGTCGCCCTCTCCCACCTCAGCGCGAAGCGCGGTCGACGTCCAGGACGACGTACCCTTCCGGTAGATCTCGGCGGTGCCGCCGATGGTGACGATCTTGGCGGGGAGCTCCCTCGGCTGCGCCCACGCGGCACCGACAAGTCCGGCGACGAGGAGAGCGCTACCCAGCACGGTCGCGCGCAGGATCTTGAACACGCTCAGGCCTCCGTACACGTGGGCTGATATCCGGGACAGCGTAGCACGGGCAGCCGCGGATACTTCGCAAAGCCGGGATCGTCGGCCGAGCGGGCGCAGAGCCAGAACTCCGATCCGCGGCCGGATACGACGCGCCGCGCGTGGGCGCAGGCCGTACAGAGCCCGGCGGCGGCTCCGGGCGCTGGCCGAGGGGACTCGCTCACACCGGCGGTGCCGACTCGTCGAGCAGCGCGAGGAACTGGCTCAGGATGCGAGCGGTGGCTCCCCAGACCACGTCCTCGGGGGACACCCGGTAGAAGAGCACCGAGTGCGGCTCGCCGTTCCGTTCCCAGATCTCGGTGTGGAAAATGGTCGGATCACGCAGCGTGGCGAGCGGGACCTCGATGACGCGCTCGATCTCGCGCCCATCGGGCCTGAACTCGACCGGATCCCGCACGATGCCCACGACCGGCGTGATGACGAAGTTGGTCGCGCGGGTCTCGGTGTCGTCGAGCAGACCCAGGACCTCGACCGCCTCGGCGGGCAGCCGGATCTCCTCCCACGCCTCGCGGAGCGCGGTCTCGACGCGCGAGCCGTCGCGGGTCTCAACCACCCCGCCCGGGAACGAGAACTGTCCCTTGTGATGCGGCACGCTCGCCGTCTTCTTGGTGAAGAGCACGTGCGGGCCCCCGCGATCGGTGATCGGCACCAGCACCGCCGCCGAGATCAGGTCGCTGCGGTCGAGCGCCACCCGCGGACGGCGGCTCAGCGCGGCGTCGAGGCGCCGGCGGACCGCCTCGAGCTCCATCGGGCCGGTCACACGAAGCGGCAGGAGACGCTGCCGAGTCGGGTGAAGGAAGCCCGGACCGACTGGCCGGCCTTGGGCCGCAGCACCTTCGAGATCGAACCGGTCAGGACCAGGTCACCGGCCCGGAGTCCGCGGCCCATCCCGCCGAGCGTGTTGGCGGCCCACGCGAGCGAGACCAGCGGATTGCCCAGCACCTCCGCCGCGGTCTGGGTGGCCACGATCTGGCCGTCCTCCTCCAGGACGACCCCCTCGAGCGCCAGATCGATGCCGCTCACCGAGGTCAGCGGGCGACCCAGCACGATGGCGTTGGTCAGGACGCCGTCGGCGACCACGTCGGTGCCGCGGGGCGTCCCGCCAAGCCGAAAATCGATCAGCTCGAAGGACGGCATCGCCCCTTCCACCGCGAGGAGCGCGGCCGCGGTGGTCACCCCGGGACCGGCCAGGTCTCGCTTCAAGAGAAAGGCGACCTCGACCTCCACGCCGATCGCCACGAAGCGCGAGAGGGGCACCGCGTCGCCGCTGCCGAATACGCCGGAGGCGAGCAGGAAGCCCAGCACCGGCTCGGTCACGCCGTAGCGCTCCTGGAGCGCGCGGGTGGTGAAGCCGACCTTGTAGCCCACCACGCGCTCGCCCCGGGCGATCAGCGCCTCCTCGAGCTGCCGCTGCAGCGCGTAGGCCTGCTCGAGCGTCAGGTCCGGCGTGGACTCGCTGAGCGGACTCACGGTCGTGCGCTCGAGGCGGCCCGCGAGCAGGCGCTCGACGAGGGAGGTGGTCACGGAGCGATCCCGGCGATCAGCGCGAGGCGAGCCGCGTCTGCAGGCGCTCGGCGACCGCGGACAGCACCGACGCCGCGCTGCCGCGGATCAGCAGATCCGCCTGCCCGTCGTGCGGCGTCTCGGTCAAGTTCACGATCGCCAGGGTGGCGCCCGCGTCCTTGGCGTGAAGCGGCATGTAGGCGGCCGGATACACGACGAGCGAGGAGCCCACCACCACGAAGAGGTCGCTCGCCCGGGCGCGGCGCTCGGCCTCCTCCAGCTCCACCCGGGGCATCGCCTCGCCGAACATGATCGTGCGCGGCTTGATGATCCCCCCGCACGGCGGGTCGCAGGCGGGAATGGCCACGCCCGCGTCGAGCCACTCCTGCACGCGCTCCCGCTCGTAGGGCTTCTCGCACGAGAGACACCGGGTGCGCGTCGCGTTGCCGTGCAGCTCGATCACCCGGTCGGCGGGCAGGCCGGCCCGCTGGTGGAGGTTGTCGATGTTCTGCGTGATCACGCAGTCGAGCTTGTCCAGCCGCCAGAGCGTCACGAGGGCGTGATGGCCCGGGTTGGGCTCGGCGCGCCGGATCACCGGAAAGGTGGAGCGGCCGAGCTCCCAGTAGCGCCGCCGGCCCGCCTCGCTGCCCATGAAGTTCTGGAAGGTGAACTCGTTGGGGTCGAAACGGTCCCAGACCCCGCCGGGGCTCCGGAAGTCGGGAATGCCGGACTCGGTACTGACCCCGGCCCCGGTGAAGACCACGATGCGCTGCGCGCTCGCGGAGAGCTCGGCCAGTCGCTCGACGGCAGACCCGGTCACGAGCGGCGTTTCCGCTTCGTCTTCGCGCCCTTCCGCGCAGGTTTCTTCTTGGTGGCTTTAGCCGCCGCGCGGGGTCGGGCCGCGGCCGGCCGCGGCTTCGGTCGGCTGGCCAGATGGGCCTCGTTGCGGGCGCCGATCCCGCCCCGCAGGCGAGCGCCCGTGGCGATGGTCTGGATCCACACCGTCAGGTCCGCGGCCAACTCGGGGTAACAGTGGTCGCGATAGGCCTCGAGCGCGCGGAGCGCGGCCGGATCCTTCCAGGGCTTGAGCACGAACGGCGCCTCCGGATCGTGCGCGTCGAACGGCGCCTCCGTGGCCATGGCCATCACGATGTATCGCCGGGTCAGCTCGGGCATGTGATCCTCCTGTCCTCGGGACTGGCTTCCGGGTGCTTTGCCAACCGGGTGCACCCCCGAAAACCGTCCAAGCGTACTCTGGGGTCGGCCGCGGCTGCAAGCCTCCTCGATCCTGTGGCAGAATCGCGCCGTCATGCGCGCCATGCGGCTACGGGCTCAAGCGCCGATCGGTACCTCTCCGCTCGAGCCCGTCGAGATCGCCCCGCCGGTTCCCGGCCGGGACGAGCTCCGGGTGCGGGTGCGCTGCTGTGCGACCTGTCGCACCGACCTGCACGTGATCGAGGGCGACCTGCCGCCGCGCCAACTGCCGATCGTGCCGGGGCACCAGGCGATCGGGGTCGTGGAAGCGCTCGGTCCGGGCGCGCGCCGCTTCGAGATCGGCGATCGCGTGGGCATCGCCTGGCTCCGCTCCACGTGCGGCGCCTGCCGCTTCTGCACCACCGACCGGGAGAACCTCTGCGAACGCTCCACCTACACCGGATGGAGTCATGACGGGGGCTACGCCGAGCTCTGCTGTGTGCCCGAGGCCTTCGCCTACCCGATCCCGGGGATCTTCGACGATGCCCAGGCCGCGCCCCTTCTCTGCGCCGGCATCATCGGGTACCGGGCGCTGCGTCGGAGCCGCCTCGCCCCGGGCCGCCGTCTCGGTCTCTACGGCTTCGGCTCCTCCGCCCACATCACGCTGCAGGTGGCTCGCCACTGGGGATGCCCGGTGTACGTCTCCACACGCGACGCCGCGCACCGTCGCCTGGCCATGGCCCTGGGCGCCCGCTGGGCCGGTGGGCCGGGCGAGTCCTTGCCGGAGCGGGTGGACTCGGCGATCGTGTTCGCCCCCGCCGGCGAGCTGGTACCGGTCGCGCTCCAGAACCTGGACAAGGGCGGCACGGTAGCCCTGGCCGGCATCTACATGACCGACGTGCCGGCGATGG
>DATMMH010000213.1:0-4006 GCA_035569855.1 Candidatus Dormiibacterota bacterium
CCGGGCCGGCCCTTCCAGCACCACGCGCCCGTTCTCGAGCGCGACGGCGCGGTGCGCCAGCGCGAGGGCGCGGCGGACGTTCTGCTCCACGAGCAGGATCGTCACCCCGTCGCGGTTGATCGCGGCCACCGTCTCGAAGATCCGCTGCACCAGCACCGGCGCGATGCCGAGCGTGGGCTCGTCCAGCATGAGCAGGCGCGGCCGGGCCATCAGGGCGCGGCCGATCGCGCACATCTGCTGCTCGCCGCCCGAGAGCGAGCCGGCGAGCTGGGTGGCCCGGTCCCCGAGCACCGGGAACAGGCCGAGCACGTAGTCGAGGGACCGGACCTGCTCCGCGCGCGCCTGGGGCACGTGGGCGCCCAGGAGCAGATTCTCGCGCACGGTCATGAACGGGAAGAGCCGGCGCCCTTCGGGCACCTGCACGATCCCGAGGCCCACGCGCAGGTGGGCGGGGATGGCGGCGAGGTCCTGGCCGTCGAGGAGCACGCGGCCCCCGCCGGCCGGGAGCGTGCCGGAGATGACGCGCAGGGTGGTGGTCTTGCCCGCCGCGTTGGCGCCCACCAGGGCCACCAGCTCGCCGGCGCGGACCTGGAGGCTCACCCCGTGCAGTGCCTGGAGATCGCCGTAGAAGGCGTCCACGCCCTCAAGCGTCAGCAAGCACGAACTCCTCGCCGAGATAGGCGTCGACCACGCGCGGGTCGCGGCTGATCTCCTCGGGCCGGCCCTCCGCGATCTTCTCGCCGTGGTGCAGCACCACGATGCGCTGGGCCAGCCGCATCATGGCCGCCATGATGTGCTCGATCACGATGAGGCCGAGGCCGTCCGCGTGCAGGCGGCGCAGGATCGCGATCATCTCGACCAGCTCGGTCGCGTTGAGGCCCGACATCACCTCGTCGAGCAGCAGGATGCGCGGCCGGGTGGCCAGCGCCCGGGCGACCTCGAGCCGTTTGCGCAGGCCGATGGGCAGCGAGCGAGCCCGACTTTCCGCGAAGGCCTCGAGCCGGCAGGTGGCGACCACCTGGCGCGCCGCCTCGCGGGCCGCGCTCACCGCGTGCACCCGGGTGAGCGCCCCGATCATGACGTTGTCGAGCACCGAGAGATTGCCAAAGGGCTTCACGAGCTGGAAGGTGCGCGTGAGACCGAGCGCGCACACGTGGTGCGGGGCGAGCCCGTTGATGTCGCGGCCGTCCAGGCGGACGCGGCCGCCGTCCGGTGCGTAGAAGCCGGAGATGACGTTGAAGAGCGTGGTCTTGCCCGCGCCGTTGGGCCCGATGATGCCCAGGATCTCGCCGGGCGCGGCGCGCAGGGACACGTCCTTGACCGCGGTGAGGCCGCCGAAGCGCTTGGTGACCGACTCAAGCTCGAGCATAGCGTCCCATCGCACGGAGCCGCTCCCCGATCCAGCCCACCAGGCCCTGGGGCACGAAGCGCACGACCACGATCAGGAGGCAGCCGTAGATGATCAGGTAGATGCCGACGAGGCCCGCCTTGAAGTCGCTGAACGTGGCGCGGAGGTAGGTCTCGAGCGAGGTGATGAGGAGTGACCCGACGAACGGTCCGATCGCGGTCCCGATGCCGCCGATGATGCTGTTGAGCGCGAAGCGGATCGAGAGATCCACCGAGAAGACGTAGAAGGGATCCACGAAGCCCACGTACTGGGCCCAGAGTCCGCCGCACACCGAGGTGAGCGCGGCGCTGGCCGCGATGGCCGCGACCTTCAAGCGGCGGCAGGGGATACCGAGGGCCTCCGCGGCGTCCTCGTCCTCGCGCACGCCCGCGAGCTGGTAGCCCGGGCGGGAGGTCTCGAGGTAGCGCGCGATCAGGTAGACGCCCACCGCGAGCGCCAGGACGAGGTAGACCCACGGCACCTTGGACTGGAAGCCGAGGGTCCAGAGACCGGGACGGAACGGCACCGGGATGCCCTCCGAGCCCGAGGTGACCGCGCGCCAGCGGCTGGCCAGGATGAGCAGCACCTGCGAGAACGCGATGGTGGCGAGGCCGAAGTAGGGGCCCTTGAGCCGGTTCGCGAGATAGCCGATGACCAGCCCGGCCACGGTGGCGAGCAGCGCGCCGACCAGCAGGCCGAGCCACGGCGACTGGTTCCAGCGCGTGGCGAGCAGCGCGGCCGAGTAGGCGCCCAGACCGAAGAAGGCGGAGTGGCCAAGGGACACCTGGCCCGCGTAGCCGCCGGCCACGTTCCAGCCGCCCGAGGCCGCGCCCCAGAGCAGGATCACGATCAGGCTGTCGAGCAGGAAGCCGTCGTGGGTCACGAGCGGCGCCAGCGCGCTCAGGCCGAAGAGGACCAGGGCGGGCAGATCGCGCTTCATCTCAGCTCAGGCCCCGAGGGTTTCGGCGCCGCGCTGGCCGAAGAGGCCGGCCGGACGGAAGACCAGCACCGCGATGAAGAGCACGAAGTAGATGACCTCCTTCCAGGCGCTCCCGAAGACGTAGGAGCCGATCACCTCGACGCCGGCCACGATCAGGCTGCCGAGCAGCGCGCCCACCATGTCCCCGAGGCCGCCCAGCACCACCACCACGTACGCGAGCAGCACGAACTGCAGCCCGGCGGTCGGGTACACCGAGTAGAGCGGCGACATCAGCACGCCCGCGATGCCCACGCAGACGAGTCCGATGGCCCAGGCGAGCCGGTATACCCGGTCGGTGTCGATGCCCATGAGGGTCGCCGCCTCCACGTCCTGAGCGGTGGCGCGCATGATGCGGCCGGCGCGGGTCCACTTCATGAACGCCACCAGGGCCGCGGTGAAGAGCACCGCGACCAGGAACGCCACCACCTGGGAGAGGTTGAAGGCGGCCTCCCCGATTCGGATCACCACCCCGGAGTGCCAGGGCCGCACGAAGCGAAAGTCGCCGGTCCAGGCCACCAGCGCCGCGTTCTGGAGCGCGGTGGAGAGCCCCACGGTGGTGAAGATCTGGACGTTGTGGCTGGCCTTGACGACCCCGCGCATGACCAGCGCGTAGGTGAGGAGCCCGATGCCGAAGAAGATCGGCACCGCGGCCACCAGGATCACGTAGGGATCGAGGCCCCAGAGGGTGAACGACCAGAACGCGAGGTACATCCCCAGCATCAGGAACTCGCCGTGGGCGAAGTTCACCACGCGCATGATGCCGAAGATCAACGTCAGGCCCACCGCGGTCAGGGCGTAGATCCCGCCCAGCAGGATGGTGGATACGACGAGCTGCGGGAGGGCGCCCACCGGGCGCGGGGTCCGCTACTTCCGCTGGTCCCAGGGCCCGAGCGGCATCCACTTGGCCCGCAGCGTCGAGAACTCCTCGGGCCACACCGTGACCATCTGACCGTTCTGCCACTGCAGCATGTAGTGCTGCACGCGCTCGTTGGCGTTCTGGCCGTTCTCCGCGAACTTCACGCCCCAGCCGTTCAGCGTGCTGCCCACCGGCATGTCCATGGACATCACCGCGGAGCGGAACTTCTCGAGCTCGTCGGTCTTGGCCTGGTCGAGGACGAGCTTGAGCAGCCAGAGGCCCGCTCCGGCGAGACGGTGGCTCGCGTACGGCTCGGTGCCCGCCCGCTTCTTCACCGCCTCGGTGAAGTCGTGCTCGAGCTTCTGGGCCTCGGGCCGGAAGGCCTCCAGGCGCAGCCCGGCGCTGGGCTCGGCGAGCACGAACGGGCCGTTGCCCTCCGCGCCCAGAGCCTTGCCGAAATCGGGAGAGCCGTAGCCGGTCGCCCCCGCGTGGACCAGGGCCTTGAACATGAAGCCCTGCTCGCGCGATTGCCGCCAGAAGAGCACCGCGTCGTTGCTGCGGGCGATGTGGTGCACCACGTCCGGGTTCGCCTGCTTGAGCTTGGCCACGATCGGCGAGAAGTCGTTGGTGGAGGCGAAGGCGTAGTACTCGATGGCCACCTCCTGCATCCCGAACTCCTTCTTGGCGCGCTCGCGGGCCGCCTCGGTGACGCCCTGTCCGTAGGAGGAGTCCTCGGAGAGGAACGCGATCTTGATCTGGTTCGGCTTCAAGTTGAAGCGGGGGG
>DATMMH010000214.1:0-23578 GCA_035569855.1 Candidatus Dormiibacterota bacterium
GGCTGCCGCCGCTCGAGACCCTCGACCGGCTCACGATCGCGACCCTTACCGCCGGGTTCCCGTTCCTGACGGTGGGGCTCCTCCTCGGCGTGCTCTCGGCCCGGCGCGCCTGGGGCAGCGTGGTCGCCTTCGATCCGCTCGCCTTCCTCTCGATCCTGATGTGGATCGTCTACGCGGCGACCCTGCTCGGCCGCGTGACCGGCCACTGGCGCGGGCGGCGGGCCGCCTACTTCTCGATCGTCGGCTTCTGCGTGCTGCTCATCACCCTGAGCGCAGGCGCCTTCCTCAACGGGCGGCACGGTTCGTGAGGAGGCCCCGATGACGGGCGCCGGCGTGCTGTTCGTGGCGGGGATGAATCATCGGACCGCGCCGGTGGACGTGCGCGAGCAGCTCGCGCTCGAGGAAGAGAAGATCCGCGAGATCCTGGCCGAGCTCTCCGGCCGTGGCCTTCTCGAGGAGCTGATGATCCTCTCCACCTGCAACCGGGTGGAGGTCTACGGAGTCGCCGCGGTCCCCGGCGAGGCGCGGTCGGCCGCGTTCACCCGCCTCGGCAGCCAGCGGGGCCTGGGGTGGCGGGACCTCGAGCCGCTGCTCTACACCGTGACCGGGGACGAGGCGGCGCTCCACGCCTTCCGGGTGGCCGCGAGCCTCGATTCGATGGTGCTGGGCGAGCCCCAGATCCTCGGGCAGGTGAAGGACGCCTTCGCGCTGGCCCAGTCCGCGGGCACCGCGGGGCCGGTGCTCCACGCGCTCATGAGCCAAGCCTTCAGCGCGGCCAAGCGCGTGCGAAGCGAGACCGAGGTCGGGCGGCTCGCGGTCTCGATCTCCTACGCGGCGGTGGAGCTGGCCCGGAAGATCTTCGACGGTCTCGAGGGCAAGTCCGCCCTGCTGGTAGGCGCCGGCGAGATGAGCGAGCTGGCCGCACGACATCTGATCGACCACGGGACGCTGCCGCTCTACGTGACCAACCGGACGTGGAGCCGCGCCCAGGAGCTCGCGCGCGCGCTCGGCGGCGTGGCGGTGCCGTTCGACCAGCTCGACGCCACCCTGCCGATGGTGGACATCGTGATCACCTCCACCGCGGCGCGTGAGCCCATCGTCACCGCCGAGCAGGCGCGGGCGGCGCTGCAGGCCCGCCGGGGTCGGCCGCTCTTCTTCATCGACATCGCGGTCCCGCGCAACGTGGAGCCCGCGGTGAACGATCTGGAGAACGCCTTCTGCTACGACATCGACGACCTGCGCTCGGTCGTCGAGGCGAATCTCAAGGAGCGGCAGCGCGAGGCCCTCCGCGCGGAGGCCCTGCTCGAGCGCGAGGTGGTGAAGTTCTCTGTGCGGCTCCAGCAGCTCGAGGTCGTGCCCACGATCGTGTCCCTCCGCGAGAAGCTCGAGAGCATCCGCCGCGCGGAGCTCGAGCGCGCGCTCGGGCGCCTGCCCGGTGCGGCCGAGGAGACGCGGCTGGTGATGGAGGCGTTGAGCCAGGCCATCGTCAACAAGGTTCTCCACGCCCCGATGGTCAAGCTCAAGGATTCCTCGCGCGCGGGCCACGGGCGTCGCTGGACCGAGGTGATCTCGGAGCTGTTCGGACTGCGCGGCTCGGGACGCTCCGGCCCCGAGGCATGAAGCTCCGCATCGGCACGCGGGGCAGCCGCCTGGCCCTGGTCCAGGCGGAGGAGGTCGCCGCCGCGCTCCGGGCCGACGGCGCCTCGGTCGAGGTCGAGGTCATCAAGACCTCCGGTGATCGCCTGGCCCAGGTCGCGCTCGCGGACTTCGGCGGCAAGGCGCTCTTCGTCAAGGAGATCGAAGAAGCGCTCCTCGCCCGCCGGGTGGACGTGGGGGTTCACAGCCTCAAGGACATGCCCGCGGCGCTGCCCGCCGGCCTTCTGCTCGCCGCGTTTCCACGCCGCGAGGATCCACGCGACGTCCTGCTGACCCGTTCGGCCGGCGGGTGGGATTCACTGCCGCCGGGTGCGAGGGTCGGGACGTCGAGCCTGAGGCGCCGGGCCATGGTCCTGGCCCGGCGCGCGGACCTCAGAGCGGAGCCCATACGGGGCAACGTGGAGACCCGCCTCGAAAAGCTTCACGACGGGGCGTACGACGCGCTGATCATCGCCGCGGCGGGCCTGAAGCGGCTCGGCATCCATCCGCCGGCTGCGACCTTTCTGGAGGTTGACGAGTTCGTTCCCGCGGTCGGGCAGGGGATCCTGGCGGTCGAAGCCCGGGAAGCCGACCGGGAAGTGCTTGAATTTCTACACCGGCTGGACGACACTCGGGGCAGATCGGAAGCGCTGGCCGAGCGGGCGTTTCTGACCCGACTCGGAGCCGATTGCCATACTCCGGTCGCGGCGCACGCGCGACTCGACCGGGGGCAGCTGCGGGTGATCGGGCTGGTGGCGAGCGTGGACGGACAGACGATGCTGCGCGCGGCCGCCACCGGATCGGCCGCCGCCGCGGCGACGCTGGGCACGGCGGTGGCGGACGACCTCCTGGCCAAGGGAGCCAAGGCACTTCTGGATGCGAGCGGTAAGTGATCGAGTGATGGCTGAGGTCATCGACGATAAGCATCTGACCGGTCGGACTATCCTTGTCACGAGGGCCCGCGAGCAGGCCGCGACCTTCGCCGGGCTGCTGGAGGCCGCGGGGGCCCGAGTGCTGCTGGTCCCGACCATCGCCATCGAGCCTCCCGAGTCCTGGGCGCCGCTGGACGCGGCCCTCGCCGATTCGTTCACGTGGGCCGTCTTCACGAGCGTCAACGGGGTGGCCATGGTGCGCCGTCGCGTGGAGGCGACCGGCCGCGGCCGTGCGCTCCTGGAGCAGGCCCGGCTGGCCGCCATCGGGCCCGCCACCGCGGCCGCGCTCGCCGACTGGGGACTGACCGCCGCGGTGGTGCCGCCGGAGTACGTCGCCGAGGGCCTCGTGGAGAGCCTCCGCCCGCTGATCGGGCCGGGAGCCCGCATCCTGCTCCCGCGCGCGGCGGAGACGCGCGACGTGCTCGTGCGCGGGCTGACCGCGCTCGGCGCCCACGTGACCGAGGTCGCGGCGTATCGCACGCGGTCGGCCCGCGAGCAGGCCCCCGGGCTTCGCGAGGCGCTGGCCGAGCGCCGCGTGGACGTGGTCACCTTCACGAGCTCTTCGACCGTGCGGAGCTTCTGCGCCCTCTTCGGTCCCGCCGAGCTGCCGCGTCTGCTCGACGGCGTCACGGTCGCCTGCATCGGCCCGATCACGCGGGCCACCGCCCAGGGACGCGGGCTGGCCACCCA
The DNA here is from genome assembly GCA_035569855.1 of Candidatus Dormiibacterota bacterium. GTDB lineage: Bacteria > Methylomirabilota > Methylomirabilia > Rokubacteriales > CSP1-6 > CAMLFJ01. The sequence continues at coordinate 3,258 of DATMMH010000214.1, forward strand.
GATCATGCCCGAGGACTACACGATCCCGGGGCTGGCCCGCGCCATCGTGACCTACTACGATCCCGCAAGGAGCTAGCGCATGCCGTTCCCCGTCTACCGCCCACGCCGGCTTCGGGAGTCGCCGCTGCTGCGCTCCATGGTGCGCGAGACCGTGCTCCGCGCCGACGACTTCGTCTACCCTCTCTTCGCGGTGCACGGCCGCGGGATCCGCGAGCCGATCGGCTCCATGCCCGGCCAGTACCGGCTCTCGATCGACGAGATGCTCAAGGAGTGCAAGGACGCCGCGTCGATGGGCATCCCGGCGGTGCTCCTGTTCGGGTTGCCCCGCGACAAGGATCCGCGCGGCAGCGAGGCGTACGCGGAGGACGGGATCATCCAGCAGGCGGTGCGGGCGGTGAAGGACACGATTCCCGACCTGCTGGTCATCACCGACGTGTGCCTCTGCGAGTACACGAGCCACGGCCACTGCGGGGTCGTAGAGGACGGGCGGGTGAAGAACGATCCCTCGCTGGAGTTGATCACGCGCACCGCGGTCTCGCACGCGGAGGCGGGCGCGGACATGGTCGCGCCCTCGGACATGATGGACGGCCGTGTCGCGGCGATCCGGGAAGGGCTCGACGAATCCGGCTTTGCGGAGACCCCGATCATGGCCTACTCGGCCAAGTATGCCTCCGCGTTCTACGGGCCGTTCCGCGAGGCGGCGGACTCCACGCCGCAGTTCGGAGATCGGCGCTCCTACCAGATGGATCCGGCCAACTCGCTCGAGGCGATGCGCGAGGTCGCGCTCGACGTGGACGAGGGCGCCGACATCGTGATGGTCAAGCCGGCGCTGCCGTATCTCGACATCATCGCGCGCGTGAAGGGGGAATTCGGCCTCCCGGTCGCGGCGTACTCGGTCTCCGGCGAGTACGCCATGCTCAAGGCGGCCGGGCAGCTCGGCTGGCTCGACGAGGATCGGGCGATCCTCGAGGCCCTCACCGGCATCCGTCGAGCCGGCGCCGACATCATCATCACCTACTTCGCGAAGGACGCGGTGCGGCTCATCGAGCAGGGGCGCGCGTGAGGATCTCGGCCAAGGGAGAGTACGCCATCAAGGCGATGGTGGACCTGGCCCTGCACGACGGCCCGGGCCTTCAGCCGATCCAGGACATCGCGGCCCGCCAGCACATCCCGCAGCGCTACCTCGAGCAGGTGCTCCTGCAGCTCAAGCGCTCGGGCTTCCTCTACGCCCGACGCGGCTCGGCGGGCGGCTACCGGCTCAACCGGCCCCCCGACCAGGTGACCGTGGGGGCGCTGCTGCGCGCGGTCGAAGGGCCGCCCGCCGGGCCCGACACGCCCCGTCGCGGGCGCGGCGAGGACGCGGCGGGTCTTCACGATCTGTGGCAGGAGATCGCGGACGCGGTGGCCTCGGTAGTGGACCGCACCACGCTCGAGGATCTGCGGCGGCGCGCCGAGGAGCGGCGAAGCTCGGCGCGGCCGATGTACCACATCTAGCCTCCCCTCAGGATTCGACCCATGACGATCAAGAAAGTGCCGGCCTCGTGGCGACCGAAGACCGCGCGCTCGGTGCTGGAGCTGGTGGGGGGCACGCCGCTCGTGCGCCTCAATCGCATCCCGAAGCCGGGCGGCGCCACCGTGCTGGCCAAGCTCGAGTCGCTCAACCCGGGCGGCAGCGTGAAAGATCGCATCGCGCTGGCGATGGTGGAGGATGCGGAGCGCCGCGGGCTGCTCAAGGCGGGAGCCACGCTGGTGGAGCCCACCAGCGGGAATACCGGCATCGGGCTCGCGATGGTCTGCGCGGTGCGCGGTTATCGACTCATCCTCACCATGCCCGACGACATGAGCGTCGAGCGGCAGCGCCTGCTCGCGCGCTACGGGGCCGAGATCCATCTGACTCCCGCACTCGAGGGGATGTCCGGCGCGGTGTTCGCGGCCCAGGAGATCAGTCGCGAGCACCCGGACTATTTCATGCCGATGCAGTTCGAGAATCCGGCGAACCCGGAGGCCCACCGCCGCACCACCGCGCTCGAGATCCTGGAGGCCACCGATGAGCGGATCCACGTCTTCGTGGCCGGGGTCGGCACCGGCGGCACCGTGACCGGCGTGGGCGAGGTCCTCAAGGAGCGGCTGCCCGCGGTGCGCGTAGTGGGAGTGGAGCCGGCCCGGTCGCCGGTTCTGAGCGGCGGCCGCCCCCGACCGCACGGCATCCAGGGCATCGGCGCGTCCTTCGTGCCCGGCGTTCTCAACCGCTCGGTGATCGACGACGTCATCCTGGTGCGGGACGAGGACGCGACCGCGATGGCCCGCCGGCTCGCCCGCGAGGAAGGCCTGCTGGTGGGCATCTCCTCCGGCGCCAACGTGTGGGCGGCCTGCCAGGTGGCGGAGTCGCGCCCCCCCGATCAGGTCGTGGTCACGGTGCTGTGCGATACTGGGGAGCGCTATTTGAGCGTCACCTTCTAGGAGAGCCGGCATGAGCGTTCAGGTCTACATCCCGACTCCGTTCCGCCGCGCGACCAAGAACGCGGACCGGGTCGCCGTCGAGGCCCCCGACGTCCGGGGCCTGCTCGACGAGCTCGAGGGCCAGTTCGGCGCGCTCAAGGGGTTGGTGCGCAACGAGCAGGGCGAGATCCACCACCACGTGAACATCTACGTGAACAACGAAGCCATCGAAGCCCTGCAGGGGCTCGAGACGACGCTGAAGGACGGTGACGAGGTCTCGATCATTCCTGCCCTCGCGGGCGGCGGGCCAGTCTAGTCGCGGACGGATGATCCTCACCCCGGAGGAGCTCGACCGGATTCGCGCCCAGGCGGAGGCCGAGTATCCGGCGGAATGCTGTGGAGTGCTGCTGGCGCGAGGGGCGCCCGCGCCGGATCGGTTCCTCTTGCAGTGCCGGAACATCCAAGACGAGCTACACGCCAAGGACCCCACGCGGCATCCGCGCAATTCGCGTACCGCCTACTTCATCGATCCCAAAGATCTCCTGACCATCGGCCGCCGGGAGGCGCAGGGCTACCGGGTGGCCACCATCTATCATTCCCACATCGACACCGGGGCCTACTTCTCCCCGACCGACCGGCAGAACGCGCTCGTCAACGGCGAGCCCGCCTACCCGGACGCGGTCTACGTGGTGTTCTCCGTGCTCGAGCGCCGGGTGGCGGACGCCGCCGCGTTCGTGTGGGACCCGGCGGCCCGCGACTTCATGTCCACCGAGCTCAAGCAGTCCTGATCCGGTGACCCGCTCCGATCTCCTGTTCGAGAGCGCCCAGCGGCTGCTGCCCGGCGGCGTCAACAGTCCGGTGCGCGCGTTCCGCGGAGTGGGCGGGACTCCGTTCTTCGTGGCGCGCGCCGAAGGCGCCCGCGTCTTCGACGTGGACGGCCGCTCCTACATCGATTTCCTCGGCTCGTGGGGACCGCTGATCCTGGGCCACGCGCCCGCTCCGGTGGTGGAAGCGGTGAGCGAGGCGGTACGTCGCGGCACCAGCTACGGCGCGCCCACCGAGGGAGAGGTGGAGATGGCCGAGCTGATCCGCCGCGCGGTGCCCAGCATGGAGATGATGCGCTTGGTCTCCTCGGGCACCGAGGCGGGGATGAGCGCCATCCGGCTGGCCCGTGGCGCCACCGGTCGCGACTGCATCATCAAGTTCGACGGCTGCTATCACGGGCACGCCGACAGCCTTCTGGTCAAGGCCGGCTCGGGCGGGGCCACCTTCGGCGTGCCGGACAGCCTGGGCGTGCCGAAGGCCCTCGCCGCGCTGACCCTGACCGTGCCGTTCAACGACCTCGACGCGGTCCGCCGCATGCTCGAGGCGCATCCGGATCAGGTGGCGGCCCTCATCGTGGAGCCGGTGGCCGGCAACATGGGTGTGGTGCCGCCGGCCCCCGGCTTCCTCGCCGGGCTCCGGGAGCTGACCACGCGGCACGGTGCGCTCCTGATCTTCGACGAGGTGATCACCGGGTTCCGGGTCGCGTGGGGCGGAGCGCAGGCGCGCTACCGCGTCCGGCCGGACCTCACGTGCCTCGGGAAGATCATCGGCGGTGGGCTGCCGGTCGGCGCCTACGGCGGCTCGCGCGACCTGATGGAGCGGGTGGCGCCACTGGGCGGCGTCTACCAGGCGGGTACGCTCTCCGGCAATCCGCTCGCGGTGGCGGCCGGACTCGCCACCCTGCGCGCGCTGGAGCGGCCAGGTGTCTACGAGCGGCTCGAGGCCCTCGGCGCCCGGGTCGAGCGGGACATCGCCGAGGCCGCCGCCGCGGCGGGAGTACCGGTGACCATCAACCGCGTCGGGTCGATGCTCACCGTGTTCTTCACCGAGGGTCCGGTCACCGACTACGCCTCCGCCAAGCGCGCGGACACCGCGCGCTATGCGCGCTACTTCCACGCCATGCGGGAGGGCGGGGTCTTTCTCGCGCCCTCCCAGTTCGAAGCCGCGTTCGTCTCGCTGGCCCACGGCGAGGCCGAGCTGGCGGCCGCCGCGCAGGCGTGCCGCCTCGCGCTCGAGAAGGCGCGCTAGGCCCGAAGTAGTATTGACACCCCGTTTTTCCACGTGATAGGGTTCACAAGGCTGGAGCCCGGAAGCACGTCGAAAAACTACCGGTCTTCATCCTCAGCACACCTCGTAGCGGGGACGCGTCCCGCCGGGCCACGTCGCCCGGCATTGCGAGTAGGGCGGAGGAGTGGATGAGCGTGATGGATCGCCGGTCGTTTTTCAAGATCGTGGCCACCACCGGCGCCGCCGCCGCCGCGGGAGGCTGCGGCCCTTCGGCCGAGCAGTTCCTCCCGTACGTCGTTCCGCCCGACAACATCGTTCCCGGCATCCCGGCCTACTTCTCCACCGTCTGTCGGGAGTGCCCGTCCGGCTGCGGGCTGATCGCCAAGAATCGCGACGGCCGCGTGATCAAGCTCGACGGCAATCCGGATCACCCCTCCAACACCGGCGCGCTGTGCGTGCGTGGCCACGCGGGGCTACAGGCGGTCTACCATCCGGATCGCTTCCGCGGTGCCCTGAGCGGCGGCAAGCCGATCGGCTGGGACGAGGCCGAGAAGCAGCTCGCCGACAAGCTCGGCGCGCTCGCCAAGGCGCGCCAGGGCGGCCGCATCGCGCTGGTGAGCGGGCTCGAGACCGGCAGTCTCGCGCGGCTGATGGACGAGTGGGTGCGCCTGCTCGGCGCGCGGCCGCGGATCGCGTACGAGCCGCTCGGCTACGAGGCCCTCCGCGCGGCCAATCGCGTGAGCTTCGGTCGCGACGCGATCCCCGACTATGCGATCGGTGAGGCGACCTACCTCGTCTCCTTCGGTGCCGACTTCCTCGAGACCTGGCTCAACTGCGAGGGCTACACCGCGGACTTCTCGAGGATGCACGCGTTCTTCCAGGGCAAGCAGGGGACGTTCGTGCACGTCGAGCCGCGCATGTCGGCGACCGCGGCCAACGCCGACCAGTGGCTGCGCAACGCGCCCGGCACCGAGGGGGTGCTGGCCCTCGCGATGCTGAAGGTGATCCTCGACGAGGGACTGCAGGCGCCCGGCGCCGACCTCAACACGCTGCGCGCGGCGATCCGCTCCGCGGACGTAGCGGGCGCCGCGTCCGCGTCCGGGGTGCCCGCGGAGACCATCGAGACGGTGGCGCGCGAGCTGGCCAGGTCGAGGGGCGGCCTCGTGATCGGCGGCGGCATGGCCGCCACCGGCTCGAACGCCACCGAGACGCTGGTGGCGGTCAACCTGCTCAATGCCGCCATCGGGGCGGTGGGCAGCCGTGTTCGCTTCGGCACCGCGTCGCCCTTCAGTCGTGTGAGCCCGTATTCAGACATGACCGCGCTCGCCCAGGCCATGGCCGCCGGGCAGATCGAGGTGCTGGTGCTGGTGGACGTGAACCCGGTCTACGCGATGCCGCCCAAGTCCGGCTTCGCGGAGGCGCTCGCCAAGGTGCCGCTGGTGGTGACGCTCGCCGGCCGCCCCTCGGAGACGACCGCGCGCGCCCACCTGGTGCTGCCGATCCTCCATTCGCTCGAGTCGTGGGGCGACTACGTGGCGGAGGAGGGCGTGCTCGGGCTCATGCAGCCCGCGATGGGGCCCGTCCCGATCGAGGGCAAGGCCGTCGCCGCCAAGTCCACCGGCGACGTCCTCTTGAGCGTGGGGCGCAAGGCGCTGGGGCTCGAGGAAGACAAGGGCCCGTTGAAGTGGGCGAGCTTCCAGGACTTCCTCAAGGAAGAGTGGCAAAAGGTTGCGAAAGACTACGGGAGCACCGCACCGTTCCCAGATTTCTGGGAGGCCGCGCTCCGGCGTGGGGGCGTGTGGCGGACCCCGGCGGCGCCCACCGTGTCGCTGCGCCCGGAGGCCGGACGCATGGCGGCCGCGCCGATCAAGCTCGACGGCGACGGCTCCCACGTGCTGATGGTCTATCCGTCCAGCCGCCTCTACGACGGCCGCGGTGGGGACCGGCCGTGGCTGCACGAGGTCCCCGACTCCATCACCCAGGTGGCGTGGGACTCGTGGGTCGAGGTTCCGACCGAGACCGCCCGGAAGATGGGGATCGCGCGCGGTGACCTCGTCAAGCTCACGTCGCCGCACGGCGCGATCGAGCTGCCGGCCTATCCGACCGATCTCGTCCACGGCGGGATCGTCGCGGTCGCGATGGGGCAGGGTCACAAGTATCCCGGCGCGTTCGCGAGCCAGGGCGTCCAGACGGTCGGGGCGGCCGCCCAGCCGAATTACCTGAACGTCGGCGCGAATCCCATCGAACTGCTGGCCGGGGCGCCCGATCCGGCGTCGGGCGGATTGCCGCATCTCGCGGTGAAGGTGTCGATCGCGAAGACGGGTGCTCGCCGGCCCCTGGCCATCCCGCAGGCGACGTTCGATCAGGACGAGCGCGAGCTCGCCCAGTTCGTCGGCCTCGGCGCGGCCCGCGAGCTGGATCTGCGCGGCCGCCCCCCGGAGCACGCGAGCCGTCCGAGCATGTACCCGCCGGTCAAGTATCCCGAGTATCGCTGGGGCATGACGGTGGACGTGGACCGGTGCACCGGCTGCCAGGCGTGCGTGCTCGCGTGCCAGAGCGAGAACAACGTCCCGACCGCGGGCAAGGCCCAGGTGGCGTACGGGCGCATCCAGCACTGGCTCCGGGTCGAGCGCTGGCAGGAGGGCACCGCGGCCAAGCCGCTCAACATGTTCCTGCCCATGTTCTGCCAGCACTGCGAGGTCGCGCCCTGCGAGCCGGTGTGCCCGGTCTACGCGGCCTATCACACCAAGGAGGGGCTCAACGGGCAGGTCTACAACCGGTGCGTGGGCACGCGCTACTGCGGCAACAACTGCCCGTACCACGTGCGGAAGTTCAACTGGTTCAACTACACGTGGGCGGCTCCGCTCGATCTGCAGCTCAACCCGGACGTGACGGTGCGCCAGCTCGGAGTGATGGAGAAGTGCACGATGTGCGTGCAGCGGACCGTCGCGGCCAAGGACGCGGCGCGGGACGCGGGCCGCACCGTGAAGGACGGCGACATGCAGACCGCGTGTCAGCAGACCTGCCCGACGCAGGCCATCACCTTCGGCAACCTCAAGGACCCGGGCGCGCTCGTGTCCCGACTGTCGCTCTCCACGCGCGGCTACCACGTGCTCGAGGAGCTCGGGACCACGCCCGCGGTGACCTATCTGAAGAAGGTCGTCCGCGCGGAGCCCGCCGGCGAGCCCGATAAGGCCGGGCACAAGGCATGAGCGCGCCTCCCGCGCAGAGCACGGCCGCGGCTCCGGTCTGGGCCGACGTTAACCGCGACGTCATCCGCACCGTCGGGATGCCGGGCGAGAAGTACTTCGCCTGGATGTGTCTGGTGGCGCTCACCCTGGGCTGCGGCGCCGCCGCCTGGGCGTGGCAGATCTGGGTGGGTATCGGGGCCGCGGGCAAGCGGACGCCCCAGATGTGGGCGATGTACATCACCACCTTCGTGTTCTGGATCGGCATCGGCCACGCGGGGACGCTGATCTCCGCGGTCCTCTACCTGTTCCGGGCGCGGTGGCGGACCTCCATCTACCGGGGCGCGGAGGCGATGACCGTCTTCGCGGTCATGACCGCCGGCCTGTTCCCGCTGATCCACGCCGGCCGCATGTGGTTCGCGTACTGGCTGATGCCGTATCCGAACCAGCGCTACCTCTGGCCGAACTTCAAGTCCCCGCTGGTGTGGGACGTGTTCGCGATCTCGACCTACCTCACGATCAGCGTGGTCTTCTTCATCGTGGGGCTGGTCCCGGACATCGCCGCCCTCCGCGACAACGCCACCGGCGTCAAGCGGAAGATCTACGCGGTGCTCTCGCTCGGGTGGGAGGGCTCCGATCATCAGTGGCGTCACTACCGCCGGGCCTACGGCCTCCTCGCCGCGCTGGCCACCCCGCTCGTGCTCTCGGTGCACAGCGTGGTGTCCTTCGATTTCGCGATGGCCCTCGTGCCGGGCTGGCACTCGACGCTGTTTCCCCCGTTCTTCGTCGACGGCGCCATCTTCTCGGGCTTCGCGATGGTCCTGGTGCTGATCCTCCCGATGCGGTACCTGTTCAACTGGTACCCGTACATCACCGACCGGCACCTCGACGCGATGGCCAAGCTGACCCTGGTCACCAGCCTGGTCCTGACCTACTTCTACGTCTGCGAGGTCTTCACCGCGTGGTACAGCGGGGAGCACTTCGAGCGGGCCAGCGTCTTCGCCAAGGCGACCAAGGAATACGCGTGGGCCTACTGGGGCATGTACTTCTGCAACTGCCTCGTCCCGCTCGTGCTGCTGAGCCGGAAGGCGCGCGTCAACACCGTGATCCTCTACGTGGTCTCGATCCTGGTACTGATCGGAATGTGGCTCGAGCGCTTCAACATCATCGTGCCGGGCCTCGGTCACGACTTCTATCCGTACACGTGGGGCACCTACTACCCGACGATCACGGACTCGACCATCATCGTCGGCTCCTTCGCCTGGTTCTTCATCCTGTTCCTGGGCTTCATCCGGGTGATGCCGTCGCTGTCCATCGTGGAGGTCAAGGAAGTGCTGCCCCATCCGCTCAAGCACGCGGCCTCCCACGGGGGGCACCACTGAGATGGCGACCGCCAGCGTGCTGGGAATCTTCGCCCATGTGGACACGACGCTGCAGGCCATCCGTGACTTGCGGGCCAAGGGCTTCTCGGAGCTGACGGTCTACACGCCGGTTCCGGTCGAGGAGATCGAGCACGAGATCGAGAAGGTCCGGCCGCTGTCGGCGGTGCGGCTCTTCACCCTGGTCGGTGCGCTCACCGGAACCGCCACCGGATTCTTCCTCACCATCTGGTCGTCGCTCAAGTGGGAGCTGGTGACGGGTGGCAAGGCTCCGGTCTCGATCCCACCCTTCGTGATCATCGCCTTCGAGCTCACGATTCTCTTCGGGGGACTCGCCAGCGCGCTGGCGATCCTCATCCTGGGCCACCTGCCCAAGCTCACCCCGTCACCCACCTACGACCCGCGCTTCACCCTGGACCGCTTCGGCGTCGCGGTCGCCTGTCCGCCCGACAAGGTCGACTCGGTGCAGTCGGTGCTGTCGGCGGCGGGGGCGGAAGAGGTGCGGCGATGATGAAGTACGTCTTCCTGCTCACGCTGCTGCTCGTGGGAGCGGTGGGCGCGGTGCTGGGCGGCGCGGTCGGCTACCGCTGGATGCACAACATGTTCTACACCCAGCGCGTCATGCCCGGAGAGGCCAACTTCTCGATGCCCGCCGGCAGCCTGCCGCGCAACGGGGGGCAGCTCTACTATTCGGCCGCCGACCGCGACGCGGCGGCCGCGCGCCGGAATCCGATTCCGGCGACCAGCGAGTCGGTGCGCCGGGGCGCCGAGCTGTACACGATCTACTGCACGCCCTGCCACGGCGCCTCGGGGCAGGGCGACGGCTTGGTGGCGGCCAAGTTCGTCCCCGCCGCCGACCTCACGAATCCCGATCTGCAGAAGGTGCGGACGGACGGCTACTGGCAGAGCTACCTGTCCGTGGGTGGCGTGGTGATGCCCTCGTACGGAGAGGCGCTCAGCCCCGACGAGCGCTGGCACGTGGTCAACTTCCTCCGCACCCTGGCCAAGAAATGACCCCCAACGGCACCGCGTCCGCCGCGCCGTCACGGCCGGCCCATCCGCTGCTGGTGCTGCTGGCCATCCTGGGCGTCGTGGCCTTCCTGTACGGCATCTCCCAGGGTCAGCCCGCACGGGCCTGGGGCATCTACCTGGTCAACCTGCTCTTCTGGTCGAGCCTGTCGATCACGGGACCGGCCATAGCCGGGATGATCCAGGTCACGGAGGGGCGCTGGTCGCCGAGCATCAAGCGCATCGCGCTCACCACCGCGGGCTTCCTGCCCGTGTCGTTCGTGCTCTTCATGGTGCTGTTCTGGGGCCGCACCGCGCTCTACCCGTGGGTCACCCAGCCGCTCCCGATCAAGGCGGTCTGGCTCAACGTGCCGTTCATGTCCCTGCGCATCGGCCTGGGCGTGCTGCTCCTCTACTGGGTCGCGATGCGCCTGGTGAAGGCGGTGCTGGTCGAGGATCAGCCGGGCGGGGACAGTCCGGCCGCCCTGGACCGCCGCAACCGCCTGGCCGCCACCCTACTCGTCCTCTACGTGGTCGTGCTCTCGCTCTGGGGGTTCGACCTCCTGATGTCGCTCGATCCCCGCTGGTACAGCGGTCTCTACGGCGGCTACTACGTGGTCACGTCGATGTACCCGGGCTTCGGGCTCGTCACCTACCTCACCATCCGCTCCAACGAGCGCGGCGTGACGCACGTGGCGCCGCCCGCCATCCAGGACGTGGCGAAACTGACTTTCGCGCTGAGCGTGTTCTGGATGTATTTCTTCTTCTCGCAGTACCTGGTGATCTGGTACGGGAACGTCCCGGTCGAGACCCGCTTCGTGGCCCAGCGCTTCTTCGTCCAGCCCTGGGGCTACATCGCGTGGGCCATCTTCATCGTCGGCTGGCTCATCCCCTTCTCCTACCTGCTCAAGCGCCTGACCGGACGGCCGCCCGAGCGCCACCAGGTCTTCAAGGTGATCCTGTTCTTCGGCTGGATCGCGATCTTCTTCGAGCGGATGCTGCTCGTCTTCCCCACGCTCTTGCGCGACAGCACGGTGCCGATCGGCCCCGTCGAGATCCTGGTCACGCTCGGCTTCTTCGCCCTCTTCGTGCTGAGCCGGAACTGGTTCCTGGTCCGCTACAAGCCCGTCCTGGACCTGGCCAGGTAGCGGAGCGGCGCGCCCGGCGCCGCCGCGGTAGAATACCGGCGTGATTTCCGTCGAGGACGCGCTCGAGCGCATTCTCTCCCGCGTCGCGGTGCTCGGCGATGAGCGCGTGCCGCTGACCCTGGCGCTGAACCGCGCGCTCGCCGAGGACGTCGAGAGCCCGCGCGACATTCCGCCGTGGCCGGCCTCCTCGATGGACGGCTACGCGCTGCAGAGCGTCGACACCCGCGCGGCGGGCGCGGGCGCACCGGTGCGGCTCGGGGTCGTGGGTCGGGTCGCGGCGGGAGCGATGGCGACGCGGCCGATCGGGCCGGGCGAGGCTTTTCGCATCTTCACGGGAGCCCCGCTGCCTGAAGGGGCCGACGCGGTCATCCCCCAGGAAGACGTGCGCGAGGAGAGCGGAACGCTGGTGGTGCCGCGCCCGGTCGGCCCGGGGGACTTCGTGCGCCCCCGCGGGGAGGACATGCGGCGCGGCGATCGCGTGCTCGAGCGCGGACGCATCCTGAGCGCCGCCGACATCGGAATGCTGGCCACGGTAGGGCGCTCGCCGGTGAGCGTGATTCGCCGGCCGCGCATCGGGATCCTCTCGACCGGCGACGAGCTGGTCGATCTGGGGGGACAGCTCGGCCCCGGCCAGATCCCGAACTCGAACAGCTACTCCCTGATCGCGCAGGTGACCGAGGCCGGCGCGGTGCCGGTGAGCCTGGGCGTCGCGGGCGACCGGCTGGAGGACATCGAGTCGAGGCTGGGCTGGGGGCTCGGCTGCGACCTGCTGATGTCGTCGGCCGGCGTCTCGGTGGGCGAGCACGATTTCGTGAAGGAAGCGCTCGGGCGGCTGGGCGCCGAGCAGCATCTCTGGCTGGTGGACATGCGTCCCGGCAAGCCGATCGCCTTCGCGACGATCCCGCAGGACGGCAAGGGCGCGCTGCCCGTCTTCGCGCTACCCGGCAATCCGGTATCGGCGATGGTCACGTTCGAGCTGTTCGTGCGGCCCGCGATCCTCCGCATGGCGGGCCACACCCGACTGCAGCGGCCCACCGTGAAGGCGCGGGCGCTCGATCCCATCGCGAATCCGGGCCGCCGGCGCGGCTATCTGCGCGTGACGCTCACGCCCGATGGCGACGGCTACGGCGCGCGCCTCACCGGCACGCAGAGCTCCGGCGTGCTCCGCTCCATGGTCGCGGCCGACGGCCTCGCCGTCGTCGCGGGCGATACCACCGTGGCGGCTGGCGAGTCGGTGAAGGTCATCGTCCTCCGGCCTGGCATCTAGCAAACATTCGAGCGAGCCGAGCGGGCAGGGCCGGCCGCGGGGGGCGGGGGTGGATCTCTGACCACGACCCGCTGTTCGCGAACCTTGGGCGGGGCGTTCCCAATCCGGGATCGTTGAACGGCTTTCGACCTCCCGGAGGGAACGGGTCAGCCGATCCACCCCCGCCCCCCGCGGCCGGCCCTGCCCGCTCGGCTCGTTTGTTCTGGTTGGGGTCTGGCTTCAACTTTTGCGTAGGTACAGGAGCCAGAGCGTGGTGCACCCGCCGGTGATCATGGCGGCGAGGGTGAGGAGGCTGCCGAGGGCCAGGGTGGCGGAGTTGGTGAGGCCCTGGGTGATGTTGCAGCCATCGGCGACGAGGGCGGCGGCGCCCATCAGGAGGCCGCCGGCGAAAATCCTCACGAGACTCCAACCGGCGGGGAGCTTCCAGCCGAACTGGTCCGTGCTCCATGCGGCCGCGAACGCGCCGATGGGAACGCCCAGGGCCAGCAGCATGCTCCAGGTGACGCGGTTGGGGTAGCCCACCAGGGGATACGTCAAGAGGTGGCCGGTGTTGGCGGCGAGGGTGATGCCGACCGGCCGGTCGCCGATCGAGGAGGTCCACCAGGCCGCGGCGATCGTCACGCCGACGGCGACGCCGGTGAGGGGCCAGGGCCACTTGCCGTGCTCGGACTCGCGCCCACCGCGCAGGACCCAGAATCCCCCGAGCGCGATGATGACCGCGATCACGATCCACGGCGAGAGGCCGACGACGTTGGCGAGGGTCGGTGCGCCGCCGTCCCCGATCGTGATGGTGGGCTTCTGGAGCAGCACGCGAAGCGGCGACAGGATCCCGAGGCCCGACGTCGTTGCGCCGAGCGCGAAGCCCAGCAGCACGACCCACGCCCCGATCGCGCCCTCTCCCACGCGAGACCAGGTGCTGCCCGAGTCGCCGCCGGAGAGAATCATGCCGGCGCCGAAGAGCAGGCCGCCGACCACGTTCGAGACCCAGCGCAGCGGGCGCAGCGGAATGTCGACCAGGCCGAGCGTCTCGATGAGCTGCACGCCCACCATGGCGACCAGCAGGGCCAGCGCGTAGGCACGCAGCATGGTGCCGTCGCGGCTCAACACCGCGTTGGAGAGGGCCCGAGTGAGGCAGAAACCGCCCCGCTGGATCACGTATCCGAAGACCAGGCCGGTGCCGAGGGCGGAGAGATAGAGCGTCCAGGGCAGGTCCTCCATGGGCCGCATGCTAGCGAAATCCGGAATGTCAGTCAAAGTCTCGTGAAAATTGACTTTTCGAGAAGACAGGTGCTACGGTCGAGACCATGTCAGCCCAGTCGCGCGACCGATGCGTGAGCGTGCTGGGGCTCGTCGCGTGCGGCCTCGTCGCGGCGACCGCGGCCGGTTGCGGCGCCGGTGAGCAGGCGCGCCAGGCCGAGATGGCCGCGCTGCGCTCCCAGATCGACGAATTGAAGAAGAGTCAGGTCCAGGTGTCCAACGACCTCGGCCGAGTCAGCGGCGAGCTGAAAGCCCTCGACGCCCAGGCCGCCTTCCTGGTCGGAGAAACCAAGGCGTCCGCGCAGGAGCGCGAGCAGCTCAAGGCGGCGATCCAGCAGCAGGACGGCACACTGCGCTCACTCCGCTCGGCGGTGGACGAGACCAATCAGAAAGTCGCCGCGCTGAGCGTGCCGCCGCCCGCGCCGGCGCCCGCGGGGAAGCCGGCGGCATCCACGATCGGCAAGGAGATCTCGGCCGAGAAGATGTACCAGACCGCGATGACGAGCTTTCGCGCCGAGGAGCACGGGCAGGCCGTCCTCGAGTTCACCGAGCTGATCGAGAAGTTCCCCAAGCACGCGCTGGCCGCCAGCGCGCAGTACTGGATCGGCGAGGCCTACTACCGCCAGCGCGACTACAACCAGGCGCTGGCCGAGTTCCAGAAGGTGACCGAGCTGTATCCGCAGAGCCCTCCGGTGGCGGAGGCGCTGCTCAAGATCGGTATGTGCTATCGCGCGTTGCACGACGTGCCGCGCGCCAAGGAGACCTGGGAGCAGGTGGTGAAGTCGTACCCCAAGAGCGAGGCCGCGACCCAGGCGCGCACGCTCCTGTCCTCGCTCGCCTCACCCGGATCGTCGAGTCGCCCGGTACGGTGACCGCCGCGGAGGGGTGCGTCGCGGCGTGGGAAACGGCGCGTTTCTTGATTCACCCCCCTCGTCCGGTATACTGAAACGCACTGTCGTATTTTCCGATGTCGGTGTGGGAGGAAACCAATACACGTGATGAATGACCGTATCCACGAGGAGGCGGCGCGCGAACCGGGCGTCGCGGCGCGCGCGATCGCGCGGAGCGACGCGGAATATCCCGCGCTGCTGCGCGAAGTTCCGACCGCTCCCGCCACGCTCTACGTGCGCGGCGGTCTCGTCGACGGCGACGCGCTGGCGGTGGCGATCGTGGGCTCGCGTCGCGCCACGTCGTACGGTCTCGACGTGGCCGAGATGCTGGCCGCCGACCTGGCCGCGCGCGGCGTCACCGTCGTGAGCGGGCTCGCGCGTGGGATCGACGGCGCGGCGCATCGGGGCGCGCTGCGGGTGGGGGGGCGAACGCTCGCGGTGCTGGGGTCGGGAGTCGACGTCGTCTACCCGCCCGAGAACCGGCGGCTCGCCGCCGAGATCGCCGAGCGGGGCGCGCTGCTCTCGCAGTTCGCGCCGGGCACGCCGCCGCTGCCGCACCACTTCCCGACGCGCAACGCGGTGATCGCCGGGATGTCGCTGGCGGTGGTGGTGGTCGAGGCGGCGGAGCGGAGCGGGTCTCTCATCACCGCGCGCCTGGCCGCCGAGCTCGGCCGCGAGGTGCTCGCGGTGCCCGGGCGCATCACCGCGCTCGAGAGCCGCGGCGCCAACCGCCTGATCCAGGACGGGGCCGCGGTGGCGATGGGCTGGGAGGACGTGGTGGGGCTCCTGCCGGAGCGGTGGAAGGCGTGTCTGCGCGAGGCGCCGGCTGCGCCGGCCCAGGCGGCGGAGGTCTTGCCGGACCTGCTGGAGGTGCGTCAGGTCCTGTCGCTGCTGAGCGACGATCCGGTCGACATCGACATCGTAATCGAGCGCAGCGGGCTCGGCGCGGGCCGCGTCTCTGCCGCGCTGCTGGATCTCGAGCTGGAAGGCCGCGTGCGTCAGATCGAAGGCAAGCGCTTCGTCCGCGTGGGACGGGGATAGGAGGCAGCGGGTGGCGAAGCGGGAGCGGGGATTGGTGGTGGTGGAGTCGCCCACCAAGGTCAAGACGATCCAGAAATACCTGGACTCGAAGTACGTCGTCAAGGCCTCGATGGGCCACATCCGCGATCTGCCCAAGTCCAAGCTCGGCGTGGACGAGAAGAAGGGCTTCAAACCGGAGTACAAGGTGCTCCCGGCCAAGAAGAAGGTTCTCGACGAGCTGAAGAAGGCGGCCGAGAAGGCGGACTCGCTCTATATCGCGACCGACCCGGACCGGGAAGGGGAAGCGATCGGCTGGCACCTCGCCCAGGAGCTCGGCATCAGCAAGGCCAAGACGCACCGGATCATGTTCAACGAGATCACCGAGCGCGCGGTCAAGGCCGCCTTCCTGCATCCGGGGAAGATCGACACCAACAAGGTCAATGCCCAGCAGGCTCGACGGGTGCTGGACCGCCTAGTGGGCTACAAGCTGTCGCCGCTCCTGTGGGAGAAGATCCGGCGCGGCCTCTCGGCCGGACGCGTGCAGTCGGTGGCGGTCCGCCTGATCACCGAGCGCGAGCGCGAGATCGCCGCGTTCGTGTCGGTGGAGTACTGGTCGCTGCACGCCAAGCTCAAGGGCAAGAACCCGCCCGATTTCATCGCGACCCTCAAGGAAGTGGACGGCCAGAAGGCGGACCTGCCCAACGAGGCCTCGACCATGGCGGTGATGACCGGGCTGCACGGGGCGGCCTGGACCGTGAAGTCGGTCACCCGCGGCGAGCGGCGGCGGAATCCGTCGCCGCCTTTCATCACCTCCACGCTGCAGCAGGACGCGAGCCGGAAGCTCCACTTCAGCGCCAAGAAGACGATGATGCTGGCCCAGCAGCTCTACGAGGGCATCGAGCTCGGGGAGGAGGGCGCGGTCGGCCTCATCACCTACATGCGGACCGACGCGGTACGGGTGGCCGCCGAGGCCCAGGAGGAGGCGCGGCAGTGGGTGGCGGGCCGCCTGGGCCGCGAATACCTCCCCGACGCGCCGCCCACCTACAAGGCGAAGAAGAGCGCGCAGGAGGCCCACGAGGCGGTGCGGCCGAGCTCGGTGGCTCGCGAGCCGAAGGCGGTGGCCCGCTTCCTCAACAAGGACCAGCTCGCGCTCTACCGGCTCGTCTGGGAGCGCTTCCTGGCCAGCCAGATGCTGCCCGCGGTCTACGACACGGTGGCCGCGGATATCCAGGCCGGTACCTGCCTCTTCCGGGCCCAGGGCTCGACCCTCAAGTTCCCGGGGTTCACCGCGGTGTACATCGAGTCGCGCGAGGCCACCGACGAGGCGCCCGAGGAAGAGGCGGATGCGGTGGTGCCGCCCCTCACGGTGGGCGAGATCCTCAAGCTCCTCGCGCTCGATCCCAAGCAGCATTTCACTCAGCCGCCGCCGCGCTACACCGAGGCGTCGCTGGTGAAGACGCTGGAAGAGCGGGGAATCGGGCGGCCGTCCACATACGCCCAGATCCTCGGCACCATCCAGGAGCGGGAGTACGTCCGGCGCGAGCGCGGCACCCTGTTCCCGACCGACCTCGGCATCCAGGTCACCGACATGCTGGTGCCGCACTTCCCCGAGGTCATGGACGTCGAGTTCACCGCGCAGCTCGAGGAGTCGCTCGACAAGATCGAGGACGGCGACGCGGACTGGGTGAAGACGGTGGAGGCTTTCTACAAGCAATTCTCGCGGGATCTCAAGGCGGCGGGCAAGAAGATGGAGAACGTCAAGGTCGGCGTGGACGCCGGCCAGGAGTGCCCCGACTGCGGCAAGCCGCTGCTCGAGAAGTGGGGGCGCTTCGGGAAGTTCCTCGCGTGCTCGGCGTATCCGGACTGCAAGTTCACCAAGGACATGAGCGGCGGACGCGAGCGGCCCGTGGATCAGCCCACCGACGAGATCTGCCCGACCTGCTCGCGGCCGATGGTGCTCAAGCACGGGCGCTTCGGCAAGTTCATCGCCTGTTCCGGCTACCCCGAGTGCAAGACCACCAAGCCGGTCACCCTCGGGATCACGTGCCCGCAGCCCAACTGCGGCGGCCAGCTCGTGGAGAAGCGCACGCGCAAGGGCAAGACCTTCTACGCGTGCACCAACTACCCGACGTGCACGTTCGCCCTGTGGACGCGCCCGGTGGCCGAGCCGTGCCCCAAGTGCGCCGCGCCGTTCCTGACCGAGCGGATCGCCCGCGGCGGCAAGGTCACCCGCCAATGCGTCCGCGAGGAATGCGGGTACCGGCAGGAAGTGATCCCCACGGTCGCGTGAGGAGCCGATGGACGCGGCGGTCGGCTCCTTCCTCGAGTACCTGGCGGTCGAGCGCGGCGCCTCGCCTCACACCCTGCGGAGTTACGCCGCGGACCTGAGCGAGTTCACCCGGTTCCTGGCCGAGGAGAAGATCGGCGGCTGGGAGGCGGCGGATACCCGCGCGGTACGGGCCCACCTGGCGCGCCTGCACCAGCGGCGGCTGTCCAAGGCCACCATCGCGCGCAAGCTGGCCGCGGTGCGAAGCTGTTTCCGGTTCCTCGCGCGGCGCGGCTCGCTCGACGGCAACCCGGCGCGGCAGGTGCGCAGCCCGCGGCTCGGGCGGAAGCTGCCCTCGTTCCTCCCGAAGGACGAGGCCACCGCCCTGCTCGACGCCGCCCCCGAGCCGTCGGCGGGCGGCGCCCGGGATCGTGCCCTGCTCGAGCTGCTCTACGCGAGCGGGCTGCGGGTCGCCGAGTGCTGTGGCCTCGACCTCGACGATCTCGACGAGGGGCGGCGTACCGTGCGGGTGCTCGGCAAGGGCGACAAGGAGCGAGTGGTGCCGGTCGGCGACACCGCGCTCGAGGCCCTCGCGGCCTATCTGGCGATGCGCGGCCGGCGGCGCGGGCCCATCTTCCTGAACGCCCGCGGCGGCCGCCTCACCGCGCGCAGCGCGCATCGCATCGTGCAGCGCCGGGCGCGGCGGGCGGGCCTCACGCAACGGGTGACGCCGCACACGCTCCGTCACAGCTTCGCGACCCACATGCTCGGCGAGGGCGCCGACCTCCGGCTGATCCAGGAGCTGCTCGGCCACAGCCGCCTGTCCACCACCCAGCGCTACACCCACGTGAGCCCGGAGCACCTCATGCGCGTGTACGACCGGGCGCATCCGCGGGCGACCTGAGGCGACCGACGCGATGAGCCCGGCCGGCGACCCCTTCCACGCCACCACCGTCGCGTGCGTCCGGCACCGCGGGCGCGTCGCGATCGCGGGCGACGGGCAGGTGTCCATCGGCCAGACCATCGTGAAGGCGGGAGCGCGCAAGGTGCGCAAGGTGCATCACGACCGGGTGCTCGCGGGCTTCGCGGGCACCGCCGCGGACGCCTTCACGCTCTTCGCCCGCTTCGAGGCGAAGCTCGAGGAGTATCGCGGCAATCTCGCCCGCGCCGCGGTGGAGCTGGCCAAGGAGTGGCGAATGGACCGGGCGCTGCGCCGGCTCGAGGCGCTCCTCGCGGTAGCCGACGCGGACGCGACCTTCATCGTGTCCGGCACCGGCGACGTGATCGAGCCCGACGACGGCCTGGTCGGCATCGGCTCGGGCGGGCCCTACGCGCTGGCCGCCGCGCGGGCACTCTGCGCCCACTCGCCGCTCGAGGCGCCGCAGATCGCCGAGCAGGCCCTGCGCATCGCGGCGGGCATCTGCGTCTACACCAACGACCAGATCACCGTCCTCACCCTCGAGTGAGCCGCCCGTGAACGGTCTCAGCCTCACCCCGATCCAGATCACCTCGGAGCTGGACCGCTACATCGTGGGCCAGCAGAAGGCCAAGCGCGCGGTGGCGATCGCGCTGCGCAACCGGTGGCGGCGCCAGAACGTACCCGCCGAGCTGCGGGACGAGGTCGCGCCCAAGAACATCATCATGATCGGGCCGACCGGAGTCGGGAAGACCGAGATCGCCCGGCGGCTGGCCAAGCTCGCCCAGGCCCCGTTCCTGAAGGTCGAAGCCTCCAAGTACACCGAGGTGGGCTACGTGGGCCGCGACGTGGAGTCCATGATTCGCGACCTGACGGAGCTCGGCGTGACCATGGTCAAGGCGGAGATGGCAACGGCGGTGCGCGAGCGGGCGGAGGGCCTGGCCGAGGAGCGACTGCTGGACCTGCTGCTCCCGCGTCGGCCCGGGGAACCATTCGTCAGCGGCACCCTGGAGGAGGTCTCTCCCGACGCTTCCCGCGATGCGACCCGGGACAAGCTCCGGGCCCAGCTCCGCTCCGGCAAGCTCGACGAGCGCCCGATCGAGATGGACGTTCAGGCCAACGCCGGACCCATGTTCGAGGTCTTCCCCGGGCAGGGGATGGAGGAGATCGGGATCAACATCAAGGACATGCTCTCGAACCTGATGCCCGGCCGCACCCGGCGGCGGCGGGTCAAGGTGGCGGAGGCCCGACGCCTCCTGGCCCAGGAGGAGGCCCAGAAGCTGGTGGACGTCGACGAGGCGGTGGGGCAGGCCATCCGCCGGGTGGAGAACTCGGGGATCATCTTCCTGGACGAGCTCGACAAGATCGCGGGCCGGGAAGGGGGCCGGGGACCCGACGTCTCCCGGGAGGGCGTGCAGCGGGACCTCCTGCCTATCGTGGAGGGCTCGACGGTCACCACCAAGTACGGGATGTTGAGAACGGACCACATCC
>DATMMH010000215.1:0-8481 GCA_035569855.1 Candidatus Dormiibacterota bacterium
CTACTACGGCGGGATCGTCGGGATGATCCTGGCGCCGATCTTCTTCTACCCCTACTCCAAGCTCTGCTGGCTCGCCTTCGACCTGCTGTTCCGCCGGCCTCGCCCCGAGGACTTCGAGATCACGAATCCTGAGAGGTCATCCAGCGAATGAGGCCGAGAAGGAAGAGACCGATGCCGACCATCAGCGGCATCCAGTACTCGGGCACCCGGAGCAGCTTGATCAGCACGATGCAGAGGCCGATGAAGGCGACGATGAGGCCCGCCATCATGAGACGGTGTCCGGATCGACGCCCCATCGCTCGCGCCCCCGCGGCCTCCGCGCGCGGATCCCTTAGGACTTCTTGTCCGACTTCAGGCATTGCGACATGAAGGCTTTCCGCTCGTCGCCCTTCTTGTCGCCCGCGTCGACGTTGCACTTCTTCATCTTGTCCTCCTGGGTCATCGGCGCGGCGGTGCCGCCCTTGAGGCACTGCGACATGAAGGCCTTCCGATCATCTCCCTTCTTGTCGGCCGCGTCGGCATTGCAGGTCTTCATCTTCTCCTGCTGCGGGGTCAGCTTCTTGTCGTCCGCCGGGCTGGCGGTGACGGTTCCGACGAGCAACGAGACCGCGGCCACCAGGATCAACAATGCTTTCATGGATGCCTCCCGTGGAAGAAGAATAGGGCCTGCGGCGATCCTAGAGGGGGAGGTGGTCGAGGTCAAGGCTTCTCGGGCCGACTTCCGATGACCAGCCAGACCGGCGCGGCCTGGGATCCCAGGCGCCCGGCGTAGGCGCGCTCGCGGAAGCGTCCACCCCAGTCGGTGATCGGGTCGGTCTCCACCTCCGCGTACGCCGCGAACGGGACGCCGGGATGGAGACCCGTCTCGTCCAGGTCCAGCACCAGCTCGAACTGGCGGTGGCCGATCATCGACGAGGCTCCGGCCCCGAGGCGATAGATGCGCCCCTCGCTGAGCGGCATCGCGCGCGCATCTCCTGATCTCACCATGTGAGAGAGCCGGTAGCTCGCGAACGCGTCCCGAGCCGAGCGGCTCACGTGGACCCGCTCGTGGGCGATCACGCCCGCAAGATCGACGTGGTAGTAGAAGCGCAGCTGATCGAAGCCCTCCTCGGTGGTGTCGCTCGGCACGTCGGCCGCCACGTAGAGCCGCCGGCCGTCGGACAGCGCGTGGAGCGTGGTGCCCTTCTCGAGGTCGATCCGGGTGGCGCGGCTCCACTCGTCGGGGCCGAGGCGGCCGTCGATTACCGGCAGGCGGCCCGACACGATCGGGATCGTGATCGCCTCGACCCCGGCGGGCGGCGTTACCCGGGCCGTGATCTGTGATCGGACCTCCTTGAGCAAGACCTCCTCGTCGAAAGCCTGATAGGCCTGCTGGAACCACTCGCGGTGCTGCCACCGCACGTAGGCCGGGTTGGCCAGCTTGGCCGCCAGTACGAGCTGCAGGCGCTCGGCGTCGCTCCGCCCCGCGAGGACCTGCCGCAGGCCCCGGTTGGCGGGCCACAGGCGCACGTCGCCGGTTGCCTGCAGGACCGCGAGCGCGGCCCCCCCGGTCAGCGCCAGCGCCCCCGCGAAGCGGAGCCAGTCGCGCCAGGGACGGAGGCGCAGGCGCCAGAGCAGCCGGCCCCAGAAGAGCAGCGCGAGCAGGCCGGCCAGCCCCGCCACGAGGCCGAAGGCCCCTCGCCCGAGCCAGTCGTTCACCGCGGGCGGTAGCCACTGCAGCGGGATGGGGCCGCTGACGCTGAACCGGCGCTCGCCGGGCCCGAAGGCGACCCAGCCCGCGATCCCCGCGAAGCCGCTGCAGATCAGCGTGCCGAAGAGCTGGCTCCAGACGCCGTCGGGCCGCTCGACGCCCCGATCCCACACGTAGCCCTTCACGACGGCGAGACCGGCCAGCACGAAGACGGCGCCGGCGGCCGCCGCGACCCAGCGCGGTGCCTCCATGCCCGCATCGTCGGCCCAGATGGACGCCCCGAGCACCGCGCCGCCGGCCAGGATGGCGGCGGCCCCGACGAGCCACGCACCCCGCGCGCTGAGGTTGCTCGGCTGAGACTGAGGCGGCATGGCCATCGCGTCGAGTCTACTCGCGGGGTCGCCGGGACCCCGCCGACTTCGTGCGGCCGCCGCGCCGCCGCGCTTCTACCGCGAGGCGGCCGCCGCGATCCAGCCGTGGCGCGCGAAGAACTTCCCGAGCTGCTTGCCGAGCTCGTCGGCGATGCGCCGCGCGTCGGCTTCCACCTCGGTGCGATGCTCGGTCAGCGCGTGCACGCCCCCGCTCACCGCCACCGTCGAGGCCACGCCGGCGGCTCCGCGCACCGCCATGCCGGGCCCGACCATCGGGCCCACTCCCGGGGTGCGCGCGCTCTCGGCCTTGGCCTCGAACTCCTCGGCCAGCAGCGGCCCGTGGGCGGTCTGGAGCGCCACCTGTGCGAGCGCCTTCACCTCGCTCTCCCCCGCTCCGAAGCCGATGATCGTGCGTCGCATCCGGTTGCCCTCGTCGATGCTGAGGAACTGGCCGGTGATCGCCAGCGCGCCCGCCGGTGCGACCTGATCGGCGGCCGCGCGCTCGGCCGGCAGCCCGAGCTTCTGGACGCGCTTGACCAGCTCCGCGGCGAATCCGTCCGCCACCTCGCGTGCGACCCGCAGCTCGTCCTCGGTGGCAGACGCGCTCGAGACCTCGCGGCCGAGGCGCGCGAAGAGGCCGCGGTTCAAGCTGACCTGCTCGGGCGACACCGCGAAGTCGTAGACCAGCACCCGATCCGGGCGCGGCAACGGATCGTCGCCGCCGTAGCTGCTCACCGGCCGCACGCGCGTGGGGGCACAGGCCGCCACCAGCACCGTCGTCGCGGCGAGGCCAGCGAGGGCGAGGTGTCGGAGCCGCGTCCGTCGGCTCACAGGCGCTCTCGCTGCTCGACCAGCTTCCAGTAGGTGTCCTTGTTGAGGATCTTGTCCCCGCGGAACTCGTAGAGATCGCAGCCCTGGTAGTTCAGCCGCTCCCCGTCGGCACCGGTGCCCGTGACCATCCACACCGAGACGGCCCGGTTGCCGGTGACGAAGTGGTCGACGTGATCCCAGCGCATGTCACGGATGACCTTGAACCGGTCGGCGAGCACCCGACGGATGGCCTCCTTGCCGTGCACGCGTCGCCCGACCGGCTCGGGCCCGCGCGCCATGAGGAACGTGGCGTCCTCCTCGAAGAAGCTCATGATGCGGTCCACGTCACGGCTGTTGAAGGCCGCGTTGATCTCCATGAGCCGGGCGATGGTGGGGCCGGGGGCGGTCGTGGTCGTCACGGGCAGTCTCCTTGTCGGATTCGGGACACGGTGGCGGGAGTGTAGCAGGGATCGGCGACCGGCCGCATCGCTGCAGTTGTATCATTGCCCCATGCCCGGCCTTCCTGATCAGCCCGTGACGGCGGGTGACCTGCTGACCCTCGAGGAGCTGGGTGACTTCCGGCGCGCGTCTACCCTGCGCGGGGCCGGTCTGGTCCTCCACGCCTGGGGCACGATCGGGGCCGCGTTGGCCCTCTACGTGTGCTGGCCCTCTGCGCTCACGCTGACGGCGGCGGTGGTCGTGATCGGCACGCGCCAGCTCGGCCTGGTCGTGTTGATGCACGAGACGGCGCACTGGCTGCTCTTCCCGAGCGCTCGACTGAACACCTGGGTCGGCACATGGCTCTGCGCGGCGCCGGTGGCCGTCGACCTGCGCGAGTACCGCCGATCTCATCACCAGCACCATCGGCACACTCGGCAGCCCGAAGATCCGGACCTGCCGCTCTCGACGCCGCTCCTCCTGTCCCGCCCCCTGCTCGCGCTGGCCCTGCTGGGCGACCTGAGCGGGTGGACGGCCCTGGCGCGGATTGCCGGATGGCGGCCCCGGCGCCATGGTATCGCGCCGGCATGGCGTCGCTGCCGGGCGCCTCTGATCGCGAACGCAGTCCTCTTCGGGGTCCTGACCGCCATCGGGGGATGGACGCTCTACCCGCTGGCGTGGGCGCTGCCGTGGGCCACCTGGTATCAGCTGGTCACCCGCGTGCGCAATATCGCGGAGCACGGCATGCTCCCGAGCGTGGATGATCCGCTGCGCAACACGCGCACGATACGGGCCGGTCTGCTCACGCGCGCGGTCATCGCGCCCTACTGGGTGAACTACCACCTCGAGCATCATCTGCTCGTGTTCGTGCCGTGCTGGAAGCTGCGCCGGGTCCATGCCCTGTTGCTCGGCAAGGGCCTCGGGCCGCGCATGGAGCGCGCCGCGAGCTACGCGGCGGTCATCGGACAGGCGACCTCGGCGAACGGGCCCGCGCGTACGTAGCCGGCCGCGCCGTCAGTACCAGCAGACCTCGCGGCCCGGGACCCATTGGGTCACGGTCGTCGAGTGGCCGTAGCGATCCATGTAGACCTGGTCGATCCACCCGCCCTCTTGCGTCCAGCACGGGTAGCCGTACGGGAAGGGCGCGTACACGCCGACGAAGTGGTGGACGCGACGATGGGGCCCGCCGCCGTGGTGGTGACCGGACACGCCATGGCCTCCTCGCGCCGCCGCGAGCCCGGGACCCGCTACCGTGGCCAGGAGCGCCAGGCCCAGCCCCAGCGCGGACCTCATGCTCCGAGGCGGGTAGCCAGGTCGACGAAGTCGGTGGCGACCAGCGTCCACTCCCCGTCCGGCTTCAGGTCGGTCGTCTGCCCCGGCCCGTACTCGGTCCGGCGCGGCACGAAGGCGGTCATGAGCCCCTGCCCCTGCGCCGCCCGGAGATCGTAGTTGTGGGCGGCGACCAGCATCACCTGCTCGGGCGAGAGCCCCAGCAGCGAGACCGCGGTGCGGTATGCCTCGGGGCGTGGCTTGTAGCAGCGCGCGTTCTCCGCGGTGATCACGCAGTCCCAGGGTAGGCCGGCGAACTTCGCGAGCCGCACCATGCCGATGAAGCTCGCGTTGGACAGCGGGCTGATCACGTAGCGCGACTTGAGGCGCGTCAGGCCCGGGACGGAGTCGGGCCACGGGTGCAGGCGCCAGCGGGCGCGGACGAGCTGGTCGATCTCCCCCTCCGTGAGCCCCATGACCCCGTGCTTTGCGAGCGCCGGCTCGAGAGCGTGCCGATGGACCTGCTCCATGGTCATCCAGGGCATCTGGCCGGCGTTGATCCGGTCCAGGATCGGGCGCGTCTCCCAGTCCGCCAGGAGCGCCTCCCAGTCGACGGTGAGCCCCCGCGCGTGGCCGAGCGCCCGGGCCGCCTCCAGCACGCCACCCCGCCAGTCCACGACCGTGCCGTAGGTGTCGAAGACGAGCGCCTGGAGGCCGTCGGTCCTTCGAGCAGGAGTTTTCGTGAGCGCTACGCTCCCACCGGTACCGCGGCCGGCTCGCGGCGGGCCGCGGCGGCGTCCGCCTTCGCGAAGTCCGCGTCGGTGAAGCCGTAGAGGCCCGCGCCTCCCAGGAAGATCTGGGCCGCGATGGCGCGCGGCACCCTCTCCAAGAGGTTGGTCGACACGTTCGGGAAGTTGGAGTCGAAGTGCGGGTAGTCCGTGGAGATGCACATCCGATCGGCGCCGATCAGGCCGGCGGTCGGCTCGATCTCGGGCTCGCTCCCCTCCACCGCCGCCCAGCAGTTCCGCCGGAAATACTCCTTGGGCGTGAGCGACAGGTACGGAGCGTGGGACTCACGATACTGGGGGTAGTCCCACTCGATGCGCGAGAGGATGCCGGGCACCCAGGAGTTCTGGGCCTCCAGGAAGCCCACCCGCAGCCGCGGGTGGAATTCGAAGACGCCTCCGATGATCATCGCGATCAGGGCCTGCTGCATCTCGATCCAGTGGCTCGCCACGTGGCGGTAGAACCGGTTCTCGCCGTAGAGCACGTTCATGTGGGAGTTCCAGGCTCCGGTGCCCTCGTGGAAGCCGAGGGTGACGTCGAGCTCCTCGTGCAGGCTGTAGAGCGGGTCCCAGTAGTTCGAGTGCCAGTAGTGGCCGTTGACGAGGTTCGGGCGCAGGAACGAGCCCACCGCGCCCAGCTCGCGCACGCAGCGCAGGAGCTCCCGGCAGGCCAGGTGCACGTCGTGCGGCGGCAGCATGGCCACGAACTTGAGCTGCTCGGGACTGTGCCGGCAGAATTCGTGGATCCAGTTGTTGTAGGCCTGGCAGAGGGCCAGCGAGAGCTGCGGGTCCATGTCGTCCCGCGCGAGGAGGCTGAGCCCGGTGGTCGGGAAGAGCACCGCGATGTCCACGCCCTCCATCGCCATGCCCACGAGCTGCGCGGCGGCGTCGTAGTTGCGCTTGATCGCGAAGTCGAGGCGGCCGGTGTCGGCCAGCCGCGATCCGGAGAGGGGCTGGGTGCTGTTGGTGGCGCCCGGCTGCCGGCGCTTGCGATACTGCTGCATCTCGAAGTCCATCGAGGTGGGCAGCCCGTCGATCACGATCATGCCGCGCGCCGGCCGGCCTCCCGCCCCGACGGGCAAGCTGACCCGGTGCCGGTAGGTCGGGTCGAGGTACTTCTCGAACAGATCGGCCGGCTCCATGATGTGCATGTCGCAGTCGACGAACCTGAGGCCGTCTTTCATGTCGCCCTCCTCGCAGGCGGTGGGGGTCGGGTCGTTGGCCGGCATTCTACTCGCCCGCCGGGCCGTCTGCTGGTTGTCTCGCGCCCGGCATTGACGCTATGCTCCGTACCCGGACAAGGAGAACCCCGTGCCCGTGACCCCCCGCGAGGAGATGATCGCCGTCGGCTCCACCAGGGTGCACGCCTGGATCGGCGGTCAGGGCGATCCCCTCCTCGTCCTCCACGGGGCCGGGGGCAATCGCGGGTGGCTGCGCTGGCTCGCCGCGGTGGCCGAGCGCCACACCGTCTACGCGCCCACCCACCCCGGCTTCGGCCGCTCCGACGCCGCCGACTGGATGGAGGGCATCGACGATCTCGCCCGCTTCTATCTCTGGTTCCTGGAGGTGATGGGGCTGGCGAAGGTGCACCTGCTCGGCCACTCGATCGGCGGGTGGACCGCGGCCGAGATGGCGACGATGCATCCCGAGGCGATCGACCGGCTCGTGCTGGTGGCGCCGGCGGGGCTCAAGCCCGAGCGGGGCGAGATCCTCGACGTGTTCTACTACCCGCCGGACGAGCTGTTCAAGCTCACGGTGCTCGACCCCGCGACGATTCCCGAGCGGGCCGAGCTCTTCGGCCGGCCGCCCACGCCCGAGGAGGCGGAGATCGCGCTGCGCAACCGGGAGATGACGGCGCGCCTCACCTGGAAGCCGTACATGTTCAACCCTCGGCTGCACCACTTCCTGCCGCGCGTGAAGCGGCCCGCGCTGGTCGTCTGGGGGCGCGAGGACCGCATCGTGCCGCTGATCTGCGGTGAGCAGTACCAGCGCCTGCTGCCGAACGCGACGCTGCGGGTACTGGAGCGGTGCGGGCACGTGCCGCTCATCGAGCGGCCCGACGAGTTCGCCCGGCTCGTGCTCGACTTCCTCGGGAGGGCGTGACGTGAAGCTCTACTACTTCAGCGAGATGCCGCATCACGAGTACCCGGACGCCGAGGGCGACAAGTACCCGTCGCTGCGCCTGGCCTTTCCCAACACGTTCTTCTCGCCGGAGATCGCCCACCGGAACTACCGGCGCTATCTCGACGAGTACGACGCGGCCGACCAGGCCGGCTTCGACGGGCTCATGATCAACGAGCACCACTCGACGCCGTCGTGCGTGAACGTCTCGGCCAACATGACCACCGGGATCCTGGCCCGCACCACCAAGCGCGCCAAGCTCCTGATCCTGGGCAACATCCTCCCGATCCAGGAGAACCCGGTCCAGGTCGCCGAGCAGGTGGCGATGGCCGATCTCATCTCGGGCGGGCGGGTGCTGAGCGGCTTCGTCCGCGGGGTCGGGGTGGAGAGCTGGTGGGCGAACACCAATCCGGTGCACAACCGGGAGCGCTTCGAGGAGTGCCACGACCTGATCATCAAGTGCTGGACGACCCCGGGCCCGTTCCGCTGGGAGGGCCGGCACTACCACTTCCGGCACGTCAACCCGTGGTGCCTGCCGCTGCAGAAGCCGCATCCGCCCATCTGGGTGCCCGGCACCGCGAGCCCCGAGACCGCGGTCTGGGCCGGACGCATGGGCTACACCTACGTGCCGTTCCTGGTCTCCTTCGAGGTGGCCCGCGAGCTGTTCGACTTCTACCGCCAAGGCGCCGCCGAGGCCGGCCGGACCGTGACCGACGACAAGCTCGGCTTCCTGATCTGCGCGGTCACCGCGGATACCAAGGAGAAGGCACTCGAGGCCGGGCGCAACTTCGTGTGGCGCATGGGCCCGACCCTGCGGGGGCCGATCGAGTACTTCTCGCCGGTCGGGATGCGGTCCCGCGCGGCCAACCAGTTCGCGCTGAAGGCGCGGTCGGTCTCGCTCGCCAAGATGAGCTACGAGGAGCTGGTGGACAACTACTACATCGTGGCCGGCACGCCCGACGAGGTCGTGGACCGCTTCGCGCGCGTGCGGAAGGAG
>DATMMH010000216.1:0-9310 GCA_035569855.1 Candidatus Dormiibacterota bacterium
GTACGTGGAAGGGCTCGGCCTCGACGAGAGCCGGATCCTGATCGGCAAGCTGCTCGAGCTGACGGTGCGCCCGGATCACGTCTACCGGCACCGCTGGCAGGTGGGGGATCTCGTGATGTGGGACAACCGCTGTGTGCTCCACCGCGGCCGCCTCTGGGACAGCGCGCGCTACAAGCGCGTGATGCACCGCACCACGGTGGCGGGCGATGCCGCTACCGCGGACCCGGCCTTTCTCCACGAGCTGGCGGCGGCCCGATCCTGATCTCGGACCGGACCGCCCCCGGTGAGTCGGTCTAGCGTCCGATCGTCGCCCTAGCCCGCGCTGCCGTCGGTCTCCGGCGAGGCGGTGGGCTGGGTGCCGCCGTCCTGCGGCCCCATTCCACGCTGGCCACTCGGCATCGGCCCCTTCGGCCCGCGCTGCCACCGCTCGGCGAACATCGCGCGCAGCTTCTCGCGCTGCTCGGGCGTGAGGGTCTGGCGGCTCTGCTCCATGTTGCGGATGCGCGCGATGCTCCCGTCCGCGCGCAGCTTCTCGATCTCCCGGACCTTGGCCTCGATCTTGGCCATGTCCCGCGGCTTGTCCGGATCGGCGGGGTCCGGCATCATCAGCGTGCCCAGGTCCAGCCGGGCCAGCTGCACGTCGGCCTTGCGCTTGATCGCGTCACGCCTCGCGTCGATGGTGAGCTTGCGCAGCGTGTCCACCTGGGCCGGGCTCAGCCCCAGGTCCTTCTGATGGCGCAGGGCCACGCTGGCCAGCGAGAAGTGATGCCGCCGGCCGTGGTGATGCCAGCCCCGATGATGGCCGTGCATCGACCCGTGCCCTTCCTGGCCCCACTGCGGTCGCTGCCCCATACCGGGTCCGGCCCGGGGGGCATCGGCGGGCGCCTGCGCGAGCTCGACCCCCTCCGGCGGCTCGGCGGCCGCGGGCAGCGTCGGGCCCAGGGCCAGTCCCACGGCCAGGGCCAATCCTCCCAGTGCGTTCGATGCGTTCATATGATCCTCCTTGATCTTCCTCAAACGGGCCCCCGGGGAGGGACCCGGTAAGTTCGGTGCCTCTGCCCATATGACGAACCAGCGCCGGGGGACGTTGACCGGCCGGAGGGGGATCAGGAGGCGACGGCGGCGGCGACCTGGCGGGAGACCAGCCGGGCGTACAGACCCCGCCGGCGCAGGAGGTCCTCGTGGCGCCCCTGCTCGATGACCCGCCCCTCGTCCATCACCACGATCTGGTCGGCGGCGCGGACGGTGGACAGCCGGTGGGCGATCACGATGGTGGTGCGGGCCCGGGCGAGCGTCGAGAGCGCCTCCTGCACAACCTGCTCGTTCACCGCGTCGAGATGGGAGGTGGCCTCGTCCAGGATCAACACCGGGGCGTCGCGCAGGAACGCGCGCGCGATCGCCACGCGCTGGCGCTGCCCGCCCGAGAGCTGCACCCCGCGCTCGCCGACCCTGGTCTGGAGGCCCTCGGGCAGGGCCCGCACGAGCGGCCCGAGCGAGGCCCCATCGATGGCGGCGGTGACCTCCGCCTCGGAGGCCTCGGGCCGGGCGATGCGGATGTTGTCGCCGAGCGTGTCGTTGAACAGGTGCGTGTCCTGCGCGACCAGGGCGATGTGGCGCCGCAGATCCTCGAGGGTCCACCGGCGCAGGTCGTGACCGGCCAGCGTGATGGCGCCCGAGTCCGGGTCCCAGAACCGGAGGAGCAGGCTCGCGATCGTGGTCTTGCCCGCGCCCGACGGCCCTACCAGCGCGACGGTCGCGCCCGCCGGCACCGTGAACGAGACCTCCGCCAGGGCGGGGCGCCCCCGGTCGGGCCCCCGACCAGGATAGGTGCCAGGGTACGCGAACGTCACGTCATGCAGCGCGATGGCCGCGGGCTTGTCGTGCCGGGGCCCCGGCAGCACCACTCCGGGCCCGTCGACGATCAGCACCGGCTCGGAGTGGACCGCGTGCACGCGCCGGGTGGCCGCGAGGGTATCGGCGAGCTGCCGGCCGACCTGCGCGATCTCCCACACCGGCACGAACGCCGACATCGCGAGCAGGGTGAGGAGCGGCAGCATCGCGGGCTCCAGCCGCCCCGCCGCCACGAGCGAGGCGCCGACGGTCGTCACCGCGAGGCCGCCCAGGCCGGTGGCCACTTCCTGCAGGGCCGACTGGCGCGCCAGGTCGGCGAGGAACGGCATGCGCGCCTCCGCGTAGGCGAGCGCCCGGCTCGCAAGGGCCTCGCCCCGGCGTGCCTCCTGCTGGAACGCCACGATCTCGGCCAAGCCCTGCACCGAGTCCACCGCGTGGGCGTTCAGCTCGCCGGAGGCTTCCCGGGCCCGCACGCTGAGGCGGTCGATGCGCGCGCGGCCCAGCACCGGGCTCAGCGCGGCGTAGGCCAGGAACGGTAGGACGGCGAGCGCCATCGGCCAACCGAAGGTGGCGAGCGTGCCCAGGACCACCGCGGGGACCAGGATCGCGACCAGGCCCGGCGTGATCGTGTGCGCGAAGAAGTACTCGATCAGCTCGATGTCGTGCGTCGCCACCCCCAGGAGATCGCCGGTGCGCCGCGAGCCCAGATAGGCCGGCCCCAGCGTCACCAGCTTGCGGAAGAAACGCATGCGCATGTCGGCCAGCAGGCGATAGGCCATGTCGTGCGCGAGCCACGACTCGAGCCAGTGCAGCACGCCCGCCGCGGGCGCGACGAACAGGAGCGCGACGAGCAGCGGGCCGGTGCGCTCGCCGCGGCTCACCGCGCGGACCACCAGCGCGCTGAGCAGGCCCACGCCGATCAGGGAGGTCACGCGCGCCACGCCCAGGACGAACGTGACCACGAGACGGGCGTGATACCCGGAGGCGAGGCCGAAGAGGATACGGCCCACCTCGCGCCAGCCCGGCCCGGTCGCGCGCAGGCCGGCCGGGGCCTCTTCGGTGGCCGGCGCGTCGGGCCCGGGGCCGGCCACCGCCGGATCGGCGCCGTCGCGTCCCGCGCCAGCGGCGGGCCCGTCGTCGGCGAGCATGCCGTCGCCGCCGCCCGCGGCCTGGCCCGCCATCAGTCGGCGGTAGACTCCGTCGCGCGCCATCAGGGCGGTGTGGGTACCGCTCTCGGCCACCCGGCCTTCCTCGAGCACCAGGA
Source organism: Candidatus Dormiibacterota bacterium (assembly GCA_035569855.1). GTDB lineage: Bacteria > Methylomirabilota > Methylomirabilia > Rokubacteriales > CSP1-6 > CAMLFJ01. The sequence goes on from DATMMH010000216.1 coordinate 3,116, forward strand.
TGCGATCGGCGCCGATGATGCTCGAGAGGCGGTGCGCGAAGATCAGGGTGGTGCGGCCCCGCATCAGCCGGTCGAGCGCTTCCTGGATCGCGGCCTCGCTCTCCGCGTCCACCGAGGAGAGCGCCTCGTCCAGGATCAGGATCGGCGCATCCCGCAGCAGGGCGCGGGCGATCGCGATGCGCTGGCGCTGGCCGCCGGAGAGCCTCACGCCGCGCTCGCCTACCATGGTCTGGTAGCCCCGGGGCAGGGCCGCGATCGCGTCGTGGATGTTGGCGCTGCGCGCGGCCGCCTCCAGATCGGCCTGGCTCGCATCGGGGCGGCCCATGCGCAGGTTGTCCTCGATCGTCCCGTGGAAGAGATAGGTGTCCTGGCTGACCACCGCGATCATCGCTCGCAGATCCCGGAGCGAGAGGTCGCGCAGGTCGCGTCCGCCCACCGTGACGCGGCCCACGGTCGGATCCGCGAAGCGCAGCAGCAGACGCGAGATCGTGGACTTGCCCGCGCCGCTCGCGCCCACCACGCCGACGCGCTCGCCCGCGGCCACCCGCAACGAGAGCCCTTCCAGCGCCGGCCGCCTCCCGCCGGGGTAGCTGAACGTGACCTGCTCGAAGGTGATCGAGGGCTCGAGCTTCTGGCTCTGGTCCCGGGCACTGTCGGAGACGGAGGGCTGCACGGCGAGCAGGTCGAGGATGCCCTGGGCGGCGGAGAGGCCGAGCATGCCCTGGTGGAGAACCACGCGCAGCTCGCGGAGCGGGCGGAAGATCTCGACGCCCAGCATCAGCACCACCACGAGCGCGGTCAGCGTCATGTGGCCGCTCTGCACGCGATAGGCCCCGAGCCCGAGCGCGATCGCGGCGCCCAGCGCGATGCACACGTCGCTGATGCCACGGGCCATCGTGTTGGTGCCGAGCAGCCACATGGTCGTCTCGAAGAGCGAGCGGCCGCGCTCCTCGAGCAGGCGCGCGCGCGACTGGCTCTGGCCGAAGGCGGCCAAAGTCCGCAACCCCTGGATCGCGTCGAGGAACTCGGCGCCGTACGCCTTGTAGGCCGTCGACCGCGCGAGGCTGTGCCGGCTGTCCCAGCGATGCCAGAGGGCGGGGAGGACGAACGTGGCCACCGCGGCCAGGAGGAGAACCCCGGCCAGCGGCAGATCGATGGCGGCCACCACCGCAAAGATCAGCAACGGGGTCAGCGCGGAGACGAAGAGCTGCGGAAGGTACTGGCCGAAGTACACCTCGAGCTGCTGCACGCCCTCGACCACCGAGAGGATCACGTCGCCGGTACGGGTCTGGGTGAAATGGGCGGGGCCCAGCGCGGTGATCTGCTCGTAGAGGCGGGCACGCAGGCGCGCCTGCACCCGCGCCGCGGTGTGATGGGCCACCATCGCGCGGCCGTACTCGAGCAATCCGCGCAGCGCGACGAGGGCCGCCACTCCGGCCACCGGCCACGCCAGGCGCGCCAGCGAATCGCCCGCCAGCACCCGACCCAGCACCCAGCCCAGCAGGGCGAGGCGGGCGGTGCCCACCAGCACGGCCAGGAGTCCCGCCAGCGTGGCGCCCGCGATCCGGGCGCGCACGCCCTCCGTGAAGGCCCAGAGCCGGCGGTTCAGATACACGGCGCAGGATACCGCATCGGCGGCCCGTCAGGTCTGCGCACGCAGGCGGCCGGCCACCGCCCGGACCTTGCGCGGCGCGGCGAGCCAGATGGCCACCGCGGAGAGCGCGCTGGACCCGATCGCGATCCAGAACGCGAGCGTGTAGCTGCCGGTGTGATCGTGGAGCACACCGGTGAGCCACGGCCCCGCCGCGCCGCCCGCGATGGAGGAGAGCATGAGCGTGCCGAAGATGGAGCCGTAGTGCCGGCTCTGGAAGATCTCCGCGGGGATGGCGCCCACCACCGAGGTGATCCCGTAGCCGAGCATGCCCTGCGAGACCACCATCAGATAGAGCAGCGGCATCGTGGGCGAGCCGGCGAGGAGCAGCAGGGCCCCGTAGGAGATCGCGAAGCCCAGGCTCCCGGCCGCCCAGACCCACTCGCGCCCGATCCGGTCGGACAGATATCCGAGGCCGATCTGGCCCGGGATGCCGGTCAGGCTCACGAAACCGAGCGCCCACGCCGCATCGTGCGGGCTGAAGCCGATCTCGATCAGATACTTCGTCTGATGCACCTGCACGGCGTACCAGGAGAAGAGCGCGGTGAAGTAGCCGATCGCGATCCACCAGAATCGTGCGGTGCGGGCGGCCCGGGCGAGGGTCCAGTCCACCGCGGCCCACGCGGTGTCCACCACGTTCGAGGGCCGGGACGCGGCGGCGCCGCGCGCGGTCCGATCGCCGTCGGGCTCGAGGCCCATGTCCTCGGGCCGCTGGCGCAGCAGGAGATTGAGGGGGACGAGCAGGAGCAGCACCAGCAAGCCCATCGCCCAGCACGCGGCGCGCCAGCCCGAGCGCCCGATGAGGCCCTGCAGCCAGGGGAGCAGGATCACCGAGCCGACCCCCACCCCGGAGAAGGCGAGACTCATGGCGAGGCCGCGACGGCGCACGAACCAGTTGGGGAGGAAGAGCGACTGCCCGGTGTAGCCGATGCAAACGCTGCCGCCCCCCACCATGACGCCGAGGGTCGCGTAGAGATGCCAGGGCCGGCTCACCCACGTGGCGAGCAGCAGACCGATGCCGATCAAGCCCACGCCCAGCTCGGTGACCACGCGCGGGCCGCGGCGGTCCATGAGCCGGCCCAACGACGGGCTCAGCATGGCCGAGACGAGGAAGCCGAAGGAGAACGCGCCCGCGGTGATCCCGCGCTCCCAGCCGAACTCGTCGAGGATGGGCGGGAAGAGCAGCGAGAACGCGGTGCGCGCGTTGACCCCCACCGCCATGGTGATGAAGACGACGGCCACCACGACCCAGCCATAGAAGAAGGGCAGGCGCACGAAGAGAGAGTGTATCGCAGCCCGCCGGTCGCGGGGGGACTAGCTGCCGGTCGAGCGACGACGGAGCATCTGCTGGAGGCTCTGGCGTGTGAGTCCGAGCCGCTCGGCGGCGCGTGTCTTCGAGCCGCACTCTCGCAGGGCGTCCTCGATCATCCGACGCTTGAGCTGCTCGATGGCGTCGTTGAGGGTCTGCGGCGCGGCCGGCTTCCCTCCGGTGCTGCCGATGCGCTCGGAGAGATGCTCGAGGCCGATGGGCTGGCCGGGGTCGGCGAGCGCCACCGCCCGCTCGATCTCGTTCTCCAGCTCGCGCACGTTGCCCGGGAACGGGTAGGCCCGGAGGCACCGCATCGCCTCCGGCGCGATCGACGGGACCGCGCGCCGCGCCCGCTCCCGGTACACGCGCAGGAAGTGCTCGGCGAGGGTCGGGATGTCCTCGACCCGCTCTCGCAGCGGAGGGAGCCGGATCGGGAAGACGTTGAGCCGGTAGTAGAGATCCTTCCGGAAGCGGCCGGTCTCCACGTCGGCCTCCAGGTCGGTATTGGTCGCGGCCAGCACCCGGACGTTGACCGTCCTCGCGGCGGGAGCGCCGACTCGCCGGATCTCGCCTTCCTGGAGAACGCGCAGGAGCCGGAGCTGCATGCCGGCGGACATCTCGCCCACCTCGTCGAGGAAGATCGTCCCCCCGTCGGCCTCCTCGAAGAGGCCCTTGCGATCCGCGGTCGCGCCGGTGAAGGCCCCGCGGGTATGGCCGAACAGCTCGGACTCCAGGAGCGATTCGGGCAGGGCCCCGCAGTTCTGGGCGACGAACTTGGCGGCCCGCCGCGGCCCGTTGTGGTGGATCAGGCGAGCGAAGAGCTCCTTGCCGGTGCCGGTCTCTCCCAGCAGGAGCACCGTGGTGTCGGTGTCGAGGACCTTCCGGGCCAGATCCACCGCCTTGCGGAGCCCGGTCGGCGCGCCGATCAGGCTCTCGAAGGCCAGAGACGGCACGCGGCGCTCGGCGGCCTCGCGCCGGAGCGCGTTCACCGAGAGCTCGAGCTCGTCGCGGAGGCGCGCGTTGTCCCGGGCCAGCGTGTAGCGCTCGGCGGCCCGCCGCACGATGATCAGCAGCTCGTTCGGGTCCCAGGGCTTCGGGACGAAGTGGTAGATGCGGCCGGTGTTGATCGCATCCATCAGGCTGTCGACGTCTGTATAAGCGGTGAGGACGATCCGGACCGCGTCGGGCGCCAGGTCCTGGCTCCGGCGCAGCAACTCCACGCCCGTCATGTGGGGCATGCGGTAGTCGGTGATGATGACCGCCACGTCGGCGCCGGGCAGGAGCCGGAGCGCCTGCTCTCCACCCTCGGCCCGGAGGACCCGGAAGTCGGCGGCGAGCACGGCCTCGAGCGCGTCGAGCACGCGCGGCTCGTCGTCGACGACCAGGATGGTTGCGGTCTCGTCCACTCGACCTCCGGGGCCGGCTACGTTCCTAGGCGGCGCCCGTGGGAACGGGCTCCCGGAGAGAGAGAATCTCGTAGAGCGTCTCGCGATCCTTCAGGCCCTTCAGTTTCGGGGAACCCAGCTCGCGGTGGCCGACGAGACCGCTCACCTCGCGGAACGTGCTGTCGGCCGCGATTATATGCGCGTCGAAGAGCCGTGTCATCCGCTGGATCCGGGCCGCCGCGATCATGGGTCGGCCCACGACGACGAGCTCGCGCCGATCGGCCGAGCCGATGGTCCCGGCCATCACCGGACCCGAGGCGATGCCCACCCCGATGTCGAAGCGCGGCAGCCCCTCGGCGGCCCAGCGCGCGGAGAGCCCGCGCACCGCGGCCACCATCTCGACGGCCGCCCTGACCGCGCGGCCCGGCGCGTCCTGCCCGCCCTCGGCGACCCCGAACAGCACGACGATCTCGTCGCCGATGAGCTGCTCGACCGTGCCCTGGTGCCGGAAGATCACCTCGATCATGCGCGCGAGATACTCGTCGAGGAGCCGGATCACGACCGGGGCCGGCGTGGTCTCGATGAGGCGGGTGTAGCCGCGGATGTCGGCGAAGAGGACGGTGGCCTCCCGCCACTCGCCGGGCTGGTCGAGGAGGCTCGGGTTGTCGAGCGCCATGTCGGCGAGCCGGGGAGAGACGTAGCGCTGGAGCTGGGCCCGCACCCCCGCCTCGCGCACGATGCGCGCCTGCGCCGCGCGCAGGTCGGCCAGGGTGGCTTCGAGGTCCGCGTTCTTCGCGGCGAGATCGCGCACGAGCTGCTCGCGCTCGGCGGCCATGCGGTGGCGCTCGACGCCGCGGCGCACGGTGTGGGTCAGCTCGGTCGGGTCCCAGGGCTTGAGGATGAAGTGGTAGATGTTGGCCGCGTTGATCGACTGCATGAGGGCGTCGGCGTCGGTGAACGCGGTCAGGAGCACCCGGACCGTCTCCGGCGCGACCTCACGGCACCGCGAGAGCAGCTCGGTGCCGCTCATGCCGGGCATCCGCTGGTCGCTGATGACGAGGGCGACCGCCTCGCGCGCGAGGATCTCCAGCGCGGCCTCCGGGCGGTCGGCGCGCAGGACGCGGTAGTCCATGGCGAGGAGCGCCTCCAGCGAGTCGAGCACGCGCGGCTCGTCGTCGACGATGAGGACGGTCGCCTCGGCGGTCATGCGGGCCCGGTCCGGGTGAGCGGGATGCGCACCGTGAAGATCGCGCCGCCGTCCGCGGGGCTCTCGGCCCGGATCTCGCCGCCGTGTTTCTTGACGATCTCGTAGCTGATGCTCAGGCCGAGCCCGGTGCCTTCGCCGACCGGCTTGGTGGTGAAGAAGGGGTCGAAGAGGCGGCCCATGATCTCGGGCGGGATCCCGGGGCCGGTGTCGGCGACGCTGATCACCGCGGACGGGCCGTCCCGGTGCGTCGCGATCGTGATGGCGCCCGGTCCCGGAATTGCCTGGGCCGCGTTGGCGAGGAGGTTCAGGAACACCTGGTCCATCTGGGAGCGGACGCACTCGACCTCCGGCAGCTCCCCGTACTTGCGGTGGACGGAGACGCGGTCCTTGAGGAGATGATTGAGCAGGGTGAGGCTCGACTCGATCTCCTCGTGGATGTCTACCGACTGCCACACGTCGTCCTGGGTGCGGGCGAAGACGCGGAGATCGCGGACGATCTTGCGGGCCCGCTCGGCCCCCTCGCGGATGCCCTGGATCATCGAGTCGAGATACTTGAGCGCGTAGTCGACCTTGCGGGCATCCCACTCGGCCTGGAGCCGGTCGCGGTCGATCTCGGGGAGGGGCGTCGCGCGATAGGCCTCGA
>DATMMH010000217.1:0-9665 GCA_035569855.1 Candidatus Dormiibacterota bacterium
GCGGCCTCGGCTACGTCATCATCACGTCGCAGGGCAGCATGAACACGCCGGTGGCCTTCGCGGCCCTACTCTGGATCTCGGTGGTCGGGCTCGCGGTGTATGGTGCCGTCGTCGTGGCGGCGCGATGGATCGCCCCGTGGGCCGAGACTGGCGACTGAGAAGGAGAACACCATGACCCGTTTCCTCGCGGCCGTGCTGCTGCTCGCGGGTTCGATCCTCGTCTCGACCCCGCCCACCGCGGCCCAGGCGCCCGCGCCCGAGAAGGTCGTCTTCGCACTCAACTGGTTCGCGGTCGGCGATCACGCGGCCTACTGGGTCGCCGTCGAGAAGGGCTACTACAAGGCCAAAGGCCTCGAGGTCGAGCTCCAGAATTCCAAGGGCTCGGGTGACTCGATCGCCAAGGTGGACACCGGGCGTGCGGACGTCGGCCTCGCCGACAGCGCGGTGGTCATCGCGGCGGTGAGCCGAGGCGGCAAGATCAAGGTGGTCGGCATGGTCTTCGACAAGACGCCGCTCAATATCTGGAGCCGAAAGGACGCGCCGATCACGAAGCCCAAGGACCTCGAGGGCAAGACCATCGGCGCCCCGCCCGGTGACGGGCAGCGCCAGGTCTTCCCCGCGTTCGCCAGGCTCCACGGGATCGACCAGAGCAAGGTGACGTGGGTGAACATCGAACCCGCGGCCAAGATTCCGGCGCTGGCAGAGAAGCGGGTGGATGCGGTCGCCGACTACACCACGGGCCTGCCCTTCTACGAGAGGGCCATGGGCAAGGGGAATGCGGTCATGATGCCCTGGGTCGAGCACGGCTTCGACATGTACAGCATGTCCATCATCGCCAGCGAGAAGACGATGAAGGACCGACCGCGGATGTTGCGCGCCTTCCTGGAGGCTTCGTACATGGGTTGGCGCGATGTCATGGAGGACCCGAAGGGCTCGCTCGAGATCTTCAAGAAGCGAGTGCCCGAGATCGACCTGTCGGTGATCGAGCCCAACATGAAGATCGGACTCGAGCTGATGAAGACCGACCGCTACGCCAGGAACGGCATCGGCTGGATGGAGGAGAAGAAGATGTGCCAGTCGGTGGACCTGGTCAACACCTACATGGGTGTGCCGACCAAGGTCGAGTGCAAGGCGGTCTACACCAACGAGTTCCTGACCAGGGTCGAGCTGCCCCAGAGCATGCGCTAAGGGTGGCCGCCCCGGCGGAGTCCTCCGCCTTCATCGCTCTCGACCGGGTCGGTATGACCTACGTGGCCCAGAGCGGCCCGGTCGAGGCCCTCCGGGACATCTCCTTCGGCGTGCGCCGGGGCGAGTTCGTGGCGCTGCTCGGCCCGAGTGGCTGTGGCAAGTCCACCTTGCTGCGGATCGTGGCGGGGCTTCAGCCCGCCACCCGCGGCGACGTGTCGGTGGACGGCCGCCCGGTGACGCGGCCAATCCCCTCGGTCGGCATGGTCTTCCAGGCGCCCGTCCTTCTCAAGTGGCGCTCCGTCCTCGACAACGTCTTGCTACCTGCCGAGCTGGTCGGCCTCGATCCCAGACACTATCGCGACCGCGCGCGGAACCTGCTGCGGCTGGTCGGGCTCGGTGGCTTCGAGGGCAAGCTACCCCGCGAGCTCTCGGGCGGCATGCAGCAGCGGACCTCCCTCTGCCGGGCGCTGCTGCTCGATCCGCCGTTACTCCTGATGGACGAGCCGTTCGGCGCGCTCGACGCGATGACCCGGGACGAAATGAATCTCGAACTTCTGCGGATCTGGGGCGAGGGTGGGAGCGGGGCCGCCGGCCGGGATCGCAAGACCATCATCTTCGTGACGCACTCGATCCCCGAGGCCGTGTTCCTCGCCGACCGCGTCGTGGTGATGTCCCCCCGGCCTGGACGGGTCGCGCGCGTCTGTTCCGTGGGTGTGCCGCGGCCCCGCACGGTCGAGGCGCGCGCTTCGACAGATTTCGGCCGGCTCGCCCTCGAGATCTACGACACTCTGATTGCCCGACCGGTCTGACGACTGCGGTCAGGGCTTGGGGCGGGCACGGAGCGCTCGCCAGACCCGCTCGGGTGTGAGCGGCAGTTCGCGGAAGCGCACGCCGGTGAGCCGGGCGAGCGCATTGCCGACCGCCGGGCTCACCGGGATAAGGCTCCCCTCGCCGGCCCCCTTCGCCCCGAACGGCCCGGCGCCGTCGCCGTTCTCGACGAAGAGGCAGCGGATCCGACTCGGGAGATCCTCCGCTCGGGGCACGCGGTAGTCGACGAGGTTGGCGTTTAGCAGCTGGCCGCCGTCGTAGACCATCTCCTCCAGCAGCGTGTGGCCGAGTCCCTGCATCACCGCGCCCTCGTCCTGCCCTTCGCACTGCTGTGGGTTGATGCGCCGGCCGATGTCGGCTACCGACACATAGTCGTTCACGACGACCGCGCCGGTCTCCTCGTCGACGTGCACTTCCGCCGCTCCCACCGCCATCTCCCAGAACGGCGTGCTCCCGCCGAGGGGCGCGCGGCTGCGCCCGGGTGCCACGATGCCTCGCCCGATCAGCTCGCCGCCCCCCATGCCGAAGCGCTCGGCGAGCAGGGCCGGGTAGGCGACCCGGCCGCCGCGGGCCACGACGTGGCCGTCGTCCAGCGCCAGCTCGGCCGGCGGGGCGTCGATGATCTCACCCGCGATGCGCAGCAGCTGCTCGCGGATGTCCTCGGCGGCCTCCTGCACCGCGCGGCCCATCAAGGTGGTGGATCGGCTCGAGCTGGTCGTCTGATCGTAGGGCGTGATGGCGGTGTCGGGCGTGGCCACGCTCACGCGCTCGATCGAAATGGCCAACACCTCGGCCGCGATCTGGGCCAGCACCGTGCGCGCGCCCTGCCCCATCTCGACGGTGCTGGCCAGCACCGTCGCGCTGCCGTCGGCGTGGAGGCGCACGATCGCCTCCGACACGGTGGGGCCGATGCTGGCCTTCATCATCATGGCCACGCCGCGGCCGCGATCCGATGCGGCCGCCTGCGTCCACCGGATCGCCTCGGCCGCGCGGCTCAGGCTCTCTTCGAACTTGCCGTCGACCGGCGTGTCGCCTGGCTCGAACTCCTCGCCGTGCGCCAGCAGGTTCTGCCGGCGCAGCTCTACCGGGTCGAGGTCGAGACGGCGCGCCGCGTCGTCGAGAAGGGACTCGAACGGCCAGGCGAGCTGGGGCACGCCGAAGCCGCGAAAGGCGCCCCCCGGCGTGGTGTTCGTGTACACCGCCCGGCTGTGCAGCACCACGTTCGGGATCCGATACGGGCCGGTGGCGGTGTAGGTGCCTTTCTGGACGATGCGCGGGCCGATGTCGGCGTAGGCACCCACGTCGAAGTCGGCGACGCACTCGGCGGCCAGGAGCCGGCCGTCCCGGCGGAGACCCAGGCGCACCCGCACGCGGGCGTCGCAGCGGCGCACGGTGCGGAAGGCATCCTGCGCGGAGATGGCGAGCCGAACCGGACGGCCCGCGAGGCGGGCCAACGCACTCGTGATCGGCTCGAGCTTGGCGTAGGTCTTACCGCCGAAGCCGCCACCCAGCAGCGGCACGATGACGCGGATGCGGCTCAGCGGGACCCGGAACATCTTGGCCAGCTCGACGCGCACCGAGTACGGGTTCTGCGTGGACGCCCACACCGTGAGTCCGCTCTCCTCGTCCCAGGCGGCCAGCGCCGCGTGCGGCTCCATGGAATAGTGCTGTACGCGCGGGAAGTAGTAGCAATCTTCGAGGACGAGGTCCGCCTCGGCAAACGCGGCGGCGCCGCGCCCCCGCTCGAGATGGAACTGATGGCAGACGTTGGTGCCCCGCGCGGGCTTGAGGGTGGACAGGTCGGCGAAGTGGCCGGCGAGCGGCTCGTCGGTGTGCACGAGCACGGCGCCAGGCGCCAGGGCCTGCTCGAGCGTCGTCACGGCGGAGAGCGGTTCGTAGTCCACTACGATCCGGTCGAGCGCCTCGGCGGCCGCGCCCTCGTCCTCGGCGACGACCGCGGCGACCGGCTCGCCTTCGTAGCGCGCCACGCCGATGGCCAGGATGGGGCGGTCGCGGAAGGCCGGACCGAAGTACGGGTCGCACCAGGTGAGATCCGCGCTCGTGACCACCGCGCGCACACCGCGCACCGCGCGCGCCGTGGCCACGTCGATCGTGCGAATCCGCGCGTGCGCGTGAGGCGAGCGCAGCAGGGCCGCGTGCAGCATGCCGGGCCGGGTCAGGTCGGTGACGTAACGGGCCCGTCCGGTGACCTTGTCGATCGCGTCGAGACGCCGGACGGACTGGCCGACGACGCGGAAGGACCGGCCGGGCGTCACGCCGGGCTCCCTGACTGCGCCGCGCACGCGAGGATGGCGTCCACGATCTTCCGGTACCCGGTGCAGCGGCAGAGGTTGCCCCGGAGATGGTGCAGCACGTCCGCCTCCGTCGGCCGCGGCTGCTCGTCGAGGAGCGCCTTGGCCGACAGCAGCATGCCCGACGTGCAGAAGCCGCACTGCACGGCCCCGTGATCGACGAAGGCCTGCTGCAGCGGGTGCATCGCGTCGGGCGTGCCCAGCCCTTCCACCGTGAGCAGCTCCCGGCCGTCGGCCTCGACGGCCAGATAGCTGCACGCGCTGACCGGCGCGTCCCCGACCAGTACGGTGCAGGCCCCGCATACCTGCATGTCGCAGGATCGCTTGGCGCCTTTCAGATCGAGTCGATCGCGCAGCACGTCGAGCAGCAGCGCGTGCGTCGGCACCTCGAGCGCGTGCCGGTGCCCGTTGACGGTGAACGCGATGCTAGACGACGACGGTGTAGGGGTAGCGGGCATCGATGACGTGGTGGGCGGCGCGGGCGGCGGCGACGCGGAGCGCGCGACGGGTGAAGACTTGCGCCATCTCGAGCTTGTAGTCGGCCGAGCCGTGGAGGTCGGTCACGGCGTCGATGCGGTCTATCTCGGCCGAGGCGACGTCGGCGCGCCCCGCCGCGAGCTCCTCCAGCGGCGCGCCGCGCAGGTGGTGCTCGAGGGCTCGCAGCCGCTGCGGCCGCGGGCCGATGCAGCCGATGGCCAGGCGGGCTTCGCTAACCCGCCGGCCTTCCGCGTCGGGAACGAGGACGGCGGCCACGCCGAGGGTCGGGCGCTCGTACAGGCCGAACTTGAGATATGCCCCCGCCGCGCCGACCGGCCACGACCGGAGCCGCACCGCGCTCAGGATCTCGTCGCCCCGGCGGGCGGTCTCGTAGGGGCCCAGAACGAAGGCGTCCAGCGGGACCTCGCGCTCCCCGTCGGGCCCCCGGAGGTCGATGCGAGCCTCGAAGACGAGGAAGAGCGTGGCGAGATCGCTGTGCGGATCCGCGAAGGCCAGATTCCCCCCGACGGTGCCGGCCGCGCGGACGCGGGCGTTCGCGACGTGACGGGCCACGCCCGCCACCAGCGGACAGTGCGCCTGCACGGCGGCCGATCGCTCCACCGTCCGGTGCGACGCGGTGGCCCCGATCCGGATCGCCCCGTCGGCGGCCACCACCTCGGCCAGGCCCGCGACGTGCTTGACGTCGACGAGCACGTGCGGGCGCACCAGGCCCTCCTTCATGAGCAGGAGCAGCTCCGTGCCGCCCGCGTAAAGCGTGGCGTCCTCTCGGTGCTCGCGGAGCAGGGCGCCGGCCTCGGACAGCGTGCTCGGCCGGTAGAGGGTGAAGGGACGGAGCACGCGCTAGCTCCGCGCCATGCGGGCCAGGCGACGGCCGAACTCGTCGACCGTCTCCTCGGCCTTGCGCTGGATGACGCCGTGCCCGAGCGCGCCGAGCTTGCCCAGCACCTGGCCCTCGGCCCCGATATGCAGGCGCGTGCCGGTGCCGTCCGGCGCGCAGTCGAGAGTCACGCGCATTGCGATGTCGGCGCTCACGACCGGATCACGGCCGCTCGCGCTCAGGGCCAGGTGCCATGGCGGCTCGGCGGCCAGGATCTCGACGATGAGCGCCACGGAGAGGCTGATCGGGCCCACTTTCTGGGTCATGTGGGCGCGGTACGTCTGGTGCGGCGCCAGCTCATGGGCCTCCGCGCATCCCGGCACGCAGGCCGCCATGCGCGGCACGTCCCAGAGCAGCCGCCAGAGCGCCTCGGGCGCCGCCTCGATCACGAGCTCACGCGCGACGCGCACGTGTCCCCTTCGAACGCATCGAGGACGGAGAAACACGGACGGTCACGCGAGGGCCCCGGCTGGCTTCAGGATGCGTTCTGCGATCATCTGCATGTACTCGATACGGGCCTCGACCTCGGGCGGAAGGCTATAGATGGTGAAGCCGATTCGCTCCACGCCCATCGCGCGAGCGCGCGCGATGCTCTCGACGCACTCCGCGGGCGTCCCGTTGACCGTCCAGGCGTCGAGCGAGGTGTCGAGGCTGAGCTGCAGCTCCACCATCCTCGGCTCCTGCATCTCCCAGGAGCGGTACATCTTGAACGTCCGCTCGAGGTACTCACGGGCCGCGGCGCGGGCGGCTTCCTTGCTGGCGCCGACGATCAGGCTGCGGGACGCCCCGACGTGACCCGGGGTGGGGGCGCCGAGCTCCACGCGTGCCTCGCGGAAGACGCGGGCGAGCCCCGCGATATCTCGCCACGCCACCTGTGGGCCGAAGAAGACGCCGTCGGTGAGGCGCGCCGCGCGGCGCGTGGCGCCCTCGCTCTGGGCGCCCATCTCGATTGGCGGGTACGGGGTCTGGCAGGGCGTGAAGCCCATGCGCCCCTTGGTCACCGAGGTGTAGGTGCCCTGGAGGGTGACCTCCTCGCCGGCCCAGAGGCGCTTCATGAGCCCGAGCGTCTCCTCGAGCTTCGCCACCCGATCCTTACGACGGAGCCCGACCGTCTCGAGCTCCTCCTCGCGATAGCCGATGGCCACGCCCACGTCGAGGCGCCCGTGCGAGATGTGGTCGAGCGTGGCGACGTTCTCGGCGACCTCCACCGCGTTCAGGACCGGGAGCAGGAGGACCGACGTCTTGAGGCGCATCTGGCCGGCCTCCGGGGCGAGCCGGGCGAGCATCGCGAACGGTTGCGGCCACACGGTGGGGTGCGAGAGGAAGTGTTGGCCGATGGAGATCCACGCGAAGCCCATGCGGGAGGCGGCGGCCACGACACGGATGGCCTCGTCGATGATGCGGGTGGCGCCGCGGTCCGTCGGGCTCCAGAACGGGGTCAGGTGGAAGCCGATCTTCAGACTCGCCTCCTCGCGCTCCAGGTCGGGAAACTCTCGGGGCGCAGTGTAGGGGCCGCCCCCACGAGAATCAAGCGCCGAACGCTGATCGTGAGGCTCACGCGGCCGGCGATTCCGGGATAGCGAGTTGCCACGCGCGGCCCGCACTCACGGGTCGTCTCGCGGGTGGGCTACACTTCATTGCCATGGATGTTTCGCTCTTCGACTACGAGTTGCCTCGGGAGCTGATCGCGCAGGAGCCGGCGGAGCCGCGGGATGCGTCGCGGCTGCTCGTGCTCGATCGGGCGCGGCGGGCGTGGGAGGATCGCGCGTTCGTCGAGCTGCCCGAGCTGTTGCGCCCCGGGGATTGTCTCGTGGCGAACCGGAGCCGGGTGATCCCGGCGCGGCTGCTGGGGGTGACCGAGGCGGCGGGCCAGCCGGTGGAGCTGTTGCTGCTGCGTCCGGTCGAGGCCGATCGCTGGGAGGCGCTGGTGCGCCCGGGGCGACGCTGCCGGGTGGGAGCGCGGCTCGTGCTGGCCGGGGGCGCGGCCGGGGCGACGGTCGTGGGAGAGGGTGGCGCGGGCGCGCGCGTCGTGGCGATCGAGGCGCCGTGGCCGGTTCGCGCGCTGCTCGAGCGCCACGGTTTGCCGCCGCTGCCGCCCTACATCGACCGCCACGATTCGCCCAAGCCCGAGGATCGCGACCGCTACCAGACGGTATACGCGCGCGACGACGGCTCGGTCGCGGCGCCCACCGCCGGTCTCCATTTCACGCCGGCGCTCTTGGCCCGGCTCGAGGCCCGAGGGGTCGCGGTGCACTACCTCACGCTCCACGTTGGGCCGGGCACCTTCCGTCCGCTGCGCACGGAGCAGGTGGAAGCGCACCACATGGATGGAGAGCCGATCGACATTCCAGCCGATACGACGCGAGCGATCCATGAGGCCCGGCGCGAGGGCCGGCGGGTCGTGGCGGTCGGTACCACGACGACGCGCGCGCTCGAATGGGCCGCGACCGCCGACGGGCGGCTGCGGGAGGGTCCGGGCGAGGCGGATCTCTACATCCGGCCCGGTCATCGCTTCCGGATCGTGGACGCGCTGATCACCAACTTCCATCTCCCTCGCTCGACGCTGCTCGTCCTCGTGTCGGCCTTTGCCGGCCGCGAGGTCGTGCTCGACGCCTACCGCCACGCGGTCGCCAACCGATACCGCTTCTACTCGTACGGCGACGCGATGCTGATCGGCTGAGTCATGGGCGGATTCTCCTTCGAGCTCGGCCGGATCGATGGGGCGGCGCGCCTGGGACGGATGTTCACCGGGCACGGGGCGGTGGACACCCCGGCCTTCATGCCGGTGGCGACCCAGGGCTCGGTCAAGAGCCTGGCGCCCGCGGATCTCATCGCGGCCGGCGCCCAGATCGTGCTCGCGAACACCTACCACCTGATGCTGCGCCCGGGCCACGAGCTGGTTCGCGAGCTGGGAGGCCTTCATCGCTTCATGGGCTGGGACGGGCCGATCCTCACCGACTCCGGCGGCTTCCAGGTCTTCAGCCTCTCCAAGCTGCGGCGGATCGGCGAGGACGGCGTGGAGTTTCGCTCCCACGTCGACGGCTCGCTGCGCACCCTGTCGGCCGAATCCTGCATCGCGGTGCAGCACGCCCTCGGAGTGGACGTCCTTCATCCGCTCGACGAGTGCCTGGCCCATCCGGCCACCGCGATCGAGACCGAGCGCTCGCTCGCGCTGACGCTGCGCTGGCTCGGCCGCGCGGTGGCGGCCCATCGCGCGGCGGGCGCGCCCGGTGCGCTGTTCGGCATCGTGCAGGGTGGCTCGCACGAGGCGCTGCGCCGCCGGGCGGTGGAGGAGACCTGCGCGTTGGGGTTGCCCGGTCACGCCATCGGCGGTCTCGCGGTGGGCGAGCCCAAGCCCGTCATGTACGACGTCACCGAGCTCGTGGCGGGGCTGCTTCCCGCGGACCGGCCGCGCTATCTCATGGGCGTCGGCAAGCCGACGGATCTGGTCGAGGCCGTGGCGAGGGGCGTGGACCTCTTCGATTGCGTGCTCCCGACCCGGAACGCGCGGAACGGCCAGGCCTTCACGTCGGACGGGCCGCTCAACATCACCAACGCGCGCTTCGCCCGCGATCCGGCCCCCCTCGACGGGGAGTGCTCGTGCGAGGCGTGCCGGGGTTTCTCACGCGGGTACCTGCGCCACCTCTTCGGGGCGCGCGAGCTGCTCGCGTATCGGTTGCTGACCCTGCACAACGTGACGTTCTACCAGCGGCTCATGCGGGACATGCGCCGCGCCATCGCCGCCGGGGTCTTCGACGCCTACCGGAGTCAGTTCCTGGTCCGTTACGGCACGGATCCGACGAGCGGGGAAGCGGGCGACTAGAATTTATCCACACTTATCCACTGACATATACAGACATTTAATTAAATACTTACATCGATCACGAAAAAAATTCGCTTGACAAGCTGCGAGTGCCTGCCTACGTTGATCCTGCTCGGATTGCGCTTCGGGCCTGGCCAAT
>DATMMH010000218.1:0-3982 GCA_035569855.1 Candidatus Dormiibacterota bacterium
GCGGTGCAGGGCAAGAGAATCGGCGAGGAGACCTATCCGGAGCTGCAGGAGCGCATGGGGCGCCTCTCGGCCGGCAGCCCCATCAGCGTGATCGTCTTGCGCGACGGGCGCGAGGTGGCGCTGACCGCCGCGAAGCGCTAGCCGGCCGCAGGCGCAGCCGCCGCGCGGTCAGCCGGGCCATCTGGGGGTCGCGCTCCACGCCGATCCACTCGCGCCCGAGGGCCGCCGCGATGCGGCCCACCGTGCCCGCCCCCGCGAAGGGATCGAGCACCGCACCGCGCCGCGCCGAGAGCGCGAGCAGCCCGCGGATCACCGGATCGGGCGTGGCGTCCCAGAGACTCTCAGGGTGCGAGCGCGGCAACGGCAGCGTCCAGCAGAGCGTGGTGCCGTCCGGGCGCACCGGCCGGCTCGCCTTCCGGAACCGCAGGAGGTGGTTCACCCGGTTGTCCCAGCGCTCTCGCGAGCGCACCTGCGCCCAGAGCCCCTGAGACTGCAAACGGAAGCCGCGCCGCCGGAGCGCCGCGCTCACGAGCCCGTCGATGCCCACCCATTCGAGCCCGTCGTGGCGGTCGCCGATGACGAGCCACAGGTCGCCGTGGTCGGCCAGGACCCGTCGCCACTCGCGGGCAAAGCCGCCCGCGAGCTCCCGCGCGTAGCGCTCGGCCTGTGCGCGCCCCCGGCCGCGCACCCAGTAGGGCGGTGAGGTCAGGATCACCCCCACGCTGCCCGACGTGATGGGGTCGAGACGGCGGCTGTCTCCGACGAAGAGGCGGAGCCGGCCATCCCGGCTCGCGTAGCGCTTCACTCAGGCGGCGCGGCGGCGGCGCAGCAGCAGGGGCACGCCCACCGCCGCCATGACCATGCCCAGCAGGCTCACGAGCTGCGCGATGCGGAGCGAGCCCAGCATGAGCGGATCGGTGCGGAGCCCCTCGGTGAAGAGGCGGCCCAGCGAATAGAGGCCGAGATAGGCCAGGAACAGCGCGCCGGGCGCCCGCTCGAGACGTCGACGAAACCCGAAGTAGAGCAGGACGAAGACCAGGAGATCCCAGAGCGACTCGTACAGGAAGGTGGGGTGGAAGTAGTCGGACTGGGCGTACTGCAGCGGCCGGTGCACCGGCGAGATGAAGAGCTTCCAGGGCAGGTCGGTGGGACGGCCGAAAGCCTCCTCGTTGAAGAAGTTGCCCCATCGGCCGATCGCCTGCCCAATGGCAAGGCTCGGCGCCGCGACGTCGAGGTACTGCCGCAGGGGCAGGCGGCGGCGCCAGGCGTAGACGCCGCCCACCAGGATCCCACCGATCACGCCGCCGTGAATGGCGAGTCCGCCCTCCCAGAGCGCGAAGATTTTACCGGGGAACTGGCCGTAGTAGTCGAGGTTGAAGAGCACGTAATAGAGGCGCGCGCCGATGAGCCCGCCGAGCAGGGCCAGCTCGGAGCACTTGAGCAGGCTCTCCGGATCGATCCCGCGGAGGCCCGCCTCTCGCTGGGCGAGCCAGAGCCCGAGGGCCATCGCGCTCGCCATCAGGATCCCGTACCAGCGGATCGCGATGGGGCCGATCTGCCAGCCGAGCAGTGCGAGCGGCCCCACCGTGAGGGCCACCGCTCCGGGCGAATGGAACATAGAAAGGCTTATACGGCCGGACCCGGAGACTGTCAATAATCCAGCGACTTTTCAGGCATTTTCCCGGTGAATTTGTTGACACCCTCGAAAAGCCTCCGGTATCATCGAATGAAACCACTCGCCGCATCATTCACCACTCACCGAACAAGGAGATCCGAGTGCCAGGGTCAGGCAACGTCAATGGCGGCGTTGCGGAGCTCGTCCTCAGCGCCGGGCCCGTCGCCAAGTTCATCCTCCTCGTCCTCGCGATCTTCTCGGTGATCTGCTGGGCGCTCATCGTGGAGAAGTGGTGGGAATTCCGGAAGATCCGCAGAGAGTCGCTGCGCTTCCGGCAGATCTTCCGAGAAGCGCGCCGCTTCTCGGTCGTTTACGCCGCGGCCAAGAAGCATCGCGACAGCCCTCTCGCCCAGCTCTACGTGGCGGCCGGTCAGGAGCTGGTCACCGCGTACGGCTCCGCCGAGATCGTCGATCAGGTGCTCGACGAGGCGGACGAGGGGCTTCCCGCCGAGCGTCTCGAGGCGGCGAGCCGCGCGCTCCGGCGGGCGGGCTCCGCCGAGGTCGCGCGGATGGAGCGCTACCTGCCCTTCCTCGGCACGGTGGCGAGCTCGGCGCCGTTCATCGGACTCTTCGGCACCGTGTGGGGCATCATGTCCGCCTTTCAGGGAATCGGGCAGCAGGGCTCCGCCAACCTGGCGGTGGTGGCGCCCGGCATCTCGGAAGCGCTCATCGCCACCGCGGCTGGCCTCGGCGCCGCCATCCCCGCGGTCATGGGCTACAACTTCTTCGTGAACCGCACCAAGCACTGGGCGACGGAGATGGAAGGCTTCACGCTGGATCTGCTGAACGCCTTCGCCCGGCCGGCGCAGAAGATGGCCCGGGTGGCGAAAGATGGCCATTAAGGTCGACTCGTCCGACAGCGGCGGCGGCTACCGCATCGGCGGGACGCTCGCCGAGATCAACATCATTCCGCTGGTCGACGTCACGCTGGTGCTGCTGCTGATCTTCATGCTCACCGCGCCGCTGATGTATCGGGGCATCGACGTGAACCTGCCCAAGACTTCGGGCAAACCCACCGTGACCGAAGAGCGGATGGTCCTGACCCTCTCGAAGGAACAGGCCATCTACATCAACGACAAGCCGGTGCCGCTCTCGTCGCTCGAGCAGACGCTGCGCGATCTCTTCAAGAACCGCCAGGACAAGACCCTCTATCTGCGCGCGGACCAGGCGCTCCAGTACGGGTTCGTGGTCGAGACCATGGACCGGATTCGCCGCTCGGGCATCGAGAAGCTCGGCATGGTGACGGAGCCGACCCGCGGACGATGAGCTCTACCATGGCCGCCCGCCGCTACTCCATGGGCCCGCTCCCCGATCCGGGGCTGAGACGCTCGGGTCCGGCGCTGCGCCGGCCGCGGCTGCCGCTGGCCGCGGTCGTGCTCTCGACGGTGGGCCACGTGGTGGTATTCGGCGGCATGGCCGCGCTCGTGATGTGGAGCGGCTGGCGACCGGAGAAGGTGCAGGTCGTCAATCTCGTGCCGGTGGTGGCCGCGGTCGGCGCGCCCAACGCCCCGCCCGCGCCGTCCCTGCCCGCGCGCCCGCAGGCCCCGGTGGCGCCGCGCGCGCCCGAGCCCGAGCCGGAGCCGAAGGCGACCACCGCGCCCCGCGAAGCCCCGCGGCGCGAGGCGCCGAGCCTGCCGGCCCCGTCGCTGCCCGCGGCCAAGCTGCCGCCGCCGCGCGCCGCGCTGCCGCGCCCCGGCGAGAAGGAGCTGCCGTCGCTGGCGACGCCGCCGGCCGGCACCCCGCGTGGCGAGAAATCCTCCGAGTCCGCGCGCCCGCCGGAGACCGCCTCGCTGGGAGCTCCGACCGGCTCGGTGACCGGCCAGGGCGCGTTGACCCTCGACGTCTCCGACTTCCCCTACGCCTGGTATCTCCGCCAGGTCCTCCAGAAGGTCGAGCAGGAATGGCAGCGCCAGAACCAGCCGACCGACCCGCAGCAGAAGCCGCAGGTCTGGGTCGAGATCCAGCGGGACGGCTCGATCAAGCCGCCCGCCATCCAAAAAAGCTCGGGCAACGCCTTCTATGACAACGCGGCCCTCCGTGCGGTCATGGGGGCGAGCCCTTTTCCGAAACTACCCGACGACTGGTCGAAACCGTCGCTCCGCATCCTGTTCACCTTCGACGTTCGTCGTGGTTGATTTCCGCGATGGGTGACCCATGAATCAGCTGATGCGCTCCGGACGCCCGATCGGGCTCCTCGTGATGCTCGCGCTGCTCGCCACGCTGGCGGGCGCGCTCTCGCGCCCGCCCGCGGCCCGCTCGCAGGGCGCCGACGTGCTGCTCAACGTGCTCGCCACCGGCGCCAAGAAG
>DATMMH010000219.1:0-13724 GCA_035569855.1 Candidatus Dormiibacterota bacterium
CCATCTGGGTCAGGTCGACACCGATGCCGAGCACCCGGCTCACGAGCGAACGGATCCCAGGACGAGGCGCACGCGCGACGGATTCACCCGGATGACGGTGACGCCGGGCGGCACCACGATCTGCTCCGGCTGCACCCGCACGGTCACCTCTCCCGCCCGCGCGCCGGCCAGGCTCAGACGCGCCCGCACGCGGTCGGTGCCGAGGCGATCGAGCGCGACCCGCAGGCCGTGCAGCTGCACGTCCACGCTGTCCGGCCGCTCCCCCACCACCTCGAGGCCGGCCGGGATGCCGTCCAGCTCGAGCTGCGCAGTCACGATGAGATCCGACTTCTCCGAGGTCATCACGAACGCCCAGAGCACCATGGAGAAGGCCAGGGCCAGGAGCTTCAGCTCCCAGTGACGGGCCAGCGCGCTCACTTGCGGAGCCACTCCCGCGCCGGCTCCCACCACGCGGTGCGCCGCGCGGGGGGCGCCTCCTCGAGTGAGAACAGCTCGGCGAGCCGTCGATGCAGCGACTCCTGGTCGATCGGCGATTCCATCTGGCCGTCCACCGCGAGTGAGATGCGGCCGGTCTCCTCCGAGACGATCAGCACGACCGCGTCGGTTTCCTCGGCCAGGCCGAGGCCGGCGCGGTGCCGCGTGCCCATGTTCCGGCCGAGCTGGGTGTTGCGCGACAGCGGCAGGAAGCAGCCGGCCGCCGCGACCCGGTCGCCCCGGATGAACACCGCGCCATCGTGTAGCGGCGAATACGGCAGGAAGAGGCTCACCAGGAGGTCGGCGGAGACCATCGCGTCGAGCGGCACGCCCAGCTCGGCGTAGTTGCGCAGGCCGGTGCTGCGCTCGAGCACGATGAGCGCGCCGATGCGCTTGCTGGCCAGCGCGTCGGCCGCCTTGATCACGTCCTCGATGAGGTGGCCGCGCTCCTCGCGCGCCCCGAGGGCCATGCCTTCGAAGAGGCGGCTCTGGCCGAGCCGGGTGAGGGCCCGCCGCAGCTCCGGCTGGAACAGCACGATGAGGGCGAGGACCCAGAACGACCAGAAGTTGTCGAGCAGCCAGCTCGTGCTGAACAGCTCGAATTGGCGCGCGAGGAACGAGGCCACCATCAGGCCACCCAGGCCGAGCAGCATCTGGACCGCGCGCGTCTCCTTGAACATGACGAAGACGCGATAGAGCACGACGGCCACCACCGCGATGTCGATGGCATCGCGGAGACGGAAGGACTGGATCAGCGGCCACATCAGCGGTCGGGCTCCCCGCCGGGGGCGCGGCGTATGGCCTGCGCGACCCGGACCGCCTGCGCCGTCTCGGCCACGTCGTGCGCGCGGATCACGTGGGCGCCGCCCAGCACCGCCGCCGCCGTCGCGGCCAGCGACCCGGGCAGCCGATCCGCCGCCTCGACCGGCGCGCCACGGTCGCGGCCCGGCACGCCCGCCAGCGCGCCGATGAACGACTTCCGGGAGACGCCCACGTGCAGTGGGCGGCCGAGGGATCGGAGGGCGCCGAGCCGGGCCAGTATCTGACAATCCCACGCGGCCCAGTCCACCGCGCCGCCCCGGAAAAAGCCGATCCCAGGGTCCACCAAGATGCGCTCTTCTGCGATGCCCGCGGCCTTGGCGAGGGCGAGGCTCCGCTCGAGGGTAGCGCCCACGGTTTCGATCGGACCCAGCCCGGCCGGCGCGCCGGTCGGCGAGGCCATGAGCACAAGACCGGCCCCGGCCTCGGCGATGAGCGCCCCCAACCCGGGGTCGGAGGTGAGGCCGGTGACGTCGTTGATGATGCGGGCGCCCGCCTCGAGCGCGGCACGGGCGGGCTGGCTGCGGCTGGTGTCGGCCGAGATCGGCCGGTCGAGCTTGGTGGTGAGCAGATCCACCGCCCAGTGCAGCCGGTCGGCTTCCAGGGCGGCCGGGATCCGGGTGGTCAGATACGGCGCGGTGGACATGGCCCCGACGTCCAGCCAGGCCGCTCCCGCCCGCGCCATCGCGTCGGCCACCTGGAGGAGCCGATCCGCCTCCTCGACCACGGAGCCGCCGTAGAAGGACTCCGGGCTCACGTTGATGACCCCGACGACGGCCACGTCCAGGCCGTCACCTACCGAGACTCCTGCCAGGGTCGCGCGGCTCACGGGGGATTTCTCCAGCACCAACTTAACACCGCTCCCCACCCCTGCGTCAGGCGGATTTCCGACCAAGGCGGCGACGGAGGTCCGCGGCCTTGGGGGAGTGCGGGGGCCATTTCTGGGCCCTTGCATTCAAAAGAGGCGCTCAGGCCGGAGTCGGCGCTCCCTGCAGCGGCGGGACGCGGAGGATGCGCGCGATCTCTTCGCCGTCGAGCGATTCCCGCTCCAGCAGCGCGCGCGCCAGCGCGTGCAGCTTCTCGAGATTCGTCTCGATCATGTGACGGGCGCGGCTGGCGCACTCCATCACGATACGCTTGATCTCGGAATCGATCAGAACCGCCGTCTCCTCGCTGAAGTCCTTGGGACGCGCTACCTCGCGCCCGAGGAAGATGTGCTCTTCGCCCTTGCCGAAGGTGAGCGGGCCCATCTTGTCGGACATACCCCATTCGCAGACCATCTTGCGGGCCATGTCCGTCGCCTTCTCGAGATCGTCGCCGGCGCCGGTGGTCTGCTGCTGAAAGACGATCTCCTCGGCGGCGCGGCCACCGAGGAGGATCGTGATGCGATTGACCAGGTAGTCCCGCGAGTAGTTGTACTTGTCGTCGGCGGGAAGCTGCTGGGTGAGGCCCAGCGCGCGACCGCGCGGGATGATCGTGACCTTGTGGAGCGGGTCCGCCCCCGGAAGCAGGTCCGCCACCAGGGCGTGCCCCGCCTCGTGGTACGCGATCGTCTTCTTCTCGGTCTCGGAGATGATCATCGAGCGCCGCTCCACGCCCATCAGGACCTTGTCCTTGGCGTTCTCGAAGTCGATCATCTCGACGACCTTCTTGTCCTGGCGCGCCGCGAGCAGCGCGGCCTCGTTGACCAGGTTGGCCAGATCCGCACCCGAGAAACCGGGAGTGCCGCGGGCGAGGACCTTCAGATCCACCTTGGGCGCCAGCGGGATGCGCCGGGAGTGGACCTTGAGGATCTCCTCCCGCCCCCGGACGTCGGGCCGGGCCACCACCACCTGGCGGTCGAAGCGACCGGGCCGCAGCAGGGCCGGGTCCAGAACGTCCGGCCGGTTGGTGGCTGCGATCAGGATGACCCCCTCGTTGGTCTCGAAGCCGTCCATCTCGACCAGGAGCTGATTCAGGGTCTGCTCGCGCTCGTCGTGCCCGCCGCCCAGGCCCGCGCCCCGGTGCCGGCCGACCGCGTCGATCTCGTCCATGAAGATGATGCAGGGCGCGTGCTTCTTCCCCTGCTCGAACAGGTCGCGCACGCGCGAGGCGCCCACGCCCACGAACATCTCCACGAAGTCCGAGCCCGAGATGGAGAAGAACGGCACGTTGGCCTCGCCCGCGATGGCCTTGGCCAGGAGGGTCTTGCCGGTGCCAGGAGGGCCGACCAGGAGGACGCCCTTCGGGATCTTGCCGCCGAGCTTCTGGAACTTGGGCGGGTCCTTCAAGAACTCGATGATCTCTCGCAGCTCTTCCTTGGCCTCGTCCACGCCCGCCACGTCCTGGAACGTGACCTTGTTCTGCTTCTCGGAGATCAGCCGGGCGCGCGCCTTGCCGAAGGACAGGGCCTTCGCGCCGCCCCCCTGCATCTGGCGCATGAAGAAGATCCAGACGCCGATGAACAGGAGCATCGGCACCCACTGGAGCACGATGGCCAGCCACGAATTGGTGTCGGGCGGCTTGACGTCGATCTTCACGCCCTTGTCCTTCAGCGACTTCACCAGGTCCGGGTAGTCCGCGGTGAAGGTGCGGAAGGTGGAGCCGTCGCTCAGCCGTCCGGAGACGTTGTTGCCCTTCAGCGTGACCTCGCGCACCTCGCCGGACTCGACCTTCTTCAAGAAGTCGGAGAAGAAGATCTCGCCCCGCGGGGTCTGGTTCTGCTGGAAGAGCTGGAAGAGGAGGATGACGATCAGGCCGATCACCATCCAGAGGGCGAGATTCTTGTAGAACGGATTCATGGTGGAGCAATCATACCATACGGAGCCAGGACGTGCGGGGGCCCCCGAGCGCGAATCAGAGCTCGGTCACCGGCTCCAGGACGGCGAGATCGGCCAGGTTTCGGTGCCAGCCGTCGTAGTCGAGCCCGTAGCCCACCACGAACTCATCGGGGATGACGAAGCCCACGTAGTCCACGTCCACGTCGACCTCTCGGCGGGAGACTTTGTCGAGGAGCACGCAGAGGGCCAAGCTTCGCGGATGCCGGGTCGCCAGGTTGCGGCGCAGGTAGCTGATCGTGCGCCCCGAGTCGATGACGTCCTCGACGATGATGACGTCCCGTCCCTCGATGGAGATGGAGAGGTCGGCGGTCAGTCGCACCACCCCCGAGGATCGGGTGCCGGAGCCGTAGGAGGACACCGCCATGAAGTCCATCGCGACCGGCAGGGGGATGGCCCGGATGAGATCGGCGGTGAACAGCACCGCGCCCTTGAGCACCCCCACCAGGAGCGGGGCCCGACCCGCGTAGTCGCGGCCGATGGCCTCGCCGAGCTCGGCGACGCGAGCCGCGATCTCGTCGCGTGAGATCAGGATGCGGCCGAGGCGCCGGTCCACCGGGCGGGCCGGGCTACTTGAGCGTGACGAACGCGGTGAGCGAGCGCTGACCACGGAGTCGCTCGGCCGTCGCGGCGGCCTCCTCACGCGTCTTGAAGGTCCCGATGCGCACCCGGAAGGGCACCTGCCCTTCCTTGACCGCCACGCTGGCCACGTAGGCCTCGACCCCGGTGGCCGCCAAGTGCTGGCGCATCTCGTCGGCCTGCTTGCGATTCTTGAACGCGCCCACCTGGATGGTCCAGGCCGACGACCCCGACGTAGCGGGCGAGCCGATCGCGGGTGCGGGAGCGCCGGCGCCGGTCTGCTTCGCCGGCGTGGATGCTGGTCCAGTTCCGGGGCCGGCCCCGTCGACGGCCTTGGCGGGCGCAGGCGGAAGCGCGGGCGTGGGCTTCGGCGGAGCCGGCGCGGAAGCGGGGGCGGCCGATGCGGACGCGGGAACCGGCGCGACGGTAGGGAGCTTGACCGAGACCGGCTTCGCCTCGGTTCTGGGCGCGCCGGGGCCATGGAGCGGCTCGGTCAGCGTCTGGTAGAAGGTGAGCTTCTCGGTCGCCTCGGGTGGGCGATCCACCAGCACGTCGGCGGCGAGGCCGCCGCGGCGCGCGGCCGGAGCGCCCTTCTTCGCGAGCTCCGGCGCGCTCGAGCCGCCGGCGACGACGCTGTGGCGCGCCCATTGCCGGCCCACCAGCAGACCCAGCGCGAACGTGAGCCCGAGGATCACCACCACCGCGCCGCCGAGCGCCATCCACTGCCCGAGGCCGGGCCCGCCGCCGCCGCGCCGCCGCGCCGAGACCGCCATGTCAGTCGGGCTCCCCGCTCCGGCCCATCGCCTCGGGCGCGGAGACGCCGAGCAGGCCGAGGCCGCTGCGCACCACCTGTCCCACCGCCGCGCACAGCCCGAGGCGGGCCAGCGTGGTCGCCCGGTCGGGCGTGATCACGCGGTGGGCCTTGTAGTATGGGTGGAAGAGCCCGGCCAGCTCGGTGAGGAAATAGGCCACCCGGTGCGGCTCACGGGCGCGCCCGGCGCCCGCCACCAGGTCGGGATACTGCAGCAGGCGCCTGATCAGGGCCTGCTCTTCATCCAATCCCAGCGGCGCGAAGTCCACCTGCTCCCAGCGCGGCACCGTCACGCCCTGCTCGGCCGCGTTCTTGAACAGGCTCGCTACGCGGGCGTGCGCGTACTGCACGTAGAACACCGGATTGTCGGACGACTGTCGCGTCGCCACCGCCAGGTCGAACTCGAGCGGGCTGTCGTGGCGGCGGGTGAGGAAGGTGAAGCGGGCCGCATCGCGGCCGACCTCCTCCAGCAATTCCTCCATCAGCACGAACTCGCCGCGCCGCTTGGACATGCGGACCGGCTGGCCGTCGCGGAGCAGCGTGACGAGCTGGACGATCAGCACGTCGAAGGTCTCGGGCGGGTGGCCGAGCGCCGCCATCGCGGCGCGCAGGCGGCCCACGTAGCCGTGGTGGTCGGGCCCGAGGAAATTGATCACGTGGTCAGCGCGGCCAAACTTCGCGAAGTGGTGGAAGCCGATGTCCACCGCGAAGTAGGTCAGCTCGCCGTCCGACTTGCGCAGCACCCGATCCTTGTCGTCGCCGAAGGATGTCGACCGGAACCAGAGCGCGCCGTCCTGCTCGAAGGTGTGACCGGCCGCGGTCAGCGCGTCGATCGCCTGCTGCGGCCGCCCCGCGTCCCGCACGTCCCGCTGTTCGTGGGCCCAGTGATCGAAGCGGGTGCCGTAGGCCTCGAGCACGCGACGCTGGCTCTCCACCATGGTGGCCACCGCGAGACGTCCCAGCCGCTCGAGCCGCTCCGCCTCCGGCCGCGCCGCGAGCGCGCGCATGGCCGTCGGATCCTTCGCGAGCCACTCCGCGACGAGGTCCACCAGGTACTCGCCCGGATAGCTGTTCTCCGGCAGCTCGACCGTCTCGCCGAGCGCCTGCCGCAGTCGCACGTCCACCGACCGCGCGAGGGCCGTGAACTGATTGCCCGCGTCGTTGACGTAGTACTGCGACTCCACCGCGTAGCCCTGAGCGCGGAGGATGCGGGCGAGCGCGTCCCCCACTGCGGCGGCGCGCGCGTTGACGATCACGAGCGGACCGGTCGGGTTCGCGGAGACGAATTCGAGCAGCACGCGCGTGCCCTTCCCGGTGTCGGCGCGGCCGTAGTGCTCGCCGGCGGCCAGCACCCCGTGCAGCGCGTCGCCGCACCAGCGCGGGGAGAGGAACACGTTGACGAAGCCCGGGCCGGCGATCTCGAGCCGCTCGACCGCGTCGGTCTTCGGGAAGTGGGCGACGATGGCCTCGGCGATCTGGCGAGGCGGACGCCGCGCCGCGCGTGCGAGCGCCATGGCCACGTTGGTCGCATAGTCGCCGTGCCGCGCCTCGCGCGGGGTCTCCCACTGCACCTCTGAGGGTGCGGGTAAGCCGGCGGCCTCGAGCGCGTGTCTCAATGCGTCCGCGAGATGGTCGGTGATGTTCAAAGACGGAAATCGCCGCGGGCAGGCGGCAATAGTGGATGATACGCCCCGCTCCACGAGCGAGCGAAGAAATTTCCCTCGCTTACGTGCCGCCGAGCTCGCGCAGGAGACGCTCGTCGAGGCAGGCGGCGAGCGTGTCCGCGAGCCGGTCGTAGGCCTCCTCGCGCATCGCGCGATGATCGCGTGCGTCACCCACCGCGGCGGGCGCGCCGGCGGCCCGCGCCCAGTCCAGCACGCGCCGGCGCGCCGCGCCCGACTCGAGCAGCCCGTGGAGATAGGTGCCCCACACGCGCCCGTCGGGCGACGCGCAGCCCTCGGCCCGGCCGGCGACCTCGAAGAGCGGGCGCGGCGCGCCGGATGCGCGGGTCGCGCCCATGTGGATCTCGTAGGCTTCGAACACGGGGCCGTCGGGCCGCCAGCGGGCGCGCACCCGGCGGGTGACCTTCCGGCGCGCGAGCGTCGTCGCGACCGGGAGCAGACCGAGCCCGGCCTCGCGCCCTCCGCTCTCTACGCGGTGCGGATCGGCGATCACCCGCCCGAGCATCTGATAGCCGCCGCAGACGCCCAGCACCCGGCCGCCGCGCCGGCGGTGCTCGGTGAGGGCCTCGACGAAGCCTCGCGCCTTGAGCGCGCGTAGATCGGCGATGGTGTCCTTGGAGCCCGGCAGGACGACGAGCGACGCGCCGGCCAGCTCCCGCGGCTCCTCCGCGTAGACCAGACGGACGCCGGGCTCGGTCTCGAGCGGCGCGAAGTCGGTGAAGTTCGAGATGTGGCCGAGCCGCACCACCGCGACGCGCAGCCCGCCGGAGAGGGGCGCGACGCCACCGTCGAGCCCGACCGAGTCCTCCTCCGGCAGGGCCAGCCGCGACAGGAAGGGGACGACGCCGACCACCGGAACGCCGGTGCGCCGGACGAGATCCCGGATGGCGGGCGCGAGAAGCGAGGCGTCGCCGCGGAACTTGTTGATGACGAAACCGCGGACCCGCCGTCGATCGGCGGGCGGCAGCAGCACCATCGTGCCCACCAAGCTCGCGAAGACCCCACCCCGATCGATATCGCCCACGATCAGCACCGGGGCGCGCGCCATCCGCGCCACCCGCATGTTGGCCAGGTCGCGGCGCATCAGGTTGGGCTCGGCCGGGCTCCCCGCGCCCTCGATGACCACCACGTCGGCCTCGCGCGCCAGACGCTCGTAGCTGCGGCGCACCGCCGGCCAGAGCGTGGGGGTGAGGTGGTAGTAGCCGCGCGCGTCCGCGTCCGGGCGCGCGCGCCCGAGCAGCACGACCTGACTGCGCGCCCCCGCGCGGGGCTTGAGCAGGATCGGGTTCATCTCCACGCGCGGCGGCACGCCGGCCGCCTCGGCCTGCATCACCTGGGCCCAGCCCATCTCCCCGCCCCCGATCCCCACGTGCGCGTTGAGCGACATGTTCTGCGACTTGAACGGCAACACCCGGAGACCCCGCCGCGCCAGCAGACGGCACAGGCCGGCGACCAGCACCGTCTTGCCCGCGTGCGAGCCGGTCCCCTGCAGCATGATGGCGCGCGCGCGACGCCGATCCCTCACGGCCGTGCCAGCAGCGCGAGCCCGGCCAGGAGCAGGCAGAGCGCGGCGCCCCACCGCTCGACCCGCATCGCCCGATCGATCGCCTCCGGGTCGGGCGGCGGCCCGTCGCCCAGCCGGTAGTGGCCACGCTTCTCCAGCGTCACGCCAAGCGCGCCCGCCATCGCGGCCATGGTCTGGCCCGCGTTGGGGCTGGCCGTGCGTCGCCCGTCGCGCTGCAGCACGCGCGCGGCGCCCTCGGCGGACTGTCGCCCGAGCCACGCGCCCGCCACCAGCGCCCAGGCGGCCAGCCGCGCGGGCAGATAGTTGAACGCGTCGTCGGTGCGGGCCGTGGCGCGGCCCAGGTACTCGAGCTCATCCTGCCGGTAGCCGATCATGGCGTCGGCCGTATTCACCGCGCGGTACGCCCAGGCGGCCGCCATGCCGGCGCCGACGCCGCCCAGCAGCGTCCCCGCGACGAAGAAGCACACCGGCGCCACGAGCCCGTCGGTGAGGTTCTCGGCCAGGGACTCGACCGCGGCCGAGGCGACCGCGCCGGGGTCGAGATCCTCCGCGGAGCGACTCACGAGGTGCCAGGCCAGCTGCCGACGGGCCCCGGCGAGGTCGCCGGCGACCAGGTGGCCGCGCACGATCTCGACCGCCGCGAAGAGCCCGTCGAGCGACAGGCTGCACTTGAGCAGCCACGTCTGCGCGAGCAGGGCGACAACGCCCGGGAGGGCGGCGAACACCGTGTAGAGGGCCAGCGCGACGCCCGCCGCGACGCCCGCCACGACCAGGATCAGAAAGCTCCCGTAGAGGGCCAGATCCTCGGGAGCGCGGGGGCCGAGGCGGCGGCCCAGCGTGATGAGGGCGCCGAGCCACGCCACCGGGTGCCAGCGGTTGGGCGGATCGCCCACGAGCAGATCGAGCGCGATGGCCAGGGCCAGCACCGTCATCGGAGCTGGCGCCTCACCGCGCCCTCAACGGAGCTCGAAGACGAGCGGGATCCGGATCAGCAACGGCCGGTGCGGCAACGAATCGGGAAACGGCAGCGGGCCCAGCCGGCGGATGGTCTCGAGCGCGGCGTCATCCAGGATCTCGTGCGAAGACGAGCGTACAACGCGGACGTCACTGACACGGCCGGTGACTTCGAGCCGCACGTACAGCTCGACCGTGCCCGTGAGTCCCTCCCGCCGTGCCGCCAGCGGGTACACGAGTGCATCCGCGACTCGCTCGCGGAAGCGTCGGAGATACGGGCCGTACTCAGGACCCGGGGCGCCCGGCCCAGTCCCGGGGGCGGCGAGCGCGAACGACGAGCCGCGGGAACCGACCGTCCCGGAGTCGGTGCCCCCGAGAGTTCCGCCTGCCCCGCGTCCGGTGACTCCGAGGTCCGACGCGACGGGCCGGCCACTGGTCGGTGATGACACCGGCGGCATCGACGGGGGTGCAGGCTCACTCGGCATGGCCTGTGGAGTGACCGCGGGCACCAGAGGCGCCTGCACTTGAGGTTCTACATGAGCTGGAGTATCAGAAAACGCTTCCAGAGTTGGAGAAATAGCCCACGATGTCTGGCCGGATGACGACGGTGCGGACTGCGGCGCCGTCGCCGGGGCGGCGGGCGAGGCTTCATGCGAAGCGCCGCCGAGGGAACCCCGTGCGGCGGAGCCCGTGGTCGCCTGGCGGTGGAAAGGTCGCGGCGCCGATCGGGCCGCGGAGCCGTCACGCGATCCGGGCCCGGCCGCCCCCGCCGGCTCAGGAGGCTCCACCAGGTCAACGAAGAGCGGCTGCGTCCAGTCCGTCGCTGACCACGCGATGATCAGTGCAGCCGCCCCTACGTGGAGGAGCACCGACAGCGTGTAGCCGCCGAGCCGAAGGACGGGGCTCACCGATTCCGCTCCCGCCACTCGCGAATGCCGGGAACGAGCGCTGCGCGCACCGCACGAGCGACGACCCAGCCGAGGGGGCTCGCCGGTCCCCCGAAGCGCGCCCGCCCGCCAGCGCCGGTCGCCGCGATGACCACCGCGTCGGTCGAGGTACCCGTCGCCGGCACGCCGTCCTGAGCCTCGATTTCCGCCTCCCGGAGCGCCAGCCCCTTCACCTCTGTCGCGGTCATCACGGCATTGACGAGGGCCGCCGGCTCCGGATTGGCGTCTACCACGACGATGATGTTGATGGTCGACACACCACACCGGGCGATGGGCGAGTGACCCGCGGCGATGGGATTGCTGAGCCCAACCGTAACGACGGCCAGCGCCGCGCAGCCCTCGGTCGCTTCCTCGGCGACGACCGCGCGCTCGGTCGCCGCTCCCGTCAACAGCCCGACCCAGGGCGCGGGCACCGACGCGCGCCGGGCGAACGCCGCGATCATCCCCGAGGGATCCAGACACGGATCATTCTTCGCCACGTGGACGTTGAGGATGGCGCGCGCGTCGGCAACGCCGCCGAGGTGCACCGCCGAGGACAGGACGCGCAGGGGCTGCGAGCTCACCACCACCACCGCCTCGCTTCCAATCTCGATGGACACCCCGGCGATCACGCCGCGCCTCCTAGAACGACGCCCGCAGCCCGACGAGCGCGTTGATGCCGAGGGCCGGGAAGCCGCGCACCTCGGCGTACTTCTCGTTGAGCAGGTTCTGCACTCGGGCCGTCAGCTCGACCTTCTCGAGTAACCCGGTCCGGCCCAGGATGCGCCAGGTTCCGCCGATGTCAACACGCGTGTGACCGCGGTTGTAGAGATCGCCGAATGACTCGAACTGGCGTTCCACCGCATACACCTGGACGAAGGTGGAGAGGCCGCTGAGCGGTTGCCAGGTCAACCCGGCGCTGCCGCTGTTGCGTGGGACGCGCGGCAGCGGGCGTCCCGTGGAGAAGTCGTCGGTGTCGGTGTACGTGTACGCGAAGGAGGCGACGAGGCTGGGCAGGATATCCACCTCGCCGCCCGCCTCGACGCCCCGGGAACGGGCCCGCCCGGCGTTGAAGGGGCCACCGAAGGGCGCGGTCGGCAGGGGCGTGCAGCAGATGATATCGTTGGTGAAGTCGGTGTTGAAATAAGTCGCCCGGAGCCGGACGCGGTTTCGCCACAAATTCTGGTCCACCCCGACGTCCCACGACTGGCTCCGCTCGGGCTGGAGCGCCGGGTTGCCGAACTGCGGGAAGAAGAGATCGTTGAAGGTAGGCGCGCGGAAACCCGTGCCGGCGCTCCCACGCAGGCGCGTGCCGGTCTCCTTGATGACGAAGAGGACTGACCCTTG
Source organism: Candidatus Dormiibacterota bacterium (assembly GCA_035569855.1). Lineage (GTDB taxonomy): Bacteria > Methylomirabilota > Methylomirabilia > Rokubacteriales > CSP1-6 > CAMLFJ01. The sequence continues at coordinate 11,934 of DATMMH010000219.1, forward strand.
CGCCGTGGTGGCCTGCCCGAAGACGCTGTCGTCCTCGATCCGGAATCCACCGGTGATGAACAGGCGGTCGAAGAACCGCAGCTGCTCCTCGAACAGCACCCACGGTACGTGGCGGGAGGCGCGGAAGACGCCTTGATTGTTCCCCTCCTCGTTGCGGTATCCCACGCCGACCGTGCTGGTACTCCACTTGCCGAGAAAGAACGAGTTGAGCCACTCGCTCTCGAGCCGTTCGACGTCGACCTGCGACTTGACGAGCACGTCGAAGTCGAAACCGGGATCGGGCGGATCCTGGAAGCCCTGGTTGTTCGTGTAGCGCCCGAAGCTCGCCCGGCTCTCCCACCACTCGACGGGCCGCGTCTTGCCCTCGACGCTGAGAACCGTGGTCTCGGACTGCTGCTTGGCGTTGGGGTTGATGATCGGCACGATCGGCTGGGGCGGCGGGAACACGCCCTTGATCGGCACCCCGATGTCGCTCTTGTTGTACCGGTAGATCACCGAGAGCGAGCTGTCGAAGGGCAGCGCGACCCCGAACCGTACGTTCCCCGCGTTGACGTTCGAGTTGTCGTTCTTGAACTGCCCGTTGCTCTCGAGGTGGAAGCCGGACAGGGCGTAGTCGAATATCTTGTACGTGCCGCCGAACGAGAGCTTGTTCTGTAGCGTGTCGTAGTTCCCGACGCTGCTCTCGACGGACCCGCCGAAGGGCCCCCCGCTGCCTTTCCGGGTGATGATATTGACGACGCCGCCAATGGCGTCGGCCCCGTACAACGTTGACTGAGGCCCCCGGATGACCTCGATGCGCTCGATCTGTTCCGGTGAGATGTCAGACAGGTCCGTCTGCCCGAGCGTGGGGCTCGAAACACGGACGCCGTCGACGAGGATCAGCACCTGGTTCGCGTTGGCGCCCCGGATGCTCAGGGTCGACAGCTTGCCGTAGCTGCCCTGCTGCGTGACGGTGACCCCCGGGATGTTCCGGAAGGCGTCGTCGACCGCCGAGTAGTGATAGGCCTTGAAATCGTCGCCCGGAATCACGCTCAGGGCCACGCCCAGCTGCTGGGCCGGCGTCGCGACCGTGGTCGCGGTCACCACCACCGGGTCTACGCTCTTCGCTTCCTGGGCCTCTGCAGAAGCCACCGCCGCTAGCGCTATCGTAAGAACCGTCCCAACTGTCATTCGCATGACCGCTCCCTTTCGCTCGAAAGGATGGCGAATTTCGCATCGCAGCCAGGTCTCCTGACTCGTGGATCGTCGTCGTGACCCGGCCTTCCCGGGCGCGCCTCGCGGCGGCCTAGTGGCTCCCTCGCGGGATCGGGCGTGACTCCCCACTCACAGTGGCGGGACCGTGCCGGCTTCGGCTCGGACATCGGCCGGGACCGGCTTCCCTTGGACTACGATCGAGCTTTTTTTATCGATTGTTGCGGGTCATCACCTCCTACTGGGCTTTCATCAGCCCTGGGGGTAGATCAGGTGCACGGTGGGGCGACGGCTGATCGGATGCTTGTCGACCAGGACGCGGCAGCCGTACGCGGCCTCCAGAACGGCTTCGTCGATCACCATCTCCGGGGGGCCGACGCGCATGGCCGCGCCGCCGGCCAGGAGGAGCAACCGGTCGCTCAGCTCGGCCGCGAACCCCAGGTCGTGGGAGACCAGGACGATGGTCAGCCCGGCTTCCCGGCCGAGTCGGCGCAGCAGCCCGGCGCACTCGGCCTGGTAGCGCAGATCGAGAAAGGCGGTCGGCTCGTCGAGCAAGAGCAGGCGCGGCTCCTGGGCCAGCGCCCGGGCCAGCATCACCCG
>DATMMH010000220.1:0-3667 GCA_035569855.1 Candidatus Dormiibacterota bacterium
GACCATCGGGTGGCGACCGCGGTTGAACGCGTACACGCGGTCCTGCCCGTCCACCCCGACCGCGGCCACGTCGGCGTTGAACTCCCGCCCCGGGGGCAGCTTCGCCCACCGGTTGCGGACCTCGTAGCGATAGACGCCCGAGCCCAGGACGACCGGCATCACGCGCCGCCCGGATATCGCGCCTCGAAGATCGCGCGAGGATTGCGGACCAGCATCTGGTCGATCTGGTCCTCGTTGACCCCCGCCTTGCGGAGCGCGGGTAGGATGTCGTCGGGGATGTGGTTGTAGTGCCAGAGCGGGCGCGTCCGCCGCTTGTCGTCCTCGGAGAGCATGTCGCTCCAGCAGTTGGCGTCGTGCGAGAGGACCATCCGGCCCGCGTAGCCCTCGGCGCACAGCCGGGCGATCACCTCGACCCGCTTCGGGGTAGGCAGGAAGTGCTCCAGGCCGAAGCGGTCCATCCCGATCGTGCTCCCGCGCTCCATCAACACGCGCAGGTAGCCGAGGTCGTCGCTGTCGCCACTGTGGCCGATGATGACGCGCCGGAGGTCTACGCCCTCCTGCGCGAAGATCGCCTGCTGCGCCTCCCCGGTCCGGCCCGCGGCCCAGGTGTGGGTCGAGATCGGCACCCCGGTGGCCTTCTGGGCGCGGGCGGAGGCGCGCAGGATGTTCTCGATGACCGGGGTCACCCCGGCGGTGTCGGTGGCGCACTTGATGATGGCGGCCTTGACGCCGCTCGCGCCGATGCCCTGCGTGATGTCGCGGATGAACAGCTCGGCCACCGCGTCCACGCCGTGTCCGCTGAAGTACCGCTGGGGCATCCACCAGACCCCGGTGGCCACGATCACGTGGACGCGCGAGCGCCGGGCCACCTGGAGGATCAGGTCGATGTCCCTGCCCAGGTCCACGGTGGTGAGATCGACGATCGCCCGGATTCCGCGGGCGTGGAGATCGGTCATCTTGCGCTCGGCGATCGCGAGGATGGCCTCGCGGTCCCAGAGGTGGGGCCAGTTCTCCTGCACTCCGGGCGAGCGGGTGACGATGTGCTCGTGCATCAGCGTGGCGCCGAGCTCGGACGTGGCCACCGGGCCGAGTGCCGTCTCCACTGTCGTCATAGTGACCTCCGGCCCGCGCGGAACGTCGAGCACTAGGCGCTCCGCGAGCGGAAGCGGTCCAGGACGTTGCGCAGGATGCGCGAGACGTTGTTGTCGTAGCGGTTGTGCGAGAGGCTGCCGCAGAAGGTGATGGACCCCACCGCGAAGACGGCGCCGCCGCCGGGTAGCTCCGCATAGGTCATGTCGGCCCGCAGCATCCGGGCCGGCTTCTCGCCGGTGACCGTCGAGATGTGGGAGAGCAGCTCCTCCGGCACCACCATGAAGGCCGGGCCGTACCCCTCGGAGCTGGCCAGCACGACCGCGCCGACGGGCGTGCCGAGGGCCGGGTCCGCCCGGTCCAGCTCGAAGCCGGCCGCGCCGCCGCCCGAGAGGCCGAAGTCGCCGATCACGTGGTCCTTCACGCCCTCCATGATCCAGGCGGCCCGCGGGTCGTCGGCGCCGGGCTGGCGGCGGTAGTACGAGCTCTCGAACGGGCCCTGGGCCGAGAAGCCGACTCCCACGAGCTGCTGCGGGTAGCGCCCGTTACGGCGCCACAGGCCGCCGTAGTTGCCGTCGAGCGCGTGGTAGGACTCGCCGACCTGCGCGTCCCAGGTGCGGATGCCGCCCTCCGCCCGCCGCACCTCGATGACGCCGGGCACGGCCGGGTTTCGAGCGATGCGCCAGTAGAAGCCGTTGCCGCCCAGGTACACGAGGTGCCCGCCGCCCGCGAGATAGCCCGCGTGGGCGTCGAGCGTGCCCGCGGTGTGGTACTCGGGGTGCGAGCCGGTGAGCACGGTCGCGTACGGAGCGAGCAGGGCCGCGCCCTCGGCCTCGACGTCCTCGTCGGTGACCACGTCGTACGCGATGCCCTGTGTCTCGAGCCAGTCGAGCAGGTGGGTGTCCGCCGAGAAGTGGCGCATGCCCGACCCGCGCGCGTCGAGGAAGGTCAGGTACCGTGGGCGGAACGTCAGCACCGGGCGCAGGCGCGAGGAATAGCAGATGCCGCTGCCGTCGCGATGCCGGTTGTAGGTCGACCGCCCATAGTCGGGATGATCGTCGGGATTGTTCGGGTAGGCGCCCCACGCGGTGACGCGCTCGCGGTAGGCGGCGTCGGTGCTGCCGCGCGCGTGATTGGCGTAGGCCTGGTAGGTGTAGGTGGACGCGATGAAGAGCACGTCCGCGCTCCGCCGCCCCCGGGGCGGCCGCACGTAGAACGGCAGCTCGTCGACGTGGCCGTCCGCGGCGAGACGCATGACGTAGACGCCGCTCGGCAGGTCCTCGGGCACCGTGAACTCGAAGTCGGTGGCCCAGCCCGCATCGTGGAAGTCGTCCTCGTGGAAGTGGATCGCCGCGTACTCGCGCGGAGCGTGCCGCCAGCACATCTCGCGCCCCGTCCAGCGCGCGCCGGTGACCGCGCGGGTGGGCAGATTCACGAGCCGGCCGCCGAGGTGGCGGGGCCCGACGTCGACGACGTCGAGCCCGTCGATGCCGCGCGAGAAGTCCCAGCCGGCGAGGAGCCCGGCAGGCGGCAGCAGGGGGTCGAGCACTACGGCCTCGGGCGCGGCGACCGCCACGGCGAGCAGCAGGGGATCCTCGATCTTGCCGTTGAAATGCTCGCGGACCCCACCGGCCAGGCGCGCGCCGAGCAGCAGGGGAGCGGGCGCACCGGGGCGGGCCCCGGGTAGCAGCGGAGCCGACGTCTCCAGGCGCTCGCCGCCATCCAGCGCGGCCTGACCGGCGCGCAGGACGCCCGCGTCCGGATCCACCACCAGCCAGATCCGATGCCAGCGCCGGAGCGCCGGCGCGCGACCGGTCGCGAGCACGAGCGGAGCGCCCCCGGGTCCGCCGATGCGCGCGGTCACGCCGCCGGGCCCGAGGGAGAGGGCCCAGCCCGCGCCGGAGGACTCGTCCCAGCGGGAGACGGCGCACTGCTCGCGGGCGGGCGCGAGCGTCGGCCAGACGAGAGCGACCACCGTGAGGGGGCCTGCCGTGGGCAACTCGGCGGCGGCATCGACACGGGCGTAGGAGCCCAGGGCAAGCGGCTGCGCACGGGAGGGCTGCTCGATCGCGAAGCGATGGGCGAGATCCTCGATCTTCACGCCCGGGCCCGCCGGGTTCGGATCGGCGTGCACGACCCGCGCGAGGCTCGCGCGGTAGGGCCCGGCCGCGATGCTCGAAACCTTGAAGGCGATGCGCTCCCCCGGCGCGGCCGAGAGCCGGTCGGTGTAGCCGGTGAGCGGGATCACGGGAGCGTCCCCGCGGAGCTCAGCCGAGGAACTGCTCGCAGACCTCGAGCCAGGCCTGGGTGGTGAGAGCCAGGGACTCCACGTCGATGCGCTCGTCGTTGCCGTGGAAGCGCCCGGCCATCGCCTCGGCGGTGAGCGCCCGCGAGAACAGGCCGAAGCCGTAGGCGATCGCGCCCTTCTCACGGAAGTAGGGCGCGTCGGTGAAGCCCACGATCATGCGCGGCATGAGGCGGGCGCCCGGATAGTGAGAGCCGACGACGCGGCCCAGCACGTCCCAGAGCGGCGTCCCGATGGGCGACGCCGACGCGGGCTTGGAGAAGAGCTTCTCGA
>DATMMH010000221.1:0-4009 GCA_035569855.1 Candidatus Dormiibacterota bacterium
CAGGAGCCGGCGGTGAGGTAGACGAACTTCTCGTTCACCTGCTTGGCCCCGACTTCCTTCGCTTCCTTCTTGAGAAAGTTGACCAGGTTGCCGGTGGTGAAGCTGGTGGGGCAGCACTGGCCGATGTCGGCGACCTCACGGCCGGTGAGCAGGTCGTCCTTGGTGGCCACCGGCAGGACCTGGGCCTTGTGGCCGGCGCTCTCCAGCACCGCCTGGAGGATGCGCTCCACCCGCCAGTGCAGGCCGCCGAACAGGATGGTGACGGAGTCGCGCTCGGCCCGGGTGAAGGGGCGCGGTGTGTAGGCACGGTAGTGCCCGGGCCCGGGGCGCTGATCGACGGGTCTCTCAGTGGTTGCCGTGGCCATTGGAGCCTCCTTGTTGTACGGGGGAACCGCTGCCGTCGTTCCCCACGTGCCGATCCATCCACGACTCCAGGAGCTGCACGGTGTCGAAACCGGGCAGGCGCCGTATCGTGTCGTCAACCTTGCGGGCCGAGGCCCGTCCCTCCGGGCCGCCGAAGAGGTAGGTGGCGAGGAACAGGAGCTCGCCGTCCGGCTGGACTCCGCTGCCGACCGGAGCCCAGAAGCGATCCACCAGGATGCGCGCCACCCGCGCCACGCGCGGGCGCTGCATGCGGATCTCGGCCTGGCGATAGTAGAAGAAGAAGTGCCGCGACTCGTCGAGGATGACGCGCTCGAGCAGATCCGCGAGCACCGGGTGATCGCAGACCGCCGCGAGGCGGCGGTACCCGGTCAGCGTGGTCAGCTCGTTGATCGCGCCCCAGGTCATGTGCACCGCGCAGAAGTCGGGCCACGCCTTCGACACCATCGCGGTGGCGGCCGCCTCGATGCGCTTGGCCCAGGGCTCCTGCCCGCGAGGCCGGGCGCGGGTCCCGATCGGCGCGCCGGCCGCCTCGAGGAATCGGGCCCACGCCAGGCCGTGGAAGGTCTCCTCGTAGACCCAGCAGGCCAGGAACGTGGCCACGTCCGGGTCGTCGATGGCCCGGGTGGCCAGCAGCGCCCGGAGATAGATGATGGTGTGGCTCTCGATGTCCTGCATGTAGCGCAGCGCGCGCAGGGCTTCGGGGGGGACCGGGTGGCGGGGGACCTCCGCCCAGTCGATGGCCGCCAGGTCCACGGCCCTCGAGCGTCCCACGTAGCTGTCGAGGTCGAAAGCTGGCATCGGTCGAGTCAACTCATACGACACTGTGGGCCTTATTTCAATGACCACCCCATATATTGATCCTGGTGCCCGTTATTACGGCGCGGCCGGCGGGCCTGGATCTACCGGGCAATGGTCCCGGACCATCTCGGCGAGCCGATCCCCTCGGGGGACGGGATCGGTGGGCCCCACCACGGTCCGGTGGCGGATGATCCCGTCCTGGTCCACCAGGAAGAGTCCCTGCTCGAGCGCGGTCATCGCGTGGTGATGGAGCCGGCGCATGAAGTTGCGGTTCATCACGTCGAGCCAGGCCCCCCGCAGCTGCGGACCGGTGTCGCCATGCGTGAAGGCGTACGAGAAGCTCACCACCGCCGAGCGCGTCGCCTCGAGCGCGCCGCGATTGCCAAGTCCGTAGACCGCGAAGAGTCGCTTCTCGGGATCGCAGACGAAGGGGTAGGGCGTGGGGGCGGGGCCGAAGAAAACACGGGCGGCCTGGAGGAGGTTGGGGCCGACCTGGATGACCTCGGTGCCGGTCGCGCGGAGCGCGTCGTAGCCCTCGCTCATGTCGTCCATGTAGACCCGGCAGAACGGGCACGTGAAGCCGCGCGAGAACCAGACGACGACGTTGCGCCGCCCTCGATACGCCGACAGGTCGACGGTCCCGCCCTGTACCGAGGTCAAGCTGAAGTGCGGCGCCGGTTGGCCGACGGCCGCAGACTCAGGGGCGGACGCCACGAGCCGAGGATAGCACGGCGTCTGGGAACCTCAGTCGAGCGAGACGCGTTCCCATGACTCGTGACAAGGACGAAGAAGGCCGCCTGCTCGCGCAGGTCGAAGCGATCTTCGACCGGCGCGGCCTGACCGCGGAGGAACGCGAGAGCGTCGTCGCGCTGCTGACCGATCTCCTGCTGAAGGGGCTCGACGCACCGCCACCGGCCCCGGAAGAGCTCGACGCGTGGCAACGGGCATTGGTCCGGAAGAAGGATTCCCCCACCCAGTAAAGCGCAGGCTCAGGCGCCCCTCCGGACCCGGGGGTCACGGCGCTACCGATTCCCGGCGGTACTGATTCATTGACGGGGCCGCCCAAGGCTCGCTACCCTCGCGAGTAGGCAGGAGTATTCGGGTCCCTGATCGAGGAGAGCCACCGGCGGCGTGAGCAACATCAAGATCGTCTACGACTTCGCGTTCCCGGACGGGGGCGCCAAGGCCTACACCGTAGAGCTCGACCGGGCCACTCTGTCATTTTTACCGACCGGCGCCGATCAGCCTCCCGCGTGGACCCGACTCGAGAACCACCAGTGCGGACACTGCCCCCTCGTTCCAGCCGAGCACCCCTATTGCCCGGTGGCCACCAACCTGTCGTCGCTGGTGGAGTTCTTCAAGGACAAGGCCTCGTGCTCCGAGGCCACCGTTACCGTGACCACCGAGGAGCGGACCTACGTCAAGCAGATCCCGCTCCAGCGCGGGATCTTCGGCATCTTCGGGCTGGTCATGGCCACCAGCCCCTGTCCCTACATGGACTTCCTCAAGCCGATGGCGCGCTTCCACCTGCCGTTCTCCACCGCGGAGGAGACCATCGTGCGCTCGGTCTCGATGTATCTCCTCCGCCAGTACTTCGTGGCCAAGCGCGGGGGCGAGCCCGATCTCGGCCTCGAGCAGCTCGAGACCCACTACGAGAACATCCAGAAGGTGAACGACGGCATCCTGGATCGCATCAAGGGCGTGGTCGAGAACGACGCCGATCTCAACGCCCTCATCATCCTGCAGGGCTTCGCCGATCTGCTCACCATGGCCATCTCGAAAGACCTTTCCAAGCTCGAGCCGCTGTTCTTCAGAAAGGCGTGAGCGCCACCGTGATTCGGCCGCTCTAGCGGCCGTCTTTCTCCAGCACCTCGCGAATCTGCTCGACCGGCACCGCGATCTTCACCCCCGCGCGCTCCTCTTGCAGCAGCATGGCCACGCGCGAGTCGCGCTCGCTCCAGCCGCGATTGATCGCCTCGGTCAGCTCCTCCAGCGCCAGGTTGGCCATGCGCATCGGCACGCCCAGCTCGCGGCCGAGCGCCACCGCCAGCGACACGTCCTTGTGGCTCAGGCGTAGGCTGAACGCGGGGGGATCGAAGATCCCGGGCAGGAACTGATCCGCGAGTCCGTCGAAGGTGCGCCGGCGGCCGCCCGCGCCCTGCCGGACTGCCTTCCAGAGGGTGAGCGCGTCCACCCCACCCTTGACGCCCATCGTGAACACCTCGGCCAGCGCGGTCTGTACCGCGTAGCCCGCGCAGTTGTGCACGAGCTTGGCGATCGAGCCCGCCCCGATCGGCCCCACGTAGTAGGGCTGGTCCCCGATGGCGTCGAGCACCGGCTTGTAGCGGTCGAAGACCTCCCGGTCGCCGCCGATCCAGAGCGCGAGCTTGCGCGTCTTCGCTCCCTTGGGCCCGCCGCTCACCGGCGCATCCAGCAGGTGCAACCCCTTCTCCTTGAACATAGGGTAGAGCTTGCGCATCAGCGCGGGTGAGTTGGTGGTGAGGTCGAACCAGGCGGTGCCCGGCCGCATGCCCTGGATGAGGCCCTCGGCGCCCAGGGCGACCGCCTCCACTTCCTTCGGCCCGGGCAGCGAGGTGAAGACCACGTCCACGCCCTCGGCCACCTGTCGCGGGGTATCCTTCCAGACCGCGCCCGCCTTCAGATGGGGCGCGCCCGCCTCGCGCCGCATGTCGTTGACCTGAAGCGCGTGACCGCCCGCTTGGAGGTTGGACGCCATGCTGGCGCCCATCGTGCCGAGCCCGATGAACCCGGCCTTCATGCCTTCTTCTCCTCGAGGACCTGCTTGACGACCTTGGCGGCCGACATC
>DATMMH010000222.1:0-7763 GCA_035569855.1 Candidatus Dormiibacterota bacterium
CCGCGTCGACCTGGGCGCGGGCCTGGTTGACCTTGGCCTCGAAGCTGTCCGGGTCGATGCGCGCGATGACCTGGTCCTTCTTCACCGGCGAGTTGAAATCGGCGTACAGCTCCTTGACCTGTCCGGAGACCTGCGAGCCCACCTGCACCGTGATCACCGCGTTCAGCGTGCCGGTGGCCGAGACCGCGAAGGTGAGCGGTCCGCGGCTCACCGCGACGGTGCGGAAGTTGGACCGGCCGCCCAGCCCCTGGGTATAAATGTACCCGCCCGTGATCAGCCCGACCGTCGGGACGGCCGCCACGATCCAGAAGAACCGGCGCATCACGCTGACGGGCGTCCCCTAGCGGCGACCGAGCGCACGCTCCAGATTCGCGATGTTGATGCGGTAGTCCGACAGGGTCTGTGCCTGGGTCGACTGCGCCTGAGTGAGCGCGAGCTGCGCGTCGGTAAGCTCGATGATGTTGGCCACGCCCGCGTCGAAGCGGCCCCGCGCCAGCTGGTAGTTCTCGTCGGCGGACTCCACCGCCTTCGAGGCCGCGGCGATGCTCTCCGCGGACGCGCCGAGGTTGAGATAGGCCTGCTCGACGTTCTGCCACACCTGCAGCTCGGTGTCGCGCACGCGGGCCTGGGCGGCCTCGAGATTGGCCTTGGCTTCCTTGTAGCGGCCGATCTTGCCGCCGCCGTCGAAGATGGTCCACGTCAGGTTGAGGCCGACGTTCCACTGGTTCTGGCTCTCGCTGAAGCCGTTGATGTTCCGGGACGCGGCGAGACCGGGAATCCCCACCAGGCCGTAGGTCCCGCTGCCGAAGAGGTTCGGGAAGAAGTCCCGGAACGTCTGCCGCACCGACGCGTCGGCCGCGTCGGCCTGCGCCTTGGCCTGCCGGTATTCGGGCCGGTTCTGGAGCGCCTCGCTCACCAGCGTGTCGCGATCCACCGGGAACTCGCGATAGGAGAGCAGGTCCTTCACCTCGGTCGGCGCGTTCACCGCGATGCCCATCGCGGTGTTGAGCGCCACGCGGGCCAGGCTGACTGCGTTCTGCGCGACGATGACGTTGACGCGCCCGTTGGCGACGTCCACCTCGGCCCGGGTGACGAAGGACTTGGGCTGGGTGCCGACCTGGAAGAAGCCCTGCGCGCTCCGGAGGTTGACCTCGGCCCGATCGAGCGCGGCCAGGTTCACCTCGACGAGCCGCTTGGAGAGCAGCAGGGTGAAGTACTGCGTCTTCACCAGCTGGGAGATGTCGAGCTTCTGGCCTTCGAGCAGCTCCTTGGTCGCCTGCGCGTTGGACTTGGCCACGTCCTTGGCGGCCCACGTGCGCCCGAAGTCGAAGAGGAGCTGGGACGCGGTGGCGCTCGCCGAGCCGAAATCGGTGTAGAAGGCGGTGCCGGTGCCGGCGCTGCTGAGCACGCGCTGCCGGCCGTAGGCGCCCTGGGCGGTGAGCTGGGGCAGGAGCGGAGCCAGGGCCTGGTTCACCCGCTGCTGAGCGGCCACGTAGTCCCCGATGCGGGCCACGATCTTGGGCGCGTTCTCGAGCGCGATGTTGACCGCTTCCTCCAGCCCGAGCTCGCGGCCCACCAGCTCCTGTGGCGTGGGGAAGGGCCGGACACCGGGCGGCGCGGGCAGCGGCGCGCGGATCGGCATCGGCATGGCCGGGGTGGCGGGCGGCGGCGCGGCGGGCGTCGTCAGCGTCATCGGCGTAGACGGAGCCGGCGCCGGGACCGGGGTCTGGGCCCCGACCGGGCCGGCCGATGCCACCAGCGCGGGCGCGAGTGCCAGGAGCGGGATCAATCGCCACCACATCATGCCGGATCTCCCTGCATTATCGTGGTCGTACCGCGTTGGACCGAGGGTCGGCGCCACCGGGCGGCGCCGAGAAAGCTGGGGGGAGGGCCACTCAGGAATCGCATGAGTACGGGTGGCCCGCCGGGGGCGGTGACCGGGAAGCCGCGTCGACGAGTCAATTCCGGCCAATTGTAAGGACCTTTGGACCATAGTCAAGTTTGTGAGATAGTCATCGAGCTACGCTACGTGCAGGTGTGTTTGCGTCGAGGGATACTAGGGAGAGGGTAGGAAAAGAACGTCATGCCGTCCGAAACGAGACCGTCCAAGCCGGGCCGCTGGTCGGAGCCGGCCCTGCGGGTCCTCCGCGAGCGCTACCTGGCGCGCGAGCACGGGCAGGTACGGGAGACGCCGGAGGAGATGTGCTGGCGCGTGGCGCTGACCATCGCCTCCGCCGAATCGCGGTTCGGGCGGAGCCGGGCCGCGGTGGCCGAGGTGGCCGAGGCCTTCTACGACATGATGGTCGAAGGCTACTTCCTGCCGAACTCCCCCACGCTGATGAACGCGGGCAAGGAGAACGCGCTCCAGTACTCGGCCTGCTACGTGCTGCCGGTCGGCGACTCGATGGAGGAGATCTTCGAGTCGGTGAAGGCGGCGGCGATCATCCAGCAGTCGGGGGGCGGCACCGGGTTCGCCTTCTCGCGCCTGCGTCCGAAGGACGACGTGGTCCACTCCACCGGCGGGCGGGCGTCCGGACCGGTCTCGTTCCTGCGGGTGTTCAACGCCGCCACCGAGGCGGTGAAGCAGGGCGGTACCCGCCGCGGCGCGAACATGGGCATCCTCCGGGTCGATCATCCGGACATCCTCGAGTTCATCGAGTGCAAGCTCGACGGCGGTATCACCAACTTCAACATCTCGGTGGCCGCGACCGACGGCTTCATGGAGGCCCTCGCCGGCGACGGGGAGTACGACCTCATCAACCCGCGCACCGGGCAGGTGACCGGCCGACTCCTGGCGCGCGACGTCTTCGAGCGCGTCGTGCGCGCGGCCTGGCGCAGCGGCGACCCCGGCATGATCTTCATCGACCGGATCAACCGCAGTCCCGCCAATCCCACGCCCGAGATCGGGCTGATCGAGGCGACCAATCCATGCGGCGAGCAACCGCTCTTGCCGAACGACGCCTGCAACCTGGGCTCGGTCGACGTGGCGAAGTTCGCGGTCGAGCGCACGCCGGGACGCTGGGAGATCGACTGGAGCGAGCTCGAGCGGGTGGTGCGCCTGGCGGTCCGCTTCCTCGACGACGTGATCGAGGTGAATCCCTATCCGCTGCCGCAGGTGGACGAGATGGTGAAGGCCAATCGGCGCGTCGGCCTCGGGATCATGGGCTGGGCGGATCTCCTCTTCACCCTCGGCATTCCCTACGATAGCGAGGACGCGCTCGAGCTGGCCGAGCGCTTGATGGCCTTCGTCAACGACCGGGCGCACGACCAGTCGATGAAGCTCGCGGAGGAGCGCGGGCCCTTCCCGCACTGGAGCCGCTCGATCTACCGTCACGGCCGCCCGATGCGCAACGCCACCGTGACCACGATCGCGCCCACCGGGACCATCTCGATGATCGCGGGCTGCTCGTCCGGCATCGAGCCGGTGTTCGCGCTCGCATTCGAGCATCGGGTGAAGGGGCCGGACGGCGAGCGCGTGCTGCCGTTCTTCAGCGAGACGTTCGATCGCCTCGCCCGGCGCCACGGCTTTCACTCCGAGTCGCTGATGGCGGAGGTCGCCCGGCGCGGCTCGGTCAAGGACGTGGCGGGCGTGCCCGAGGGCGCGCGCGCGATCTTCAAGACCGCGCACGAGATCGACGCGGCCTGGCACGTGCGCCATCAGGCCGCCTTCCAGAAGCACACCGACAACGGCGTGTCGAAGACCATCAACCTCCCCGAGCAAGCGACCGCGGAGGACGTGGCCGCCGCCTACCGGCTCGCGTGGAATCTCGGCTGCCTCGGGATCACGGTCTTCCGCGACGGCTCCAAGGGCAGCCAGGTGCTCAACGTGGGCCTCCGCCGTGACGCGGAGACCGTTGAGGGCGCCCAGCGCGGCGTCAAGCCCCGGCCGCACAGCCTGGCCGGCGCCACCTACCGTATGGAGACGCCGATCGGCACCGCGTTCATCACCGTCAACCACAACGGCGGCGGCGAGCCGTTCGAGGTGTTCGTGCAGGTGGGCAAGGCGGGAACCGACACGATGGCGGTGGCCGAGGCGCTCGGCCGCCTGATCTCGCTGGCGCTGCGGCTGCCCTCGCCGCTCTCGGCGCGGCGGCGGCTCGAAGAGGTGATCAGCCAGCTCTCCCGGATCGGGGGCGGGCAGCCCACCGGCTTCGGCGCGGCCAAGGTGCTCTCGCTGCCCGACGCGCTGGCCCGCACTCTGGCCGAGCACATCGGGACCGCGCGCGCGGTGATCGCCGAGTCGGCCCCCGGATCGGCGCATCCCCCGGCGCTTCCAACGGACCCGCTCCGCCGCGTCGGCGATCTCTGCCGCGAGTGCGGCCAGGCGACGCTCGTCTACGAGGAAGGATGCAAGAAATGTCTCTCCTGCGGCTTCAACGAGTGCTAGGGAGCGTCCGTGTTTTCCGGCGGTGACTACGAGGAAGTCGCCCGCTGGCTGCGGAACTTCGTGGCGTCGCACGCGAAGCGGGAGAACCTGCGGGTCGAGGCGGTGCTCGAGAGCGAGGGGCCGCGCGAGGGCCAGAGCTACGGCGTGCGGCTGCGGCTCGGCCTCGCCGAGCGGCCGGCGCCGCCTGCGCCCGCGCTCGAGCTCGGCTATCCGGAGGTCTCGCAGAATCGCGGCAGTCTCGCGTGGTGCCGCGAGCTGGCCGGCCGCATCCGCGCCCTCGCGCGCGAGCTCTCCGCCACCGGGTCCACCCCGCTCCGCTCCGCCTGACCGGTGAGGGCGGCGCCGGGCGTCCGCTGGTGGGCCCCCGGCGACTGGAACGCCTTCTTCGGGCTCGCGCTCGACAACTTGAGCCTGTTCGTCATCCTGTCGAGTCTCCTGATCGGGGTCTTCGCGTTTCCCTCAGACTTGGTGCTGCGCGTGATGGTCCCGGGGACCGCGGTGGGGGTTCTCCTGGGCGATCTGGTCTACACCGGGCTGGCGATCCGGCTCATGCGGCGCACCGGACGGAGCGACGTCACCGCGATGCCCTTCGGCATCGACACCCCGTCGCTCTTCGCGATGGTGTTCGGCGTGCTCGGGCCGGTGATGATCGCCACCCGCGACCCGGTGCTTGCGTGGAAGGTCGGCATGGGCGTCACGGTGGCGATGGGCGCGATCAAGCTCGGCCTGGCCCTCGTGGGCGACTGGGTGCGGCGCGCGGTACCGCGGGCCGCGCTGCTCGGCTCCATCGCGGGTGTGGCGATCCTGCTCATCGCTTTTCTCCCCGCGCTCCGGATCTTCGCCGATCCGCTCGTGGGGGTGGTCTCGCTCACCGTCGTGCTCGCATCCCTGGTGGGCCGCGTGCGCATGCCGTTCGGTCTGCCCGGCGCGCTCGCCGGAGTGCTCGCGGGCTGCGCGATCTTCTGGGGGCGCTGGGCGCTCGCCTCGGCCACCGGCGCCACCGCCGCCCATCCGGCCCTGGCCCTTGCGACGCTCGGCTGGGCGCCGCCGCTCCCGACCCTCGGCTGGCTCGGCGCGCTCGACGACACGCTGCCGTACCTGCCGCTCGCGCTGCCCTTCGCGCTCGCCACCGTCGTGGGAGGCATCGACAACACCGAGTCCGCGATCGTGGCCGGCGACGAGTACCGGACGCGCGACATCCTGCTCACCGAGGCGCTCGCGACCATCGTGGCCGGCTGCTGCGGCGGCGTGGTGCAGAACACGCCCTACATCGGGCACCCCGCCTACAAGGCGATGGGCGCGCGGGCCGGCTACACGCTGGCCACCGGGCTTCTCATCGGTCTGGGTGCCGCGGTCGGCGTGGTCGCGCTGCTGGTGGGGCTCCTGCCGGACGCCGCGGTCGCCCCGATCCTGGTCTTCGTGGGATTGCAGATCACCGCGCAGGCCTTCCTCGCCTCGCCGCCCGCCCACGCCCCCGCGGTGGCGCTGTCGTTTCTCCCCGCGGTGGCCGCGCTGGTGCTCATCCAGGGCAACCTGCTGCTGGGCGGGGTGGGAAAGATCGCGGCCGACCTGACCGGCGAGAGCCGGGTCGCGTGGACGGCGCTTCTGGTGCTGGGCAATGGCTTCATCGTCACCGCGCTGCTCTGGGGCGCCGCGCTCGTGGCCATCATCGAACGGCGGCTGCGCGCGGGGGCGGCGGTGCTGGCGGTGGCGGGGGCCGCCACCCTCTTCGGCGTCATCCACTCCCCGCTACGGGATGGCGCGGTGTTCTGGCCGTGGTCGGTCGAGAGCGCGACGCCGCACACGCTGGCCGCGGCCTACGGGGTGGCGGCGGGCGTCCTCCTGTTGCTCGGGCGGCGTGACGTCTAGCCGGGGCGGCTAGCCGCGTAACAGGTCCAACATCTCCCGGTCGCTCGCGAACTTGAACTCCTCGAGCTTGTCCGCCGCCGCGCGCGCGCGCTCCGCGGCCTCCAGCCGCTGCACGGTCGGGTAGTCCACCACGGCGGTGCCCCGCCGCCGGAGCGTCTCGCGCAGCGACTCGATCACCCGCTCGGCCTCGACGGCCGGCCGGGTCGGCCGCTCGGCGAGATAGCCCGCCACGTGCTTGATGCCGGTCTCTGCGTCGAGCCGGGCGCGGCCCACCACGCCGTCGCTCGCGCGACGCGCCCAGCCTACGACGAAGACTCCCGGCATGGGCTTGGCGGCGGCCGGATCCAGGACCTGATAGGCGCACGCCGGATCCTCGCCGGGGACGGTGAGGTAGAGGCCGTCCTTGTACGGCAGGCCCGCGTCCTCGTCCACGCGGTCGCCCACCGCGAACACTACCGTGTCGCACGGGATGAGCGAGGTCTGACCGGCGCCGATCGCCGCGATCCGATCGCCCTTGCGCTCGAGGCGTGTCTCTTCGACTTCGAGCCCGACGACCCGGCCTCCCTCGGCCACTACGCGCTTCGGCGAGGCGAGGAAGCGGAAGCGCAGACGGGTGTGCGCCCGCGGCGACGGTTCGGGCTTGGCCGCGAGCGCGGCGATCAGCTCGTCGGGATCCTGTCCCGCGGCCTGCAGGCGCGGCCGGATCCGCTCGAGCTCCTCCCGATAGAGCGCACGGTCGAAGGCGTCCTCGACGTCCTCGAACTCGCGGTCGTCGTAGGCCTTCTCGTAGGGCCCGCGGCGCGCCACCGCCACCACTTCGTCGCAGTCGCAGAAGTGGACGCAGTAGTTGGCGATGTCCACCATCACGTTGCCCACGCCGACGATGGCCACCCGCCGGCCCATCGGGAAGGGCCGCTCGCTGAAGGGCGGCAGGCGGTTGTAGTGATAGACGAGGTCCTTGGCGTGATAGGCCCCGTCCAGGCGCTCGCCTTCGATGCCGAGGTACTTGGTGCCCTGCGCGCCGATGGCAAAGACCAGCGCGTCGAAGCCCATGGCGGCCAGGTCCGGGACCGTGAGATCGCCCCGCTGGGCGACCGTGACGTGGCCGAGATAGGTCACGAGCGGGTCGCTCAGGATCTTCTGGAACTGCCGGCGCAGACCGCCTTTCATCTTGTACTTGTTGAGGAAGATGCCGTACTCCGCGAGGCCGCCCGGCTTGATGTCACGGTTGAGCAGCGCCACCCGGCAGCCGTGACCGGCAAGCGCGCGCGCGGCGAAAAGCCCGGCCGGACCTGCGCCGATGACCGCGACCACGTGACGGCTGTCGGTCGTCATGAGCCGTGACGATAACACACGGCACCGCGAGGCTGAAATCGGCGAAATACCTTGACCCTCGCGCGGGCGGAGGTGTTAAATGATTGTGCGTTTCGTCAATCTTCATGCGGCGATAACCTCAGGAGGCTCTCCAGTTGGCTCACCAGGAGGACTCCCAGGAGGATCCAATGTC
>DATMMH010000223.1:0-63949 GCA_035569855.1 Candidatus Dormiibacterota bacterium
CTCTTCTATCGCGAGGCGGGTGACCGGCGGCACCCGACGCTCGTGCTGCTGCACGGATTCCCCTCGTCCTCGGTCATGTTCCGGGACCTGATGCCGCGCCTGGCCGACCGGCTTCACCTGCTGGCGCCGGACTTCCCGGGGTTCGGGCGCAGCGAGGCCCCGCCGCCTCATGCGTTCCGGTACACGTTCGATCACCTGGCCGAGGTGGTCGACCACTTTCTCGAGCAGCGGGGCGCCGATCGCTACGCGCTGTACCTCCAGGACTACGGCGGCCCGGTCGGATTCCGCATCGCCCTGGCCCATCCCGAGCGGATGCGCGCGCTGGTCGTCCAGAACGCGGTCGCGCACGAGCAGGGGTTGTCGGAGCTCTGGGCACCGCGCCGGGCATTCTGGGCCGATCGCGGGGCGAACGAGGCCGCGGTGCGCGAGAACCTGCTCTCTCTGGCCGCCACGCGGCTACGGCACGTCGGTCGCAGTCCCCATCCCGAGTGGATCGACCCAGACACCTGGGAGAGCGAGTACGCATTTCTCACCCGGCCCGGCATGGTGGATATCCACCTCGACCTGTTCCACGACTATCGAACCAACGTCGCGTCCTACCCGCGGTGGCAGGCGTATCTCCGCGAGCGGCAGCCGCCGACGCTGGTGGTGTGGGGCAAGCACGACCTTTCGTTCACGGTGGCCGGTGCGGTGGCCTTCGGCGAGGACGTGGCCACCGCCGAGGTAGACCTGCTCGACGCGGGACATTTTGCCCTGGACGAGGCCGCGCCGCAGATCGCCGAGCTGATCCGGAGTTTCTTCGCCCGCCGCGGGTGGTAGCGCCGCGGCGGAAGCTAGACGAACTCCTCGCTCAGGATCCGCCAGATCTCGTCTTCCAGGTACTCCTCGCAAGGCGAGGCGAGCGGATCCGTGAAGGTGCTACGATATGTGGCCGTAAGCCACTTACTGGAGGAGCAACCCGTGAGCACATCCGAGCGCACCGATCGTATCCGGGGCGTCCTCTCCCCGGTCGTCACCCCGTTCAAGGCCGACCTCTCCCCCGACCCCGAGCGCTTCGTCCGCCAGTGCCGCTGGCTCCTGTCGCAGGACGTGGGGCTCGCGGTGTTCGGGACGAACTCGGAGGCCAACTCGCTGTCGACCGACGAGAAGGTGGAGCTGCTGGACCGCCTGGTCGCGGGCGGCATCGATCCGGGACGGCTCATGCCGGGCACGGGTTGTTGCGCGCTCACCGACTCGGTGCGCCTCACCGCGCACGCGATGAAGCTCGGGGCGGGCGGCGTGCTGATGCTGCCGCCGTTCTACTACAAGGGCGTCTCCGACGACGGGCTCTTCAAGAGCTTCGCCGAGGTGATCGAGCGCGTGGGCGACCGGCGGCTGCGCGTGTACCTCTACCACATCCCGCCGGTGTCGAACGTGCCGATCACGCTCGAGCTGATCGAGCGGCTGCTCAAGGCGTATCCCGGCATCGTGGCCGGCGTGAAGGACAGCTCGGGAGACTGGAAGAATACCAAGGCGATGCTCGACGCCTTCGCGGCCTCGGGTTTCGACGTGTTCGCGGGCAGCGAAACCTTCCTGCTCGCCAACATGCGCAACGGCGGGGCCGGCTGTATCAGCGCGACCGCCAACGTGAACCCCGCCGCGATCGCGCGGCTCTTCCGCGAGTGGCAGACGCCCGAGGCCGACGCCCAGCAGGCGCGCCTCGACGAGATCCGCGGCATCGTCCAGCGCTATCCGATGATCCCCGCGCTGAAGGCCGTCATCGCCCGCTACGGGGGCGACGCGGCCTGGGTCACGGTGCGCCCACCCCTGGTGGCGTTGACCCCGGAGCAGCGCGCCGCGGTGGCCGCCGATCTCGGCCGCGCCGCCTTCACGATGCCCGGCCTCGGGCTAGAGGACTGATCGCCATGAAGGAGCTGACCGCCCGCCTGAACGCTCTCTGTGACGCGGCGCCGTTCCAGACCAGCTGGTACCTGAAGGATCTCGCCACCGGCGAGCGCACCGATCGCCTCGGAGACGTGCCGGTACCCTCGGCCAGCACGCGGAAGATCTCGATCCTGATGGCCGCGCTCAAGGCGGTGCACGACGGCAAGCTCGCGCTGGACCAGAAGGTCACGGTGGACGCGCGCTATCAGGACAACGACTCGGGCACCTTCCAGCACCTGACGCCCGGCTTCTGGATCACCTTCCGCGACGCGCTGGTGATGATGATCATCGTCAGCGACAACACCTGTACCGGGCTCGTCGTGGATCTGGTCAGGCTCAGCGAGCTGCAGCGCTACTGCGATTCGGTCGGCCTCACCCGCACCATCCATCGCTTCGGCATCCCGCCGCGCCTCGGCCCCGACCACTCGCTCGATCAGGTGACCACCACCACCCCCAACGACCAGGGCATGCTGCTCGAGCTGATCCTGCGCGGCGCCGACGACCCCGCCATCGCGACCCGTCTTGGGGTCACGCCCGCGTTGTGCCGGCTCGCGCTCGACATCCTCTCGTGGCAGAAGCTCAAGAGCCGGCTCCCCTCCCAGCTGCCACTCGGCACCAAGATCGCCCACAAGACCGGGACCGGATCGCGCGGCTACATGGACGCCGGCATCGTCTACAAGGACGATCGCCCACTGTTCATCCTGACCGCCTACACCGAGCACGTGCCCGCCGCGCTGCCCGACGGCACCCCCGGCTTTGCGGCCGCCGCCGCCTTGATCGGCCGCATGGCGCGGACCTGCTGGGACACGCTCGGCGCGTGAGCCCCAAGACGCCGCCGAAGGAGCCGGCCGCGCCGGCGCGGGCGATGAGCATCCACGCCCATCCCGACGATCAGGAGTTCACCGTCGGGGGCACGCTCGCCAAGTGGGCCCAGGCGGGCAGCGAGATCGTCACGGTGTGCATCACCTCCGGTGGGGCGGGCTCGAACAAGTTCACGCCGCGCGACATGACGCGGCACGCGCTGGTGGTCATCCGCGAGGACGAGCAGCGGGAGGCGGGCCGGATCCTGGGCGTGAAGGAGACCATCTTCCTCGGGCGCGAGGACGGCATGCTGGAGCCGTCCATCGGCCTGCGCCGAGAGCTGACGCGCCTCATCCGGCGCCATCGTCCCGACGCGGTGCTCTGCGGGGATCCCACCGTGCGCTACTACGGCCCCACCTACATGAACCATCCGGACCACCGCGTGGCCAGTGACGTCGCCCTCGACGCGGTGTTCCCGTCGGCCGGGACCCGCCTGATCTTCCCCGAGCTCCTGGACGAAGGGCTCGAGCCGCACGAGGTGAAGCAGGTCTACATCCACGGGGCCGAGCGGCCGGATACCTACATCGACATCTCGAAGGTCCTCGACGTCAAGCTGGCCGCGCTGCGCGCGCACAAGAGCCAGATGGGCGAGTGGGACCCGGGCGAGATGATCACTCAGTGGGCGCGCGAGCAGGGCAAGCGCCGCAAGCTCGCCGCGGCCGAGTCCTACCGCCGGATGATCCTGCAGGATCCCTGACCGGCGCCGCGCTCCTGGCCGGCGCCGGCTGCTACGCCTCCGCTACTGAGTCGGCGCGACCTGCAGCCAGCCGCTCGGACAGGCCGCGACCTGCGGGTAGTACCCGGCCGGATCCTGACAGTAGTACCAGTACTGGCCCGCCGGCTCCTGCTGCACCACCACCGGGGCCGCGTAGCCATACGGGTACCCGTAGGCGTAGCCATAGTAGGGGTACGGGTAGAAGCCCGGTCCCACGAACACGCGCGGCCCCACGAACCCACGGGAATGGACGAACGCCCGCGGGCCGATGATCACGTGCGGGCTGCCGTGATGGAACCCGCCGCCCCGCGGCCCGCCGTGATTGAACGCCAAGGCTGGATATATACCGACTGCGCCGACGAGCATCGTCACCAGCGCCAGGATTCCGATCATCCGTTTCATGTGTATGCCCTCCTCCCCGACTTTCCGTTCCTAGTGTCTGACCGAGCCAACGCTCGGTCTATTCCAGGTCGGCCCGGGTCGGTCAACTCGGCCGGGGTCAGGAGGACGGGATTAGCCGACGTAGCCCTTCCGGTGGAAGTAGTTGGCGTTGTAGAACTCGAGGACCAGGTCCCCGTAAACGGCCGGGGGATAACGCGGCGAGTCATCCGGCCCGGTGCAGCTCGGCAGGCATTCGATCACCGCCGCCGGCGTCGGGCTGTAGAAGAAGGCGATCGAGTAGCGATCGGCGCCGGATTCGTTCAGCACCGCATGCGGCGTGGAGAGGAAGCGGTCGTTGGACCAGCGCTTCATCATGTTGCCCAGGTTGACCAGGAACGTGCCCGGGATCAACGGAGGCGCGAGCCACTCTCCGGAGGGCAGCCGGACCGCGAGTCCGGGCACGTCCGTCCGCGCCAGGATCGTGATGAACGAGTTGTCCGTGTGCGGACCCTGGCCGAACTGCTCCTCGTCGCTCACGTCCTGCGGCGGGTAGTGCAGGAAGCGCAGGTTGACGTGCGCCTCCCCGGCGAAGAACGGGGCGAAGTAGCCGGCCGGCATGCCCAGCGCGCGGGCCAGTACCGGCAACATGCGCGCGCCCACCGCGTCGAGCGTCTTGAAGTAGGTCACCATCGCCGCGCGCATGGCCGCGTGCCCTTCCGGCCACCGGTTGCGCCCACGCAGCGGGGTGCCCGCCAGGACGTCGGGATGATCGGCGGCGCGGTCGTGGCTGATGAAGAAGCTCTCGTTGAAGTTTGGCCGCGTGGCCTTGTGGACGGTGGACGCCTTCTGGATGGACTGGTTCACCGGCAGGTAGCCGATGTTGTTCTCGTTGAGCGACAGCCGCATCTTCTCCTCGAGCGGCAGCGCGTGGAACTCGCGGGAGGCCGCGAAGGCCGCGTCCACCACCTCGTCCAGCACGCCGTGGCCCGCGAGGTAGAAGAAGCCGACGGTCTCGCTGGCGTGCCGCACCTGGGCCGCGAGGGCCTCGAGCGCGGCCGGGTCGCCGGGGTCGGAGCGGAACGCGGGGGAGAAGTCGATGACCGGGATGGCCCGCGTCGCCTCCTCGATGTCCTTCACCGCCAGGGCCTTGAGGATGTTCACGCGCGAGCCTCCCGGTGCGGATCGTAGCGCATCCCGGCGACGGCGGCCAGCACCGGTGGGCGGCGGACGCCCCGGCCTGGACCGCGCCGAGGGTCCGCCGCCTCGATCAGCAGTTCGGGATCGCCCGCAGCCGCGCCTCGATCTGGTCGCCGACCTTGAGGTCCTGCAGAGTCTCCTTCGAGGCCTGAAACTCGTGGGTCTTGCCGTCCGCCTCGACGACGGCAACCCGGCCGCCGGCCTCGTCGACCCGGACGACCTTGCCCTCCACCTTCTGGGGGGCTCCCGCCTTCATCTGCTCACACGTGGGCTTGCTCTGACCCGCCGCGAACCCCGCCCAGAGCGGGACCGCCAGCATGACGCCCATTGCCACGGCCGTGTACGGTCTCATGATCTCCTCCAGCGGTTAGTGTCTGGTGATGTCGTAGATGGCGCCGGCCGCGGCGCCGACGCCGGTTCCGATCAACGCGCCCTTGCCCGCCCCGTAGCCGGTGCCGGCGCCGACCGCGGCGCCCGCTCCCGCCCCGACCGCGGCCCCGCCCAGCGTTCCGCACGCGGTGGCGGTCAGCGAGATGAGCGCGAGACCGATCACGGCGGATGCCTTGCTCTTCGTCTTGGTCGTCGTCATGGTCGACCTCCTTGCCGGGTGCACAACGCAACGGCCGTGCCACGAGCCTTGGCCGCGACCCTCCCGCGCAACTCCTCGCCACGTCGATCGGCGCGTCCGCGCGCGCGAGCAGTCGCGAGAAAATCCTACGCGGCGGTCGAGGAAAGAATTACTTCACCGAGGCTCTTGCTTCGCCGCGGCCGGTGGGTGATTCTTTCCCGGCCGCCGCTGCGAACGCCGCGCTCCGAGGGAGAGACATGGGACAGCTCGATGGCAAGGTCGCGCTCATCACGGGCGCCAGCAAGGGAATCGGGCGGGTGATGAGCCGCCTCTTCGCGCAGGAGGGCGCCGCGGTGATCTGCGCGGCCCGGAGCCGGGACCTGGTGGCGGAAACCGCGGCCCTCATCGAGGCCGACGGCGGCCGGGCGCTGGCGGTGACCGGCGACGCGGCCACCGAGGCCGACGTGCAGCGGATGGTGGAGGCCTCGGTCAAGGCCTTCGGCAAGCTCGACACCCTCGTCAACAACGCGGGCGACGGCGGACCGACCAAGCGGGTGCAGGAGTACACCACCGACGACTGGTTCTACACGATCAACTCCTGCCTCACCAGCTCCTACATGTGCATCCGCTTCGCGGTGCCCGCGATGATCAAGGCGGGCGGCGGCGCCATCGTCAGCGTCTCGTCCACCGCTGGCCGCCGCGGGCTGCCGTTCCGCATCGGCTACTGCTCGGCCAAGGCCGGGCAGGTCGGGATGACCTACGGCATGGCGCTCGAGCTGGCCCCGCACAACATCCGGGTCAACGCCATCGCGCCGGGCGCGGTCGCGGGCGACCGGATCGACCGGGTCATCGCCGGGCAGGCGGAGGTGCGCGGGGTGGCGCTCGAGGACATGCGGCGCAACTTCGTCGAGCGCGCGCCGCTCAAGCGCATGTCCACCGCGGAGGACATCGCGACGCTGGCAGTATACCTCTGCAGCGAGGCGGCCAAGAACCTCTCCGGCCAGTGCATCGCGGTCACCGCGGGCGAGCCCGCGGTCTGAGCGGGGGCGCGCCGTGAAGCCAAGCGCCGGCCGCCTCGCCGTCTTCCTGTTCGTCTTCGCTTCGGCCGCGACCGCCCAGTCGCCGACCGATTCCGGCTGGCCCACCTACGGCAACGATCCCGGTGGGGCCCGCTACTCGCCGGCCGAGCAGATCGATCGAACGAACGTGGCGCAGCTTCGGGTCGCGTGGACGTACCGGACCGGCGCGCTCGACGCGGCCACCCCGCTCAACCGCAAGGCCGCGTTCGAGGCCACGCCCATCCTGGTCGACGGCAAGCTCTTCCTGAGCACGCCGTACAACCACGTCATCGCGCTCGATCCGCGGAGCGGCGCGAGGCTCTGGGAGTACGACGCCGCCCTCGATCTCTCGCACGGCTACTCCGAGGTCACCTCTCGAGGCGTGGCGGCCTGGCGGGACCCGACCGCCGGGCGGTCGTGCCGGCTTCGCATCTTCATGGGCACGCTCGACGCCCGGCTCATCGCGCTCGACGGCGACACCGGGAAGCCCTGTGCCGACTTCGGCGCGGGTGGCCAGGTCGATCTCACTCGTGGAGTCGACCTTCGCGACCTCGGCAACTACCAGGTGACCTCCGCTCCCGCGGTGGCCGGCGACCTCGTGATCGTCGGCTCGTCCATCGGCGACAACCGGGCGGTGGACGTCGAGCGGGGAATCGTGCGCGCCTTCGACGCCCGTTCGGGCGCGCTCCGCTGGACCTGGGACCCGATTCCCTGGGCGAGCCAGACCACTCCGCGCACCGGCGCGGGCAACGCCTGGTCGACCGTGTCCGTCGATCCGGAGCGCGGTCTGGTCTTCGTCCCCACCGGCAGCGCCAGCCCCGACTACTTCGGCGGCGTTCGAAAGGGCGACAACCGGTGGGCCAATTCCGTCGTCGCCCTGCGCGCGGCCACCGGCGAGCTCGTCTGGGGGTTCCAGGTCGTCCACCACGATCTCTGGGACTACGACGTCGCGTCCCAGCCGACGCTCTTCACGTGGCGGGACCGCACGCCCGCCATCGCCATCACCACGAAGATGGGGCGCGTATTCATCCTGGATCGCGTGACCGGTACGCCGCTCATCCCGGTGGAGGAGCGCCCGGCGCCCGCGAGCGACGTCCCCGGCGAGGAAGCGTGGCCGACGCAGCCCTCCTCCGGCATCTCGGTCGTTCCGGAGCGACTCACGCCGGACGACGCGTGGGGCGCCACCGAGGCCGATCGCACGTGGTGCCGCGACCGGATCGCGGCCTTGCGCTCGGAGGGCATCTTCACGCCCCCGAGCCTGCGGGGCACCGTGGTGTTCCCGGGCCACGTGGGCGGCGTGAACTGGGGCAGCTCGGCCTACGATCCGGCCCGCCACCTGCTCTTCATGAACACGAACCGCCTGGCCATGACGGTGCGGCTCATCCCGCACGACAAGCTCGCGCTGGAATCGGCCCACGGCACGAGCGACGAGCGCCTGCGCGCGGAGCTGGCCCTGCAGGCGGGCACGCCGTACGCGATGCGCCGAGTGCCGCTGCTCTCTCCCGGCGGGACGCCGTGCAATGCGCCGCCGTGGGGCACCCTCGCCGCGGTGGACTTGTTCTCGGGCAAGACCGCGTGGGACGTGCCGCTCGGCTCGCCGGCGTACAGCACCTTCCGATGGATGCTGGTGTGGCTTTTCCGGCCCGAGCTGCTCCGGGCCGGCAGCCCGAATCTGGGCGGACCGATGGCGACCGCGGGCGGCCTCGTCTTCAGCGCGGCCTCCATGGACGACCATCTCCGGGCCTTCGACTCCTCCACCGGGCAGGAGGTCTGGAAATACGCGCTGCCCGCGGGCGGCCAGGCGACGCCGATGAGCTATCGCCTCGACGGACGCCAGTACGTAGTCATCGCGGCGGGCGGCCACGGCAAGCTCGGCACGACGTTGGGCGACTACGTCGTCGCGTTCACCTTGCCCTGAGCCGCCGATCGTGACGGTTAGCCACCGGCGTCGGCTGGTGGTACGCTTCATGCCGATGACCTTTGCTCGTCCTAGGGGCTGGTGGGTGGCGCTCCTCACCGGCGTCGTGGTGGCTCTGTTCAGCCCGCTCGTCCACGCCTGTCCTTCCGACCCGTCCCGGACAGCCGCCTTCTACGACGATCCCGATTTCGACGACGTCGTCGACTTCATCCACTCGAGCGCCGGGGTCGTCGCGATCACCACGACGCTCCCCAAGCCCACGCTCCGCACCCAGGGCGTGGTGGCCGACGCGGAGGACGTGTGCCCGGCGGCCACCCCCGGCGTTTCTCCCCCCACGCGCTCGCCTCCGGTCTCGCCGATCCCTTCGCTCTGATCCGTGCCACGAAGGCGATCGAGACCCCAGCAGCCGCCGTGCGCCACCGCGCGCGCGGTGGCGGGAGGAACACGAAATGAAGCGCATGATGATCTACGCGATGGTCGGAGTTTGCACGATGGGCGTGGGCGTTGCGTCCGCGCAGGCGGCCGAGCTCACCAACCAGGGCACCGCCACCACCGACGAGGCCAAGATGCCCTCGACCGCCGAGTTCGCCAACGGTCCGGCCGGCGGCGGCGCCACGCTCGGCTCGAAGGATCACATCCCGACCGGCTCGGAGTTCGCCAACGGACCGATCGGAGGAGCACAGACCGACCCGAACGAGCGCCGCATGCCCTCCGCCGGGGAATTCAGCAACGGCCCCACCGGCATCAGCAAGTAGTCGTTCTCTCGTTGCGCCGCGGCGGCGCGTCCCTCGGGGCGCGCCGCCGGCTTCGTTGACACCCTCCCCGCCCCCGCGTAGAGTCTCACGCCGGAGAGGAGAGCCATGGACATCGATCGCCCCCTGCCGACCCCGATCACCCCGGAGGCCAAGCCCTTCTGGGACGGCTGCAAGGCCCAGAAGCTGATGCTGCCCCGCTGCGAGGAGTGCGGACACGTGTTCTTCTATCCACGCATCCTGTGCCCGCGCTGTCACTCCCGCCGGATCGGCTGGATGCAGGCGAGCGGGCGCGGCAAGCTCCACTCCTTCGAGATCGCCCACCAGGCTTTCCAGAAGGCGTGGAAGATCAAGCCGCCCTACGTGCTGGCGATGATCCAGCTCGACGAGGGCCCGCGCCTGATGTCCAACCTCATCAACGTCGAGCCGGATCCGCGGGTGGTCAAGTGCGACATGCCGGTCGAGGTGGTGTTCACTAAGATCACCGACGAGGTGACCCTTCCGTTGTTCCAGCCGAGGCGGTGATCGTCATGGCCAGCACGACCGACCGGCAGCGCGAGCTCCGCAACGTGGCCTGCATCGTGGGCGTGGACGAGAGCGACGAGATCGGAACCCTGCCCCAGAAGAGTCAGCTCTCGCTGCATCTCGAAGCCATTTCCAACGCGGTCCGCGACGCGGGGCTCAAGGTCTCCGACGTGGACGGCGTCTTCACAGCGGGCCAGCACTCGCCCGCCACCCTGGGCGAGGCCCTCGGGGTCAAGCCGCGCTACGTGGACGGCACCACGGTGGGCGGCTGCTCCTTCATCATCATGGTCGGCCACGCGGTGGCCGCCCTGCACCACGGGCTCTGCGACGTGGCGGTGGTCTCGCACGGGGAGAGTGGGCGCTCCGGCACCGGGGTCACGCGCAGCCGCGACACCGCGCTGAGCGGGCAGTTCGAGTTCCCCTACGGTTTCGGCGGCGCGACCACCTATTTCGGCATGATCACCACCCGCCACATGCACGACCACGGCACCACGCTCGAGCAGTGGGCGCAGGTGGCGGTGTCCACCCGGAAGTGGGCGGCCCTGAACCCCAAGGCGCGCTTCCGGGATCCGATCACGGTGGCCGACGTGCTCAACTCTCGCCCGGTCTCGTATCCGTTCAACCTGCTCAACATCTGCCTCGTGACCGACGCGGGCGGAGCGGTGGTCCTCACCCGCGCGGACCGAGCGCGCGATTGCGCCAAGGCACCGGTCTACGTGCGCGGCTTCGGCGAGGCCACCGAGCACGTGATGGTCACGCAGATGGAGGATCTCAGCGCCAGCGCGGCCACGCGACTGGCCGGCGAGCGCGCCTTCTCGATGGCGGGGGTGAGCGCGCGGGACTTCAACCACGTGATGCTCTACGACGCCTTCACCTCGGGCCCGCCCATCATGCTCGAATCGCTCGGCATGGCGAAGCCGGGCGAGGGTGTGCAGTTCTTCACCGAGGGTCGCGCGACCCCGGGCGGGACCCTGCCGATCAACACCAACGGGGGCGGGCTCTCCTATACCCACTCCGGCATGTACGGCATCTTCCCGATCATCGAGGCCACCCGCCAGCTCCGCGGCGAAGGCGGCGCGCGCCAGGTGCCCGGGGTTCGCTGCTCCCTGGTCAACGGCATGGGGGGCATGCTCTCCGCCGCCGGCACCCTCGTCCTCGCCAACCAGACCTGAGCGGCGGGCTCGCCGGCTACTCGATCGGCACGAAGATGCAATGCCGCAGCTTGCCGTCGATCGCCTTGGACAGGTGCCCCTTGCCCCAGGTGTCCTCCACCAGGATGACCTCGCCCGCGCCGATGCGGCGCGCCTCACCGTCACTCGCGGTGATCTGCACGCCCGCGTCGAGGTTGATGATGTATTGCCGGCGCGGCGCCGGATGCCAGTCGAGATCGTAGTCCGGCTGGACCTCGCGGAAGATGATGCCGGTGGCGGGCAGGCGCGCCGACAACCGGCCGGCGCGGCCCGACTCGGTGTACGGGACCTCCATGTCCTCGAAGTGCGACTCGCCCTTCTGGTCGACGTACAGATGATGGATCTTCATGGACGCTCCTCTCTCTGATCGCGCCGCGGCTCGGTCGCTCTCGGGAGCCGACATCCGGTGGCGGCTCCTGGCGATTCTGACGACATCATACGGCGCGGGCGCCTTCGGCACGAGTGGAGGAGGGCGCTCTCCCCCACTCGGCGCGCACCCAGCCGCCATCGTACCCGACCGGGATGGCGCGCCCACGGTGCGACGCGCTATCATGCGACTCCACGACCGCCGCCGCGCCGGGCACGGTCATCACCCGCGAAGGAGCACGCACATGGGCTACGAGCAGATCCTCTACGAGGTGCGGGACCGCATCGCCACCGTCACCCTGAATCGTCCGGACAAGCTCAACGCGTGGACCGCGGTGATGGGGCACGAGGTACGGCGGGCGATGCAGGAGGCGGCGCGGGACGAGGCGGTCCGCGTGATCGTGCTGACCGGCGCGGGGCGCGGCTTCTGCGCGGGCGCCGACATGCAGATGCTCTCCGGCATCGTGAGCGAGGGCGGCATCCGGGCGGAGGCCGAGCGGGCGGCCCCGCGCGAGTCGAACGAGACGCGGCTCGACTTCCAGGGGCCCTACGCCTACTTCCCGACCGTGCCGAAACCCATCATCGCCGCGCTCAACGGCGCCACCGCGGGCCTGGGCCTGGTGGTCTCGCTCTACTGCGACTTCCGCATCGCGGCCGACCGCGCGGTCTTCACCACCGCCTTCTCGCGACGCGGGCTGATCGCCGAGCACGGCGTGAGCTGGATGCTGCCGCGCCTCGTCGGCCTGCCGCACGCGCTGGACCTGCTCCTCTCCGCCCGCAAGATCGGCGCCCAGGAGGCGCTCGCGATGGGACTGGTGTCGCAGGTGCTGCCGGCGGACTCGTTCACCGACGGGGTGCGCGCGTACGCCCGCGAGCTGGCCGACCTGGTCTCGCCGCGCTCGATGCAGGTCATGAAGCGGCAGCTCTGGGAAGCCCAGTTCCAGACGCTCGCGGAGGCGACCGCCGTCGCCGACGAGGAGATGCGCCGGAGCTTCGGCACCGAGGACTTCAAGGAGGGCGTGGCCCACTTCATGGAGAAGCGGTCGCCGCGCTTCACGGGTCGGTAGCCGCGCGGGTGCGCAGACCTCCTCGCCGGTGAAGCGCCCCGTACTGATCCTCCTCAACAAGCCGTACGGCGTGCTCTGCCAGTTCACCGACCGGGCCGGGCGGCCGACGCTCGCCGACCACGTACCGGTGCGCGACGTCTACGCGGCGGGCCGCCTCGACCACGACAGCGAGGGCCTCGTGCTCCTCACCGACGACGGCGTCCTCCAGGCGCGCCTCTCCGATCCCCGCCACGGAACCGAGAAGACCTACTGGGCGCAGGTCGAGGGTGAGCCGGGGCCGGAGGTGATCGAGCACCTGGGGCGCGGGGTCGTCCTCAAGGACGGGCGGACACGGCCGGCGCGAGTCCAGCGGATCTCCGAGCCGGCCGGGTTGTGGCCGCGCGAGCCCCCGATCCGGTACCGGGCGGCGATTCCGACCGCGTGGATCGAGATCACGCTGCGGGAGGGCCGCAACCGGCAGGTTCGGCGGATGACCGCGGCGGTCGGCTATCCGACGCTGCGGTTGATCCGGGTGGGGATCGGGGAGTACGCGCTCGGGGAGCTCCGGCCGGGTGAGTGGCGGGAAGCGAAGCGCTCTTAGAAGATGGCGTAGCCGCCGTCGATGATGAAGGTGTCGCCGGTGTGGTAGCTGCTGGCGTCGCTCGTGAGGTAGACCGCGATGCCCCCGAAGTCGCCGCCCGTGCCCCAGCGCCGCGCCGGCACTCGAGGAAGCACCCGCGTCTTGAAGGCGTCGCCGTGCACCGCCTTCTCGGTCATCGGCGTGTCGATCCAGCCGGGCACGATCGCGTTGACGCGGATCTTGTGCCGCGCGAGGCCCACCGCGAGCGCGCGCATCACCGAGAGCATCGCGCCCTTGCTGGCCGCGTAGTGCGCGCTGAGCGGCGAGCCTTCGAGCGCGGCCAGGCTCGCGGTGACGGCCAGCGAGCCGCCTTCACCACGCGCGGTCATGTGCCGCGCCGCTGCGCGCAGCGTGAAGAAGGCGCCGTCCAGGTTGACCTTCAGCACCCGATGCCACTCCTCGGTGGTCATCTCCGCGAAGCTGGCCGCCGCGCCGCGGCCGGACACCCCCGCGTTGACGAAGCAGGCGTCCACGCCGCCGAGGGTCGACACGGTGTGGGCGAACGCGTGGTCCACCGCGGCCTCGTCGCTCACGTCGCAGCGCAGCGCGAGGGCCTTGGCCCCGATCGCGTGCAGGCGCGCCAGCGCGTGCACGTTCTTGTCCTCGTTGGTGCCCCAGATACAGACCGCGGCGCCCGCGTGCGCGAGCGCCTCCGCCATGCCGAGCCCGATGCCGCTGTTGCCACCGGTGACGATCGCGGTCTTGCCGGTGAGATCGAAGGCCTGGTACGCCATGGCGAGGGCTCCCTCAGGGCCGCATGCGGTGGGTGGACGGGCCGGGCTCGCGTAGCGGCGCCGACAGCTCGGCGAACTCGCAGAGCAGGGGGCGGGTGGCCCGCGGATCGATGATCTCCTCGATCCAGAACGTCTCCGCCGAGCGGAACGGCGAGCGGAGCTTCTGCAGCCGCTCTTCGATCTCGACCATCTTGGCGGCGCGATCCGGGGCCGCGTCGAGATCGGCGCGGTAGGCGGCCTCGATGCCGCCTTCGAGCGGCAGCGAGCCCCAGCGCCCCGACGGCCACGCGTAGCGCGGACCGTAGCGCGCGCCCGGCTTGTGGGCCGCGCCCGCCACTCCGAACA
Organism: Candidatus Dormiibacterota bacterium; assembly: GCA_035569855.1. Classification (GTDB taxonomy): domain Bacteria; phylum Methylomirabilota; class Methylomirabilia; order Rokubacteriales; family CSP1-6; genus CAMLFJ01. Next base: position 14,220 of record DATMMH010000223.1, read on the forward strand.
CGTTGCGGATGATGACCGCGCACCACGGCATGGTGGACTGCCAGATCGCGGACATCGCGCGCACGCCCTGCTTGATCGTGCCGGTCTGCTCCGCCTCGAGGCCGATCAGGAAGCCCGGGCAATCCACCAAGTAGACCACCGGCAGGTGGAAGGTCTGCGCGAAATCGACGAACCGCTCCACCTTCTGGCAGGTGTCCGCGGTCCACGCGCCCCCGTAGAAGTACGGATCGCTCGCCAGGACCGCGACCGGCCAGCCGTCGAGCCGGGCCAGCCCGGTGACGATCGCGCGGCCGTAGAGCGGCTGGATCTCGAAGAACGAATCGCGGTCCACCACCGCCTCCACGATCGCGCGCATCTTGTACGGCTTGCGGATGTCGCGCGGTACCGCGTCGCTGAGCCACTCCTCGCGACGCTCCGGGTCGTCGCTCTGCGGCCCCCGCGGCGGCAGCTCGTAGATCGACGAGGGCAGGTAGGAGAGGAAACGCCGGGCCGCCGCGAAGGCCTCCTCCTCCGTATCCACCGCCTGGTCCACCGCGCCGGCCTTGAGCTGGATCTGCCAGCCGCCGAGCTGGTTCTTGGTGAGCTTCTGCCCGAGCCTCGCCACCACCGGCGGACCGGCGACGAACAGCGCCGACTTGTCCTTGATCATCACCGAGAAGTGGGCCGCCGCGAGGTGCGCGGCCCCGAGCCCAGCCACCGAGCCCAGGCCCAGCGCCACTCGCGGCACGGTGCCGATGCTGTTGACCACCCACTCCCAGCCGGAGACGCCGGGCACGTTGGCCCGCCCGGTGGTCTCGATCGTCTTCACCGAGCCGCCGCCGCCCGAGCCCTCCACGAGGCGAATGAGCGGCAGTCTGAGCTCGTTGGCCATCTGCTCGCACTGATTGTGCTTGCCCTTGATGGTGGCGTCGGCCGAACCGCCGCGCACCGTGAAGTCGTCGCCGCCGACCACCACCGGTCGGCCGTCGAGTCGGGCGCGGCCGAAGACGAAGTTCGACGGGGTCAGCTCCTTGAGGTCGTTGTTGGCGTCGTAGGAGGCCTTCCCCGCGATCTTGCCGATCTCATGGAAGCTGTCGCCATCCACCAACCGCGCGATGCGCTCGCGGATCGTGTAGCGCCCGCCGTCGTGCTGCCTCTTGACCCGTTCGGCGCCGCCCAGCTGCTCCGCGAACTCCTCGCGGCGCTTGAGCTCGTCCATCTCCGACTTCCAGTTCATGGGGAAGAGACCTCCGCGGGGATGGTAGCAGGCCGCGCCCGGCTCTGCCTAGGCTCCGGCCGGGCGCCGGGTCACCGGCGGTCAGGAGACGATACCGATGACGAGCGAGATGCGGTTGCGGTCGCCGTCCCGCCGGTACTCCACCTGCTGGGCCATCGCCGAGACGAGCAGCACGCCGAGCCCTCCCACCGGGCGATCCTCGATGTCCGCGGCCGCATCGGGCGCGACCACCTGGCCGAACGGGTCGTGCGCGGGCCCGGTGTCCTCGTAGGTGAGCGCGATACGGCCGGGGGCCACGTCACAGTCGAGCCGCACTGGCTCGTCGCTATCCGCCCCGTGGCCGTGGACCACCGTGTTGGTGAAGAGCTCCTCCACCAGAAGGGTGAGGCGCAGGCAGGCCTCCCGCCCGAGCTCGGCCGCGGCGCATACCTCCGCGAGAAAAGCGTCGACCTGCGGCAGGGCGTCGCGACGGGCGGGAAAGATCCGGCTGAAGCGGCCGCTCATGGCGTACGAATCACCTCCCCGGCGCACTGTACGATCGGCGTTGTCTCGAGGACGTGTACGAGCGGCTGCCCGACGACCGGAGGGACTTCACTGCGCACGCCTCCCCACTCGCCTTCATCATTTCCGCGAGCTTCTGAGCCCCGCACTTTGGGCTATTATAGGCCTCGCCCGGGCGGCGTCCGGCGGCCCGGCAGTCCCATCGAGAAGGAGAACCGCATGTCCCGCTCGTTCGCGCTGCTGGCCGCTTCCGCCGTCCTCATGGCGACCCTGCCGGCGATGGCCGGCGCCCAGGAGGCCGGCCACGTCAAGGTGTCCAAGGGCGTGGTGCAGATCGGCCGCGCGGGCCAGACGATTCCCGCCGCGGTGGGCGCCACGGTGCAGGCCGGCGACGTGGTGACCACGGGCGCCGACGGATCGGTGGGCATCACCTTCCTCGACAACAGCCTGCTCTCCGCCGGACCCAACAGTGTGCTCGCCATCGATCGCTTCGCCTTCGACCCGACGACCCACCAGGGCTCCTTCGAGAGCAGCCTCCAGAAGGGTACGCTCGCGGTGGTCTCGGGCAAGCTCGCGAAGGCTTCGCCGGACGCGATGAAGGTGAAGACCCCGGCCGCGGTGCTGGGCGTGCGCGGTACCGAGTTCCTCGTCCGCACCGGCGACGCCAAGGACTGATCCGGTCTCGCGATGGGTAGGCTGGCCGGGCTCGCGGCGCTCGGGATCCTGCTGCTGTCCGGTTGCGCCAAGCCCGCCCGCAACGATCTCTACGTGCTCATCCCGGCCCAGGACGGACACGTCGGCGCGGTGAGCGTGGAGAGCGGCGGCAGGCAGACCGTGCTCGATCAGCCGTATGCGACGGCGCGGGTGACAGAGCCGGGTCGGGTCGAGCCGGGAGCGATCACCGAGCAGGAAGTCCAGAAAGCCTTCGGCGTCGCGCTGGCCGCCCAGCCCGGCCGGCCGATCTCGTTCATCGTCTACTTCCTCGAGGCGCGCGACGAGCTGACCCCGGACTCGAAGCAGATCGTGGGCCGGATCATCGACGAGATCGCCCGGCGACCCGCCCCGGAGATCATCGTGATCGGGCATACCGACCGCGTCGGCACCGTACCCTACAACGACGCGCTCTCGCTCCGGCGCGCGGAGCGCGTACGGGACGAGCTGGTGAAGGCGGGCGTCGCGGTCGAGCGGATCCGCGTCGAGGGCCGCGGGGAGCGCGAGCCGCTCGTGCCCACGGCCGACGAGGTGGCCGAGCCGCGGAATCGACGCGTGGAGATCAACGTTCGATAGCAGAGTGGGCGATAGCAGCAGAGTGGGCGCCAGACACCGACGCGGTTCCGGCGAAGCGTAGGATGAGCACCGCGATGTCGTCGGAGGGCTCGGCGCTGCCGGTGAACCCGGCCACGTCACCCCGGATGGTCTCCGCGACCTCGGCCGCGCTCGTGAGTGAGCCGAGTCGCCCGAGCAGCGCCTCGAGGCGCGCGCGCCCGTAGAGCTCGCCGCTCGGGCTCGCCGCCTCCGTGATGCCGTCGGTGATGAGGCACAGCGTATCGCCGGGCTCCAACCGCCGCCCGGCCGCCGTATAGGGGAACCCGTCCACCGCGCACAGCGGCGGGCCACCGCCTTCGTCCAGCCGGCTCAGGAGACGTGCGCCTCGTGGCAGCAGATACGGCGGCTCGTGGCCCGCGATGCAGTACTCGAGATCGCCCGTCCGCGCGTCCAGGATGCCGGCCAGCACCGTCACGAACAGACCCTCGCCGTTGTCACGGGAGATCTCCGCGTCGGCCTCGCGCATCATCGCGGCCACCTGACCGTGCCGGCGCAGCGCGGTGCTCTTGTAGAGCGCCTTGCTGATCGCCATGAAGAGGCTCCCGGGCAACCCCTTGCCGGACACGTCGCCGATCATGAAGAAGAGGTGGTCGGGGTCCAGGTAGAAGAAATCGTAGAGGTCGCCGCCCACCTCTCGGGCCGGCTCGAGCAGCGCGTAGAGATCGAAGCGGGTCTCGCCGGGGAAGGCCACCGCGGGGCGGGGCAGCGTGCCCATCTGGATGCGCCGCGCCGCTTCGAGCTCGCCGGCGAGCCGGGCCGCCGCCTCGCGCTGCTGCTCGATCTGCCGGCGCAGCGCGCGACGCTGGCTCTCCGCCTCGGTGAGGGTGAGCGCGAGCATCACCGTGAACAGCACCGCGAGAGCGAGCGAGGGCGTGGCGGCGTCGAAGAGCACGCCCCGGCCGAGGTAGCCGAGCACGCCCAGCGCGACGAACGTGCCGATCAGCAGCAGGAGCAGCGCCACCGACCGCCGCGCGCGAAGCCGCGGCACCGCCGCGAGCAGGAGGAGGCCGCCCAGCGATAACCCGACGATCTCGATCCAGTGCACGAGCGTGGGCCGGGACAGGAGCGACCCCTCGACCAGGCCTTCGAGGAGCTGGGCGTGGATCTCGACGCCCGACATCTGATCCGCTACTGGAGTCCCCTGAGCATCGGACAGGCCGAGCGCGTTCGCCCCGATCAGGACGAGGCGTCCCTGGAAACGCTCCGCCTCGACGAGCCCGGCGAGCACATCGGCGGCCGAGACGAACCGCGCGGGGTCGTGGTGGCTGTAGTGCAGCCACACCCGGCTATCCCGCTCGGTCGGCACCACCAGATCCCCGACGGCGGCCACCAGCATCCCGCGCGCCCCGACCCGCACGGTGACGGCCGGCACGCGCGCGGCCACGCGCAGCATCTCAAGCGCAAGGGTGGGCATCACGGTGCCGCCTACCACCGCGAGGAGCGGCACGCGCCGCACCACGCCACGCTCGGCGTCGACGCTGACCAGTCCGCGACCCATCGCGGCCCCGTCGATCTCCGGTACGCTGCCGACCCCGGTCGAGAACCTCGGCAGGAACGGGGCGGGGTCGGCACCGAAGGCCCGCACCGGGGCGGACCCGACGGCCCCCGGCGTGGCGTCACCACCGTCGGCGCCGGCCACGCCCAGGACGACCGGCCGGCCGCGCAGGGCGCGGGCGAGTACCGCGTCATTGCTGGCCATCGCCGCGAGCTTTTGAGCCAGGTCCGCGTCGAGGCCCTCGACGAGCTCTCCGAGCCGACCAGGGGAGAGCCGATCGTACTCGGGCATCAGGATGTCGAGCCCGATCGCCGCCGGGTGTGCGTCGCTGATCCGGCTCACGAGCCGGGCCAGCCGGGTGCGCGGCCACGGCCACTGGCCGAGCCGCTTCAGGCTTTCGTCGTCGATGGCGACGATCACCACCGAATCCGAGCGGCGAACCCGCGGCGCGCGACTCTGGTAGGTGTCGAAGCAGGCCAGGCGGAGGACCTGGAGCCCGGGCGTCTCGGGCAGCCACACCAGGACCACCAGCACCGCGAGCAGCAGGAGACCCAGCGGGCGGCCTCGCCCGCCGCGGAGCAGGCGGGCCCATCGCCGCTCCATCCAGTGCGCCGCACCCGACGGCGCGCCCACCGGGCCATCCGGGCCTGCGCTCAGAGCCGTCGCCTCAGAGCGCGATCTCCATCCCGTCGTAGGCCGAGTGGACCTCGACCCGGTGATCGGTCCGCGTGATCTCTTCCAGCCGCCGGGTCTCGGCCAGCAGCTTCGCGATGCGCTCGTCGTCGAAGATCGGCTCGTGGTGATAGAGACAGAGCCGGCGCGCCCGCGCGAGCTGGCACATCTCCACCCCCACCACGTTGCTCGAATGCCCCCAGTCCTCCTTGACCGAGATGGCGTCGGCGAGCGAGTACTGCGCGTCGAAGATCACGAGATCGGCGTCGCGGAAGAACTCCACGAAGGCCTTCACCTCCTCCGGGTCGTCCTGCTTGTGCTCGGAGTCGGTGGAGTAGACGACCACCTTGCCGTGCCGCTCGATGCGGTAGCCGTAGGAGTCGCCGCCGTGGTGCTGGCGCTTGGCCCGGACCCGCAGCCCCGCGATATCGTAGTCGCGCTCGGGCTCGAGCCGGATGAACTCGATCCGGGCGTTCATCCGAGAGAAATCGACCGGGAACGACGGCGCCGCGTTCTGTCGGCGGAAGGCTTCCTCGAGGGTCGCGTGACAGCCGTAGATGCGCACGTGGTTGCCCGGCAGGTAGGCGGGCATGAAGAACGGGAATCCCATGATGTGGTCCCAGTGGAGATGCGACATGAAGACGTGGAAACGATGGCCGCCGGGCCCGCGCGTCGCCAGGACGCTGTTACCGAACAGCCGCGCGCCGCTGCCCAGGTCGCATAGCACGTAGTCCTCCGCGCCCGTCTCGATCTGCACGCACGAGGAGTTGCCCCCGAAGGTGTGGGAGACCGAGAAGTCGAGCTGCTGCTCGACGAAGGCGCGCGCCTTGCCCGGGGTGTCGAGCCCGCGCCCGGCGGCGGCGACCAGCGCGGCGACGAGCTTGCGCTTCACCTCGGCCGAGGTCATGGCCACCGGGATCGAGCCCCGCGTGCCCCAGAACCGGACGAGCACCGGTCCGCCCTCAGGCGGCATCGAAGGCGGCCAACGCGGCGGCCGAAAGCTTGGCCAGGGCCTCGCGCAAGGTCGGGAAGACCTCGAGCACCAGGTGGAAGCGGCTGATCTCGAAGATCTCGCGCACGACGGGCTGCAGCCCGGCCACCACCAGAGCACCGCCCTGCGCCTTCGCCTGCTTGGAGGCCAGCATGAGCACGCGAAGGCCGACGCTGCTGATGTACTCGACGCCGGTCAGGTCGAGCACCATCCGGTCGCGGCCGGCCGCGCAGGTCGTGAGATGGGGAGCGAGCGCCGCCTTGAATCCGTCCGCCGTCGCGTGGTCGATGCGGCCCTGAGGGAACAGGGCCACCATGTCGGCGAAGCGCTTCGACATCAGCTCCATATCCCACTCCCACGCTCTGTTCAGGTCGACTCGGGGGCCCGATTCTATCATTGCGCCGCGCTCGTGGGGGCCGGGCTTGTGGCACACCTGAGATCTCGTGCCTGAGCGCGATATCCCATGGACTAGTCGGCTTGTGGTTCGGGCTGCCCCGGGGCCGGGCGCCGGTGGTACAGACCACGGTGGCCCGCGGGGGGCACACCGGCCGGCCCGCGGGCCCGGTTGACTCGGGCTGCGGGCCGGGCTAGCCTCGGTCGGTCAGCCGAGCCCCACTCCCCAGGAGGCCTCTCTCGTGTACGATCTCGTGATCGACAACGCTCGGCTCATCGACGGTCTCGGAACTTCTGCGCGCGACGGCAGTCTCGCGGTGACGGACGGGCGCATCGCGGCGATCAGCGGCGACCGCCGCGCCGGCGATCTCGGACCCGCGCGCGAGCGCGTGGACGCGGGCGGGCTCGTGCTGGCCCCGGGCATCGTGGACCTGCACACGCACTATGACGCGCAGCTCACCTGGGATCCCTACGCGACGCCATCGACCGCGCTCGGCGTCACCACGGTGGTGATCGGCAACTGCGGTTTCACCATCGCCCCGTGCCGTCCCGCACATCGCGACCTCACCGTGCGCAATCTCACCCACGTCGAGGGGATGTCGCTCGAGGCCATGCGCGCCGGGATCAACTGGGACTTCGAGAGCTATCCGGAATACCTGGGCTCGCTGGAGCGCCGCGGGCTCGTGCCCAACGTGGCGTCGTTCGTCGGCCACTCCTCGGTGCGCACCTACGTGCTCGGCGAGGAGGCCAGCTCGCGCAAGGCCACCGACGCCGAGATCGCGGAGATGCGCCGGATCGTGGTCGAGGCGCTGCGGGCCGGGGCCATCGGCTTCGCCACGTCCACCCTCGAGCAGCACAACGGCGAGAATGGCATCCCGATGCCCTCGCGCCTGGCCGACGAGCGCGAGATGACCGCGCTGACCGGCGCGCTCGGCGAAGTGGGGCGCGGCGTCTTCATGCTCACCAAGGGCATGACCACCACGGTGCCGTGGCTCGAGTCCATCGCGGCGGCCAACCGCCGTCCGGTGATGATCGCGGCCATGTTCGTCGACCCGGGCGATCCGACTCGCGTCTTCCGCGAGCTGTCCGAGATCGAGGCGGCCCGCTCCCGCGGGCGGGAGCTGTGGGCGCAGGTCGGGTGTTTCCCGCTGGGCATGGAGTTCACCCTGCGGCATCCCTACCCGCTCGAGGCGTTCCTCGCGTGGCGCCCCGCCATCGTGGCGGAGGGCGAGACGCGCTATCGCGCGGTACTCGCGGACCCTTCTTTCCGGGCCGCGCTCAAGAAGGAGATCGGCCAGCCGGGCGTGCCGAACCGCTTCAGCGACAAGAACTGGGATCACCTGACCATCACGGCGGCGACGCGCCCCGAGCATCGGGCGCTCGAGGGCCAGACCATCGGGACGCTCGCGCGCGAGCGGGGCCAGGACCCGTGGGACTGCTTCCTCGACTTCGGCCTCGACGGTGAGCTCGACGCGATGTTCGACTGCCGGCTCTTCAATATCGACGAGGATGAGGTGCGACGGCTCCTGCGCCATCCCAACGCGGCGGTGGCCCTCTCCGACGCGGGCGCCCATCTCTCGTTTCTCTGCGACGCGGGCTTCGGGCTCCATCTCTTCGGGCACTGGGCGCGCGAACGCGGCGACCTCACGCTCGAGCAGGCGGTGCGCGCGGTGACCGCCGCGGTGGCCGACGCCTACCGCATCAAGGATCGCGGGCGGCTCCGGCCCGGTGCGTGGGCCGACCTAATGCTGTTCGATCCGGCCACGGTGGGGCGCGGCGGCAAGCGGCGCGTGAACGATCTGCCCACCGGGGCGAGCCGCCTCGACACCGGCGCGGTGGGACTCCTCGGGGTGTGGGTCAACGGGGTTCGGACCGTGGACGAGCGCGGCGTGGTCCGTGACTGCGGCCGCCCGGGCCGCCTCCTCCGCGATTTCAAGGACTGAGGGGACCGCTCCGGCCGTCTGAAGACTCGCTGAAGATTAGGGTTAGGCTACCTAATGCCGCCCTGCTAGCCTCTTGGTGTCGATCGACGCGAGCCAGCGCGGGGTGGCACCCATGGGTCGGCGCCGGTCATTCTCAGGCACATCCAGCGGGCCAAGCGATCGTCTGGTCCGGCATCGCGTTGGCCTGGCGGCCTCCCAGAACTGGCGGAGGCGGGCCGCCGCTCGTGAGCTGCTGCATTCCCGAGTCGGCCGAGAAGTGTCAGCTGACTGACACTCTGGGGTAGCCGCAAGGCCCCTCATACCCTACCGGGCCAGTTACAGATACGTAATCAACTACTTACAATCCTCCCTCTGTGGCAATCCGATTGCACATTCCTCCCGACTGGTCCGGCACGCCGCCGGCCAACAGTAAGAGGAGGGGCTCATGGCAGTGACCGTCGCCAGCAGACTCGAGCGCCTGGTCCGCTTCGTCCCGGGGGTCGCCGGGTACCAGGACCGCGAGAACTCTCGGGCCACCGACAAGCAGGTCCGGATGCGGCTCGTCGCGGAGATGCGGCGCCTAATGCGTGGGCTGGAGGAGGACAAGGCCCGGCTCGCCGGATCGCAAGACCTGAGCGCCCTGCCCCGGCTCGAGCGGCTCTCGGGCCGGCTCGAGCGCCTGACCCGCACCGTCGAATTCGCGGGCCAGGGCTACGCCGGGCTCTTCGACCTCCACCGGGTCGACGAGGAGACTCTCGACCAGCTCTACGCCTTCGACCTGGGCCTGTTCGACGCGCTCAACGTGGTGCGGGCCAAGGCCGAGGCGCTCCGCGCGGCGCTCGGCGACGCGGAGGCGCTGGACGGTGCGGCGCGACACATGAAGGAAACCCTCGACGACTTCGAAGAGCTCTTCGACAAGCGTCGGCGCATCGTCGACGCGGACTAGGACGGATCGACCCCATGGCCATCCTGATGGAAGTCATCGAGTGGTTCGACCAGACCGGCACCGGCATCGTGCATCGCTATCCGGAGGGGGGCTCCGGCGACATCAAGATGGGCGCACAGCTCATCGTGCGCGAGAACCAGGCCGCGGTCTTCTTCCGCGACGGTCAGGGCCTCGACGTGCTCGGGCCCGGCCGGCACACCCTCTCGACCCAGAACCTGCCAATCCTCACTCGCCTGCTCTCGCTGCCGTGGGGCTTCACGAGCCCGTTCCGCGCCGAGGTGTACTTCGTCAATCTGAAGGTGTTCACCAACATGCGCTGGGGCACCAAGGACCCGGTGACCTTCAAGGACACCCAGCTCGGCCTCATCCGGCTTCGCGCGTTCGGCAGCTTCACCATGCGCGTGAGCCAGCCGCTGCTCTTCGTGAACAGCCTGGTGGGCACCCAGGGCTCCTACACCACGGACCAGATCGAGGACTACCTGCGCGACGTCATCGTCGCGCGACTGAACGACTTCCTCGGCGAGACGGTCCAGAGCCTGATCGATCTTCCCCAGAGGTACGACGAGATGGCGGCAGCGGTGAAGACCCGTCTCGTCGACGAGTTCCGGAAGTACGGCACCGAGATCGTCGACTTCTACATCAACCGCATCACCCCGCCCGAAGAAGTGGAGCGGATGATCGACGAGCGCTCCGGCATGGGCGCGGTCGGCGATCTCGATCGCTTCCTCAAGTTCAAGGCCGCGAAGGCCATGGGCGACGCCGCGCAGAGCGGCGGCGGAGTGGGCGGCGGCGCGGCGGCAGGCGTGGGAGTCGGCGTGGGCGCGGGCCTCGGCATGATGATGCCGGGCATGCTCGCCCGGACCATGGGCGGGGAGCCCGCGGCCGGCACCGCCGCGGCGGTCACGGTCACGTGTCCCGGCTGTCAGGCGACGGTCGCCGCGGACAATCGGTTCTGCCCTCGCTGCGGCCGACTGCTCGCGACCGCGGTCCGCTGTGCGCGCTGTCAGACCGAGCTGCCCGGCGGCGCCCGGTTCTGTCCCTCGTGCGGGCAGGCGGTGACCGGAAGCTAGCGCCGGTCGCCCCGGCCGCGGCCATGAGCCAGGTCGTCGTCTCGACGGAGTGTCCCTCCTGTGGTGGGCCGCTCGACTTCTCCGAAGGCGCCAACGCCATCCGCTGCCCGAGCTGTCGCTCCACGCTCCTCGTGACCGGCCGCAAGCAGGTGCTGAGCTATTGGGTGGCACCGAAGGTCAAGGCGGAGGTGGCCGGCGCGGCCGCCCGCACCGGGCGGATCGAGGCCCGGGTGGCGCGGGCCGAACTCTACTTCGTTCCCTTCTACCGGCTGACCGGCCACGACTTCCAGTGGCAGGACGCCCCGCCCCGGCCCGCTCCCGAGCCGGGCGTGTTCTCCCTCGGCGGCGCGGGTGGGTCCGATCCGGCCGAGCTCGATCTCCAGGTCGGCTCGATGCTGAGCTGGAGCGCCGACGTGCTCCTCGGCAAGCGGGCCGGCAACGTGGTGCGCGATCTGCTCGGAGAGAATCGGCCGTCCCCGCGTACGCTCGAGCAGGCGGTGCTGACCGTCCCACGCGCCGCCCCCGCGCCGAGCGCCGAGCGGTCGGTACAGTTTCTCGACCGCTACGTGGAGAAGACGTTCCCGGCCGCCGACCTCCCGGGCCTCGGCGCCTTCTCCCTGGGCGTGCGCACCCAGGCGCTCCGGATCTCGCTGTTCCAGCGCGACGCGCTGGCCGCGCTCGGTAAGGTCGTCGCGGTACAGGTGAGCCAGGACGCGGCGATGACGCAGGGGCTCGCCGCGCCCGGTTTCGAGCACGTCGTCTATCGCCAGGTGCTCGGACGCATCCTCTCGGTGATCTACTTCCCGTTCTGGGTCGTCGAGCTCTCCCAAGGCGGTCAGGAGTGGCTCACCATCGTGGCCGGCGTGGCCGAGAGCGTGATCCAGCCCCGCGCCCCGCTCGCCCTCTACGAGGCACTCGGCCGGACCGCGAGCGACGCCCCGCTCACGGTGGGCTTTCGCCCGCTCGTCTGCCCCAACTGCGGATGGGATCTACCGGTCGAGCCCGACGACGTGATCTTCTGCTGCACCTCGTGTCAGCGGACGTGGCAGATTCACGGCACCGAGATGGCCGAGATCCCGCACGAGATCGCCACACCGAGCACGGCCGATCAGATCTCGGGCACCTCGGGCGCTCCGCTGTACCTGCCATTCTGGCAGCTCGCCCCGTCGGCGGGCACCGGGTCCCACGTCTGGGAGCCCGCATTCCGCTACCGGCGTCTCAAGGTCCTGCACGATCTCGGACTTCGGCTGTCGACCAAGACACCGGCCTATACGCCGTGGGCCGGCGAGTGTCCGACGCTTCGTGGCTGCTTCTACGATGCCGAGGACGCGACGCGGCTGGCGCGCTTCACCGCGGCGGGAGAGCGCCGGACCCCGGAGGCGGTGAAGGTGGCCGCAGCGGCCGAGCCGATCTTCGAGGCCCCGCGTCTGACGTGGATTCCCTTCAAGCGTGAGAGCCAGTCACTGGTCGATCCGTTTACCGGGCTCGCGCTCCAGGAGGCCCTGCTTGGCTAAGACACGCACGGTCGTTCGCGGTCTGCTCATCGTCCTGGTCCTCTCGCTGGTCGGGTTCGTGGGCTTTCACGCGGCGCGCTTCGCGCGCTCCTGCGTCACCCTCGACGGCGCTCGCGAGGCCATCGAGGCCCACGTCAAGCATCGGCAGGTGCGCCGGATGGCGCGCGTCATGAAGGCGGCCGACCAGCAGGTACTGGCCGCTCGAACGGTGGTGCACGTGACCACGCTCTCCTGCGGGCCGAGCCTGCTCGGAGGCATGACCTGCCGCGCTCACTACGTGGTCAACGGTCAGAGCGCGGGGATGGAGAGCACCGACCACTACTTCCGATTGGCGTACTCGCTGCTGGCGGGCTGGCAGGTGACGAGCGTCACCGAGACGTCGGGACTGCGCTACTCGCTGGCGCCCTGCCGCTGCTCGCTGGTCGCCGACGCGCGGTAACCGTGGCGGGCCGCCGGCCGCGGCCGCCGGTGGCGATGGCCGTCTCGGCGGCCCGGCATCCAGGCCTCCGGCTTGCGCCCGCCGTCGGCGGGCTCGGGGCGTGAGCCCAGGATCGGGAAAACCCGGGTGACGAGATCTTCGTACTCCTCCACTGTCTTCCGGTAGATGTCGAGCCCGGCCACCAGGTGGAGATCGAGCGAGGCCGGAAACCCAGCGTCCGCCCGGGCCGAGACGTGCACCGCCTGGAAGCACGAGCGCCCCGTCGCAGGCCGGTCGGTCACGATGATCTCGTAGAGCTCGGGCCACTGGTGGGCGATCTCCGGCGACCGCGAAAGCGAGTCGCGTCGGAGATAGTCCTCGAGATCGGCGCGGTACTTCACCTCCACCGCGAGCAGCCGATACGAGTGGTGACCGAGGCTCGGCTCGTCCAGCGCCCGCCACACCACGAAGTCGGGCATGAACTCGGCCCGGCCCGTCCGCACGAGGGCCGAGATCTGGCTCTCCCGCCCCACCCGGGCTACGGTGTAGCCCGCGCGCTTGAAGATGCCTTCGACCAGCGCCTCGGCCATGCGGCCCTTCAGGAGGTTGATCTGATCCATGGCTCAGCGCTGCGAATCGGAGATCTTGACCGAGAGCGCGCGAAGCCGCTCCAGGGTCTCGGGTCGTAGCATCGCGGCGAAGCCGGCCGGATCCGACTTGGCCCGATCGAGGGCCTCGCTCATGAGCTTCGGATCGCCCCCCGAATTCCGCACCAGGTCCGCGAACACCTCGGCCGCGAGCCCGTAAACCTCCGGGGCGAGCTGGGCGCCCGCCATACCCTGCACCTGGCGGTCGATCTCGGAGGCGGCCGGGCTGGTGGCGATCACCTGGCCCCGCATCGCGGGATCGGCCAGCATCTTGAGCGTCGCGGCCAGAGCCTCGGCGGAGGCCGGGTCGAGCGTCTGGGGATGGAGCGGAGTCGCGGTGAGCGTCAGGAGGAGGATCGAAGCGAGCCAGGCCGTCGCGAGCTTGGTGATCATGACGCCGAAACCAGCAAGAGTCGGACCACCGCGGAGCGCTCCCTGCACGTAGAGAAAATCCGCACTTGGCAACGCGCCGCGCCGGCCGGTTGACACCCCGCTTGACATCCGATGTCAGACCGCTCACCGGGAGTGGACACGGCTTGACCGCCCGCTCCCTCGGGAGAATAATCGCCGGGCGACCCCACCCCTTCCGTCACCTCGTCGAGAGAGAGGAGAGGACGATGGCCACGACCGCTCACCGGGAAGAGATCTGGGTGCCGGGCATGCCCGAGCCCATCAGTCACTTCGTCCACGTGGTCCGCGCCGGACGGCTGGTCTTCGTCTCCGGCTGCGTGGCCAGCGATGACCACGGGCGCACCGTGGGCGGCAACGACATCGTCGCCCAGACCCGCCAGGTCCATGAGAACATCAAGCGCTGCCTGGCCGCGGCCGGCGCGACCTTCGCCGATGTCTGCAAGGTGACCGTCTACCTCAAGAACGTGGCGCACCGCGAAGCGGTCAACACGGTCCGGAAAGAGTACTTCGGGGCGAGCCGGCCCGCCAGCACCCTGATCGAGATCTCCCAGTTCGTCCGGCCGGACCTGCTCATCGAGGTCGAGGCGGTGGCGGTGCTGCCGGAGCGGAAGAGCGCGAAGCCGCGCCGGCCGGCGCGGGCGGGCCGAGCCCCCGCACGGAAGGCGCGCCGCCGCTGAGGCGAGGCGGGCCTCAGCCCTTGACCGCACCCGCCGACAGCCCCTGGATCAGGTGGCGCTGGAGGTAGGTGAAGAGGATCGCCACCGGGATCGTGCTGATGATGACCCCAGCCGAGAGCTGCCCCCACTGGATCTCGTACTGGCCAACCATGAACAGCAACCCGGCCGAAAGCGTACGCATCTCGGTCTGCGACGTGAACGTGATCGCGAAGAGGAGCTCGCTCCACGAGGCCACGAAGGCGAAGATCGCGGTCGCGGCCACCCCGGGAGCGGCCAGGGGCAGGACGATGCGACAGAGGGCGCCGAAGTTCGTGCAGCCGTCGAGCATGGCGCTCTCCTCCAGCTCGCGGGGGATGGATTCGAAGTAGCCCACCAGCATCCAGACCGTGAACGGGACCGTGAAGGAGAGGTTGGAGTAGATCAGCACCTGGTAGGTGTCGATCAGGCCGAGCGCGTACCATTGCGAGAGCAGCGGGGCGATGAGCAACACCGCCGGGAACATCTGGGTGGCCAGGAAGACGAGCAAGAAGGTCTGGCGACCGGCAAAGCGGAAGCGGGCCAGCGCGTAGCCGGCGAGGATGGAGATCAGTGTGGTCACCACCATGGTCACCGACGAGACCCACAGGCTATTGGCGAAGAAGCGGCTGAACGGGGTCAGCCGCGAGGTCCACGCTTCGACGTAGTTGGCCAGGCTCAGGGTGGCGGGCAGGTAGACGATGGGGGTAGCGTAGAGCTCGGCCCGGGTCTTGAACGAGGCCAGCAGCACCCACACGAACGGCGCGACCGCGAAGAGCGACAGCGCGACGAGTCCGATCCAGAGCACGGGCCCCCCCAGCACGCGCTCCACCAGGCCGCTCCCAGGCGTCCGCCTCATGCCACGCCCTCGAGCCCGCGGGTGAGCCGCAGGTAGAGCACCGTGAACGCCAGCATGATCAAGAGGAGCGTCACCGAAAGGGTCGCCGCATAGCCGAAGTCGAGATTCGAGTAGGCCTGGAGCAGCGTGTACGTCGAGGTGATCTGGGTGGCGTTGGCGGGCCCGCCGCTGGTCATGACAAAGATGAGATCGGCGTAGTTGAACGTCCACACGACGCGGGTGGCGGTGGCCACCACGATGATCGGCTTGAGCATCGGCAGCGTGATGCAGCGGAAACGCTGGAGCACGGAGGCGCCGTCCACCCGCGCGGCCTCGTACAGCTCGCCCGGGATCGCCTGCAGCCCGGCGAGCAGCATGATGGCGAAGAACGGCACGCCGCGCCAGATGTTGGCAAGGATCACCGCGGGCATCGCGAGGCTCGGATTGGCCAGCCACGCGATCCGCTCCGTCATCAGGCCCGCCCGGCTCAGGATGTCGTTCAGCAGCCCGTAGTTGGGCTGGTAGATGAACTCCCAGATCAGCGCCACCACCACCCCCGGAATGATCCAGGGCAGCAGCGTGAGGGTCCGGACCACCACGCGCGCCCGGAACGGCTGATGGAGCAGCAGCGCGGCCGCGAACCCGCCGAGGAACTGGAACGTCACCGAGCCGAACACCCATACGAAGGAGTTCCACAGGCTGAGCCAGAAGACCTCGTCGTGGAGCAGGCGCGCGTAGTTGGCGAGCCCCACGTAGCCGTATTCCTGGGGCTTGATCAGCACGTGGTTGTAGAGGCTCATCTGCATGGCCTTGAGGATCGGGAACAGTACCGTGCAGCCGAGCGCGAGGATGACCGGGATCAGGTAGCAATAGCCGGTCAGGAGCTCCCGGGCGTGCCGCGAGAGGAGCGGGCGCACGACCGGAGCGGCGAGGGTGGCTTCGCGGGCCATCGCGCGCTCAGGACATATTCTTGGTCAGGACCTCGGCGAACTTGTCGAGGAAATCCTTCGACGAGAGCTTGCCCACCAGGGCCTGCTGGAAGAGCGGCACGCCCTCGGAATCGATCTTGCCGCCCCAACCCGCGTAGGCCAGGTAGGGACTCACGATCGAGAACGGGAAGGACTTGATGAAGCCCTGGTACGCGGGGTCCTTCATGAACTCGGGCCGCTCGAACAGTGTCTTGCGGGAGGGCAGCAGCCCGAGCCCCTTCGTGTACATGAGATTGGGCTCGTCCTCCATCAGCCAGGTCATGAAGCTCCAGGCGCCGTCTCGATTCTTTCCCTTGTTGAAGGCGGTCAGGGTCTCGGAGAAGTAGAACGACGTGCGCTTCTTGGCGGGACCGACGGGCAACGGCACCGTGGAGAAGTTCTGCTCGCCCACGAATCCCTTCTGCTCCTCCGCCGATCCCGAGTTGTGGATGTAGGTGTTGGTGATCCCGCGGCCGAAGCCCTCGACGATCCCGCGCCAGCCGTCGGTGGGCACCGAGGGGGGACAGACCTTGTGCTTGCGGAAGAGGTCGAGATACCAGTCGAGCGCCTCCGCGGCCTCTCGGGAGTTGATGGCCACCTTGCCGTCCTTCAGTACCTGAGCCCCGTTGGCATACATGAACTCGGTGGCGTAGAGCACCGCCCAGGTCCCCTGCCCGCGCATGCCGAAGCCGTACTGGTTCTTGTCCGTCTTCGTGAACGCCTTGGCGAAGGCGAGGAACTGGTCGAAGCCCCAGTCGTCCTTCGGGGCCGCGATCCCGTACTCCTTCATGCGATCGGTGCGGTAGTAGAGCGCGTCGTTGGTGACCACCCAGGGGAACGACGCGATCTTGTTCTTGACGGTGACGGTCTGCCACGCGAGTGGCAGCACGTCCTTATAGTGCTTCCAGTCCTTGGCCCTCGAGGTCAGGTCCTCGAGCGCCCCCATTCCCTCGAACTCCCCCACCCAGTTGTCCCAGACCTGGCAGCAGTCCGGTGGGCTACCCGCGGCCACCGAAGTGATCAGCTTCTGACGGGCCTGAGCCTGCGGCACGAACTCGACCTTCACCTCGAAGTCTTTCTGGGTCTGGTTGAAGCGCTGCACCAGCGAGTCGACCAGCGCGTTGCGCTTGGGCTCGGGCACGCTGAACTGGAAGCGGACGGGCGCGGCGCCCCACGCGCGCCGAGGCCGCAGCAGCGGCTCCTCCCACCACTTGAGCTCGGCCGCGGTGAAGGCTCCCGCGGCCGCCATGGTCCGCAGCAAGGTGCGACGGGACAGAAGCCGGCGTTCGTCCATGACGCGTCTCCCTTCATCGGTGAAAGGTCGGAGCTAGACGGTAGCGGATGGACCGCTCCCGAGGCAAGTCCCGATCACTGGCGCGGGATACTCGGCTTTCGAGAGGTTGTCAATCACGCGTTGACACTCCGGGGACGTGCCCGGTAGCATCCGGCCCACGATGACGGCGACGCTCCGCATCCGCCTGGGGTCGCTCGCGTTCACCGCGCGCTGGGAGGAGGCCGCCGCGCCGCGCACGTGCGCGGCCTTCCGCTCGCTCCTGCCGTATCGTGAGCGCATCATCCAGGCCCGCTGGAGCGGCGAGGCCGGCTGGATCCCGCTCGGCGACTTCGATCTCGGCGTCACCCCCGAGAACTCCACCGGCGAGCCCGCGCCCGGCGCGATCCTGTTCTATCCGGCGGGAATCAGCGAGACCGAAATCCTCTTCCCGTACGGCCCCGCACGCTTCGCGAGCAAGATGGGCCCGCTCGCGGGCAACCACTTCCTCACGATCGTGGACGGCCGCGACCGGCTTCCGGAGGTGGGGCGGCTGCTCTGCTGGGAAGGCGCGCAGGACATCCTCTTCGAGGCGTAGCCGCGCGGCGCGTCGGAAGGATCAGTTGGCGCGTGGACGGGCCGCCGCAGCACCGGGCTTCTCCGGCGTCGGCTTCCAGGCCGCCACCATCCGATCGGCGCGGGTCGCCTGGTCGTCAGACAGCGTGTTCCTGATCGCATCGCGCGCCTGACGCGCGGTGTCCGCCTCCTGGCCGAGCAGCCCCTGGGCGGCCAGGCTGAACCACATGTAGGCGAGCACCGGGTCGCGCTCCACGCCCTGGCCGTTGGCGTACCGCACGCCCAGATTGAACTGGGCGAAGGCCACGCCCTGCTGGGCGGCGCGGCGATACCAGTTCACCGCCTCCGCGAAATCCTTCGTGACTCCGTCGCCGTTGGTGTAGCGGAGGCCGAGCTGATACTGCGCGGGCGCCAGCCCCTGCTCGGCGGCGCGCCGATACCACCGCACCGCCTCCTCGGCGTCCTGGGGCACGCCCTCCCCGTTGGCGTAGCGAAGGGCGAGCTGATACTGGGCCCCCGCGGAGCCGCGCTCGGCCGCGCGTCGCAGCGGCGGGACCTCCCGGGCCGCGTTGCCGACGCTCTCGGCCGGCGCGCTCGGCAATTCGCGCGGGCCGACGCGGACCTCGGGTGGAACGACGGGGGCGCCGCCAGTACCGGCTGGCGGCGGACTGCCGCTCGCCGCGGAGGTGCTCGTGGACTCGGGCGCCTTGGCAATGGCCGGCGGCGGCTCGGCGACCGGCGGGGCCGCTTGCCCTACCGGCTCGGGCGGCCTCGTTGGCTCCTCCGGAGCGCGGCCGCGCCCGGCGGCATCACTCGCTGCACTCTGGCGTGAGCTGTCAGGAGTGACGGGCGGGGCGACAACAGCGACCGGCGAGGCGACGGCAGCCTCTGGTGGGACGACCGCAGCGGTCGGCGGGGCGACGGGAGCTACCGGCGCGATCTCGGCGACCGGGGACGCGTCGCTCGCGGACTCTGGCGACTTTGTGACGGGCTCGCTGGGCTTCACCTCTGGTGCCGCCGCGACCGGTGGTACCGGCGCAACCGGCTCGCTGGTGTCGGCCTCCGGCACCGCCGCAACCCGCTGGCTCGTGTCGAGGTCCGGCGCAGTCGTGGCGGGTACGGGCGGCGCTTTCACGGGCTCGGGTTCAGACGCCGGAGCCGCGGGCGCCGGAGCTTTGGCAACGGGCTCCGGCGAGGCTGCGGGAGGCGTCGACGCTTCGGATCGCTCCGTCGGGGCGGGTGTCGGCGACGGGGGCGGCGCCACGAGGGCCGCCGGGGGCGGGCTCGGAGCGGGTTCGGGTGCCTGCTCGGCGGCCGGTGGGGCCGCGCTCAGGGCAGCGAGCCGCCCCTCGCGGCGCATCTGATCGAGCGCGACCTGTGCGGCCCGATTACCTTGCGATGCCGCGCGCTCGTACCACATCGCGGCCTGCCGATCATCGCGCGCGACACCCCGGCCATAGGCGTAGAGAAAGCCCAGACGGAACTGCGCGTGCACGTCGCCCTGCCGCGCGGCGCGCCGGTACCAGGCGATCGCCTCGGTGGCATCCGGGGGCACGCCTTGCCCGCGCTCGTGCATGAAGCCCACGAGGAACTGCGCGGCGGAGTTCCCGCCGTCGGCGAGCGGCCGCCACTCGCGGTAGGCCGTGGCATAGTCGGCCGTGTCGTAGGCGCGCCGGCCGTCTTCGAAATCGGCCCAGGCGGGAATCGTCGGGAGCAGGCATGCCAGCGCCAGCAGCGCGGCGCCGGAGGACAGAACGGGGCGGGGGCGCATCCCCTTCATCCCCGGCGGGGGATGCGCGCCGTGATCAGTCGGTGGCTTTCGGCGGGCCGAAGCCTACCGCCAACGGATCTGGGTCTTGATCTTGGGATACTCCGGCTCACGGCCTTCGACGTCCACGATGCGCAGCATGCCGTCGCTGCTCTCGAGCAGCAGATTGTTGTTCGAGAAGCCCACCAGCTTGCCCCAAGCCTTCGGGATGCTGACCTCGTACTTCGCCGGCGTCTCGGCCACCGCGACGGTGGGACGGAGCTGCGCGAGCCACAGGTTGGCGGCGATCGCCATGAGGGCCACTGCGATCACGGTGAACACACTCTTGACGTAACGGTCGGTGAGCATCGTCGTCGTCCCTCCGGCTAGAGGAGTCCGGGCACGAAGGCGTCGCGGCCGCGCACGTAGGTGGCCTGGCGCTGGGCCGCGTTGCGGTTGACCAGCGGGCGCATGTACATGGGATGGGTCGCGCAGCGGACCTCGTGCTCCAGCTCGGACAGCTGCTTGCCGCTGTCCGGGTCCACGATCACCTGGAACCGGTACTGATACGGATTGCTCTCTTCGGTGACGAGGTTGTGCTTGACGAGCCAGTCGTGCGGCCCGGAGAAGTCCGCGATGTAGATCGCGATGTGGTGGCCGTCGTAGGGGGCGATCGGGGCGTCGGTTTCCCGGAACACGACCTCCTGGTGGTGGCCCACGCTCACGTGCGCGGCCGCGCCCGCGTCACCCCGGCTCACGGTGGCGGTGGCGTGCAGCGCCTGCTGGTAGAAGCGCGCGATGCCCGCGGCCGCCCCGCGGCCGACCGGCACCTCGACCCGGCCGATCCCGAGCGTCATCTCGCCCCACTCCGGACCGGGGCCCACGCAGCGGAACTGGTTGCCCCACGGACACGTGACCGCGACGTGCTTGTCGCGCATCTCGTACGTGAAGGCGGTACCCGCCAGGGCCTCGCGCACCGAGGCCAGCCGCCGGGTCAACGCGTCGAGATCGGGAACCACCAGCTCGACGTGGCCCTGCACCACCTGGGGCTTCGCGGTGGGCAGGTGGAACTGGGTCTGCCCGGCGTTGGCCCACATATTCTCCACGCTCACCATCAGATAGGGATCGCGCGTCAGCCCGAGTCCCGCGATGTAGAAGAGCGTTCCCGCCTGCTGGTCCGGAATGCGCACGTTCACGTGCTCCAGCAGCAGGATGTTGCCGAGGTCCTGCTCCCGCCGATCGTAGGTCATCGCCGCCATGGCCCGGCCCCCCTCTGGCCTGCGGCAAGCATACTACCTCAGCGCGCCACCCGCACCCCTGCATTCGGGCCCGACGGTCCGTCCTGGGCCAGCCACCGGCCGAGGCGAATCAGGACCACGCCGAGGCCGGACCATACCCCGCGCCGAGCCAGCCGGGCCGAGCGCAGGCGTCCGATCCGCTCGCTCTCCGCCCGCAGATCGGCAAGACGGAGCGCCGCCATCTTCTCGGTGACGTAGACTCCAAAGTCCATCGTGCGCGCGCCTCCCTTCACGCCGCCCGGCTGAGCCGTCCGGCGGGGTGGGCGGGTCCGGCCGCCATCCCCGGCCGCACCGGCCGGGGCTCCTGGGGCAGGAGGACGATTCGCACCCGCGGCGGATCCTGCCGGTCGAGCCGTCGGAAGACATCCTGGGTGATCCGCGTGACCGTCCCCACCAGCCGCTCGTGGTGAAGCGGAAGCCGCACCGACACGACCCACTCTCCCGACCCTCCGACTCGCACATCGGGCGCCGCCGCGGCGCCCAGCTCACGATGGATCGCATCGGTGAGCGCGATCTGCCGCGCCACCCCGGTATCGCGGCGCCGGGCCCGCCGGTCCATGACCCACACCAGCGCCCCGATGGCCAGGAACGGCAGCATCGCCGCCAACATCGTGATCTCCGGTTGCACGTTCATCCTCTCCTCCTCCGCTCGTCGTTCGCTCGTTCACGGATTGAGACCCCATGGACGGACCGATGTGAAACGACGGCGAGGCAGCGTACGCGGGAGGAGCGGCGGCGCTACGCGGGCAGCGGATGCAGATCGGGCCGGCAGCTCGTGCAGGGCGAGAAGCCGGCGGCCTCCGCGCGCTCGCGCGTGCCGAAGAGCGTGAGCACCGACAGGGGCTGGGAAGAAAGCGAGCCGCAGGTGGGCACACAGTACTCGCGCTCACCATCCATCAGGGTGTACATCGCCTCGCGGCGCACCTTGAAGTCGTGATGCGCGGCGACCGTCCTCACGCCCTCCACGGCGAGCAGCCGCTGCTTGAGCTCGACGTGCTTGCCCGCGTACCCGGTGAGCGCGCCGGTGCTGCCGATCACCCGATGGCAGGGGATGACGATCGGCAGCGGATTCCAGCGCAGCGCCTGTGCCACCGACCGCACCGCGGAGGGGGCACCGATGCGCGCGGCGATCCCCGCGTACGACGCGACCGCCCCGTAGGGCAGCGCCGCGGTGGCTTCGAGCACGCGCCGCTGGAACTCGCTCCGCATCCGGCCCGAGTCGAGCGGCCAGTCGAGCCGAGCGCGACGGCCTTCGAGATACTCGATCAGCTCCGCGCTCAGCGTCTCGGTCGCGGCGCGATCCTCCACCGCGTCCTCACCGAGGAGGCGCCGGACGTGGCCGGGGATCGAGCCGGCCTTGTGGAGGTACTGCACGAGGGCCACGCCGTGTTCGGAGCGGGCGATGAGCACCGGGCCGAGCGGTGACGGGAAGATCCCGTACCCGACCATGCGGGAGCGCAGATCGGCCAGCCGGGACACGAGCTCCGCGCGCGCCAACGTTCCATCTTCCCCGGCGAGCGGAGCCGCCCGCAGCTCGCCCACCATCCCGTCCACGACCCGGTAGTGCCCGAGCTCCTCCCGGCACGAGCGGCAGGTCGCCACGTGCCCGTCCACGCGCTCGACGGCGCGCGCGCTCGCTTCGCCGGTGGCGACCGCCAGCAGGTCGGGCTCGATCTCGTCGCAGACGGAGCGTGGTGTCCTCATAAGTGCCCCTCGAGGCCTCGCCGGATCTTCCGGAGGGCCTGGAAGACGTGGGCGCGCGCGCTCTCCTCCGAGCAACGCAGGCTCGCCCCGATCTCCGTGTATTCCAGCTCGTGCATCTTCCGCATGATGAAGGCCACGCGCTGCTTCTCCGGCAGCGCACCGATCATCCGTTCCATCCGCTTCCGCGCCTCGTCCGCCAGCAGCTGCCCATCGGCCCGCTCCGAGGCACCCGCCGGCGCATGCTGGGCCACCTCGGCGTACGCCCGTCGCCTCCGCGACAGGCCCCGGAAGTGGTTTCGCCCGAGGTTCGTCGCGATCGTGAACAGCCACGCGCGCACGTTCGCGCCGGGTGGCAGCGCGCGGTAGGCCCGGAACGCGCGCAGAAACGTCTCCTGCGAGAGATCGTCGGCGTCGCTCGCGCGGGCCGTGATCCGCAGCAGGTAGCGCCGTATCTCCGCGTGGTGAGCCGCCACCACCGCCTCGAACGCATCCTCTGCCATCACCCTGCCCATTGAGACCCCGGAGGGGACCGGTCGTGAAACGGACGACCCGGCCATCGCGCTAACTCCGTGCCACCTCGACGGTTTTACCGGCCGCCGCGGCCTGCTGCTCGCGGACGAACCGCATGGCAACCACGGTACTGACGGCCAGGCTCATCCCGACCGAGGCCAGGAGGGTAGCGACCAGCGTCAAGAGCACCGCGCGCTGGCCTTCGAGGATGTGGCGGACCGATGCCGCGTAGATCAGATTGACGTGCAGCGTGGGCATGACCGCCTGGGTCACCAGCCACTCGTCCTCGTCCATGCCGACGATGCCGTCCCCTTCGCGACGGCCCAGCTCCTCGACGATCGGGTGGCGCTTCCAGTCCTGCTGGGTGACCTGGCGCGTCTTCGGATCCAGGTAGATCGCCTGCCGGTCGGCGTCGATCATCACCAGCCAGCCGCCGGGGCCGGCGGCGGCCTGCTCGATGGCCTCGATCGAGGCCTGCAGCCGGATGCTGCCGAGCAGGTAGGCGACGATCTGCTGGTCCATGCGGATCGGGACCGCCGCGCCGACGATGAAATCGCGGGTGGCCCGACCGAAGACGATGCCCGAGACCGCGGGCCGCTGGGTCTGGATCGCCTGCTGGAGCAGCGGGCGGTCGTGGTAGCGCAGGTCCAGGTTGGAGCTGCCGTCGGGCGAGGTGAGCGGACTGAACGCGAGCGGCCGGCCGTCGGGGGACACCACGAACAGGGTGGGCATCTGCAGCATCGCGCGCATCGCGTCGATCTCGCGTTGGAGCGCCCGCGGCTCGTGCGAGGCCCAGCTCTGGGCCAAGTAGGCCGCCATCGGGCCGAGCGCGTCGAGCTTGTCGCGCACCTGCGCGTCGCCGAGGCGGGCAAGGACGCGCACGATCTCCTGGCGCTGGGCGCGCGAGTCCGCGAGGGCCTGCGGCTTCAGCTTCGTCGTCCAGGCCAGCCCCACCACGGTGAGGGACAGGAACGAGACCACCACCCACGTGGAGAGCAGGAAGAACACGTGCGACCAGCGAAGGCCCGCCCCCGGCAGTCCCATAGGCGCCCGATCATACCTTGCTTGACAGGGCCCCCGCCCCGCCGCATCATCGGCGCGCAGTCCCCTCCCGGGAGGAGCGCATGACCGACGGCGTCAAGATCGACACGGTGCGGTCCGGCTCGAGCGGCGTGCTCGGGCGCTCGCTCAATCACGCCCGCCAGCAGCACTTCGTGCTCGACTCGCCCTCCGGGCCGAACGAGGCCATCACCAACGGCGAGGCCTTCCTCGCCGGCATCTCCTCGTGCGGGGTCACCCTGATCGAGAAGCACGCGCACGACACCGGCGTGCCGCTCGCCGGCATGGAGGTGGTGATCGAGGGGGTGCGCAGCAACGCGGCGCCCAACCGCTTCCAGGCCATCAACGTGAGGTTCGAGCTCCGCGGCGTGGACCAGGCCCGCGCGGAGGCGCTCGTCGAGACGTGGCGCGAGCGTTGACCGCTCTATCGCACGGTCGCGGTGGCGACCGAGGTGAAGGTGGAAGTGACCGCCGTTCCCGCGTGAACGCAGGGCCTGCCCTCGCCCCCGACGGGAGAGGGGTAGCAAGGAGAGCGCCGTGAAAGCCGCCGTCCTCTACAAAGCCAATACTCCTCTCGAGGTGGTCGATCTCGTCCAGGAAGGCCCGCGGGCCGGCGAAGCCCGCGTCAAGGTCAAGGCCGCCGGCATCTGCCATAGCGACTGGCACATCATGAACGGGGACTGGACGCCGCCGCTCCCCATGGTGCTGGGCCACGAGGCGGCCGGCGTCGTGGAAGAGGTCGGCGCCGGCGTGACCACCGTGAAGCCGGGCGATCACGTCATCTTCTCGTTCCGGCCTCACTGCGGCCGCTGCCTCTACTGCTCGATCGGACGCTCCATCCTGTGCGACGGGCACACCTCGCCCCGCTGGGGCATGCTCGACGGCACCTATCGGCTCAAGCGTGACGGGCAGGACATCTACCAGATGGCGCGCATCGGCACCTTCTCGGAGAAGGTGGTGTGTCCGGCCGAGATGCTGGTGCCGATTCGCAAGGAGATGCCGTGGCCACAGGCCGCGCTGGTCGGCTGCTGCGTGCCCACCGGGGTCGGCGCGGTCACGCGCTGCGCGGAGGTGGAGGCCGGCGCCTCCGTCCTCGTCATCGGCTGCGGCGGCGTGGGGCTCAACGTGGTCCAGGGCGCGCGGCTGGCCGGGGCGTCGATCATCGCGGCCGCCGATCTGCTCGACAGCAAGCTCCGCTACGCGAAGGACTTCGGCGCCACCCACACCATCAACGCCAAGGCGGAGAACGTGGTGGAGCGCGTACGCGAGCTCACCCAGGGTCGCGGGGTGGACTACGCCTTCGACGCCATCGGCGGCGAGGCCACCACGCTCCAGATCGTGGACGCGATCCGGCCCGGCGGCCTCGCGGTGATCGTGGGGATGGCCGCCCTGAACGTGCGGGCTCCGATCACGCCCTACAACATGGCGCTGCAGGAGAAGGCCATCAAGGGCACGATGTACGGCTCGGTGCGCCCAGACATCGACTTCCCGAAGCTGGTGGACCTCTATCTCGACGGGCGACTCAAGCTCGACGAGCTGGTGAGTCGCACCTACACCCTCGACCAGATCAACGAGGGCTTCACCGCGCTCAGAACCGGCCAGGTGGCCCGCGGCGTCGTCGTCTTCAACTGAGCGCGGCCCTCGCGCTGCGCCGGCTGCTGCTGCGGACGCTGGGGCGGCTCGTCACCCGCCGCCCCGGCGGACCGGTGGCGCCGCCGGTGCCCCTGGACCAGGTGCTCGCGGGCGACGACGAGCCGCTCGCGCTCGCCCGCCTGCTGACCGGCCGCGACAACGCGGCTCGTGAGACGGCGCTTCCCCGCTACTTCCAGCATCGCGGGATCGCCTTCTCGCGCCATCCCTTCGAGCGGCGGGAGGGCCGCGGAGAGACGTACGCGGTCGAGCTGGGGCTGGGGGAGCGCGTGCTCGTGCTGTGCGCCCACCACGACGCGGTCGCGGGCAGCCCGGGCGCCAACGACAACGCGGCCGCGGTGGGCATCCTGCTCCACCTGATCCCCCGCCTGCCGCCCCGCATCCCGCCCGGCTGGCGCGTGCGCCTGCTCTTCACCGCCGCGGAGGAGATCGACTACCTGGGCGCGCGTGTCTACGTGGAGGAGACGCCGCTCGACGCGGTCGCGGGAGTGCTGAGCCTCGAGCTGTGCGGGATCGGCGACGCGGTCGCGCTGTGGGACGCGGGCGAGCCCTCAGCGTTTCTTGCCCGCGTCAGCGCCGCGCTCGAATCGGCAGGGCTCGCCCGCGACTCGGGCCACCACGTGGTCGGGCGAATCCCGGTGTTCGGCAGCGACCACCGAGCCTTCGCGGCGGTCGGCGTTCCCGCCTACGGCTTCACGATGGTGCCGGTGGCCCACGCGGACGCGCTGCGCCGCTTCGTGCTGAGCCCGGTGCGGTCCACGTTCCGGAGCCTGATCCAACGCCCGCCGCCCTTTCGCACCTACCACACGAGCGGCGACGCGTTCGAAACGCTCGAGCCCGCCGCGCTCCGCCGCGCGGTGAGCGCGCTCACCGCGGTGGTGGCCGGGCTCTCCGCAGAGCCGGGCCGTGCGCGCGGCTAACGCAGCACCGCCACCTTCTTCCGCTCGATCAGGTCGAAGTCGATCTGGGCGCCCAGGCCGGGCGCGGTTGGCGCGCGCACCATGCCGTGCGAGTCCACCTCGATGTCCTGTACCAGACCATACTTCTGGGCCTCCGCGGGCAGCAGCACCTCGAAGAACTCACAGTTCCGGATCGCCATCGCCACGTGGAGGTTCGCCACGTTGTTGAGCGAGTTGCCCCCGTGGTGGATCTCGAAGTTCATGTGGAAGCCCTCGGCCAGGTGGGCCGTCTTCACCAGGGCCGAGATGCCCCCCTTCACCGCCACGTCGCCGCGCAGGAAGTCGGTGGCGCGGGCCACCAGCCATGGGGCGTACGCGGTGAAGCCGCCCGGGGCGTACTCGGTGGCCAGGATCGGGATCGAGAGATGCTGCTTGAGCTTCACGTAGTTGTAGAGGTCGTCGTCGGCCAGCGGATCCTCGTACCAGTAGTAGCCGAGCCGCTCGATGGCGCGCCCGACCCGGATCGCGGCCGGGTAGTCGTAGGCCCAGGTGGAGTCGAGCATGAGGGTGAACGCGTCGCCCACCACGCCGCGCACCGCCTCGCAGATCTCGATGTCGAGACGGGGATCGGTGGGCGGATGGATCTTGTACGCGGTCCAGCCCGAAGCCTTGAAGCGAGCCGCCTCCTCCGCGTAGGCCTGCTTGGTCGGCAGCACCGCGGAGCTCGCGTAGGCGGGCAGCCGTTCGCGATAGGTGCCGAGCAGCCGATGGATCGGCAGTCCGGCCAACTTGCCCGCGAGATCCCAGAGCGCCACGTCCACCGCTCCGATGGCGCGCCACGTGGTCTGGCGGCTGCGGGAGAGCAGCGTCTGGTAGAGCCGCTCGCGCTCCAGCGGATCCTGGTCCATCACGAGCGGCTTGAGGGCGCCGATCAGCGACTCCGCGTCGTACTGGGCGCCGCGGCTCGCCGAGCCCAGGAACGCGTGACCCTCCGCGCCCTCGTCGGTGCGCAAGGTCAGCAATCCGAGCTGGCTCTTGCCGCCGAACTTGCCGGTGTGCCGGCCGTACGTGGTGGCGGGGATGTTCTCCCAGGCGAACAGCGTGAGGGTGAGGTCGGTGATCTTCACGAGGCTCCTCCCATCCGGCAACACGGGCCGGCCCGCGCACGAGGCGGCGGTTGCGGCTGCTCCCGAGCCTACACCGATTCGGGCGGACCGATTCTGCTAGATTACCGCGGTGGCCCAGACCATTCCGCGCGACGGCGTCGTCCGGCTGTTCCGCGATCGCGGCGGCCGCAACGGCAAGACCGTCACCGTCATCCACGGGCTCCCGGAGCGAGGGCGCGCCCTCGAAGCGCGCCTCTCCGAGCTGAAGCGGCTCTGCGGAGCCGGCGGCACCGTCAAGGACGGCGTGGTCGAGGTCCAGGGCGATCACCGCGAGCGACTGGCCGAGCGGCTGCGCGCGCTGGGCTACACCGTGAAGCTCGCCGGAGGCTGAACGCTACTCGACCTCTTTCAGCCGCAGCACCTCCGGGCGGCCGTCCATGAACTCGCCCATCTTCCGCCCGAGCGCCTTGAAGTAGTCGGTCCCGCGATGGGCGTCCACCGCCGCCTGGTCGGCGTAGCGCTCCATGAACACGTAGATCTGCGGCGCCTCCCCGCGGTGGAGTGCGTACAGCCGGCACCCCGGCTCGTTGGCGTTGACCTTGGCCACCAGCTCCTTGGCCACGGCCTCGAACTGCGGCTCCATTCCAGGCTTCACCTTGATCGTCGCGACGATACCGAGCATCGGGGCACCTCCGGGTGTGGTGCCCGATGGGCACCCCCTGTTCGTGGATTGACAACCTCTGGCGGCTGAAGGCCAAATTTTGTAGTGGTTCGAGCCGCCCGAGCCGCGTCATGCGACATATAACTATCCGATAACATGGAACTTTGTTCCAGTGTCAACTGTGGAACGCCTCTTGCTCCCAGGGCCTTGCATGAGAAATCGAGATCGCGTACACGGCCCCCGCGACGCCGCAGCCAGACAGCACATCACCGAGCCGCATCCCCCCGAGGTCCGTCGCCGCCGGGGCCGGCCCAAGGGTAGCACCGGTATCAGCCGGCGCCACCCGGACTCGCTCCTCGCCGCCGAGATCGCCAAGTCGCCGCTCGCCACCGTCTACGCGAGCCCGGACGGCGAGCTCTATCACGGCGTGTGCAAGCAGCCGCTCGAGTTCCAGGGCCGGCGCGCCCAGCTCGAGTTCGACTTCTACTGCCTGCGGTGCATGGAGCACGTGGCGCTGCCCGCGTTCGCGCTGAGCCGCGTACGCTTCGACGTGCCGCGCCCTTCCGATCTGCCGCTGCCCGAGTGGGTGGCCAGCATCGCGACGTATCACGAGCCGCTGCACTAGCGCCTTCCCGCCGACCCCTCGGGCAACCATCGACGTCTGACGGTTGTCAAGATCAGGACCGCGTGCCAGCATGCGGCGGTGCTGATCGAGGACGTGGACGATCCACGCGTCGCGGCCTATCGCGCGGTGAAGTCGGGCGGCGCGATGGCGGCCGGTGGCACCTTTCTCTGCGAGGGGCGTCACGTGGTCCGCCGGCTCCTTTCCTCGCGCTACCCGGTGCGCTCGGTGTTGCTCACCCCCCGGGCGCACGCGGACCTGGACGACGCCCTGCGCGCGCGACCGGCCACGCCCGTCTTCGTGGCCTCCCCGGCCCTGATCCAGACCATCGTGGGCTTCAAGTTCCACCGCGGCTGCCTGGCCCTGGGGGAGCGAGGCGGCGCCGCCGAGCCCGCCGAGATCATCGCCCCCGCGGGGCCGCGCCTCCTGCTGGGCCTCGAGGAGCTGGCCGATCCCGACAACGTGGGCGCCGTCTTCCGGACCGCGGCGGCCTTCGGCGCGGCGGGGGTGCTGCTCTCGCCCGGGTGCGCCGACCCGCTCTATCGCAAGGCCATCCGCGTCGCGATGGGCGCCACGCTCACGACCCCGTTCGCCCGGATCGAGACACGGGCCGCGGTCGTCGCCATGCGCGAGGCCGGCTACACGGTGGTGGCGCTGACGCCGGACCGCCTGGCCGAGGACATCGCGACCGTGACCGGGCGAGAGACACCACGACGCCTCGGCGTGCTCCTCGGCTCGGAGGGCTCGGGCCTCCACCCGGACACGCTGGCCGCGGCGGATCTCTGGGTGCGCATCGGCATGGCGTCGGGGGTGGACTCGCTCAACGTGACGACGGCCTGCGGGATCGCGCTCCACCGTCTGGCCTCCGGTATCATGGGCCCGGACGGCTCATGATCCGCATCGGCACTTCCGGCTACAACTACCCCGAGTGGCGAGGCACCTTCTACCCGGAGAAGTTCCCGACCGGCAAGATGCTGCCCTACTACGCGGAGCGCTTCTCCACCGTCGAGATCAACTACACCTTCTACCGGATGCCCAACGCCAAGACCATCGCGGGCTGGGTGGCGGAGACTCCGCCGGACTTCTCCTTCACGCTGAAGGCGCCCCAGCGCATCACCCACTTCGCGCGGTTGCGCGAGATCGAGGATCCGCTCCGCTATTTCCTCGACACCGCGTCGGGCCTCGGATCGAAGCTCGGCACCGTCCTCTTCCAGCTGCCGCCCAACTTCAAGAAGGACCTGGCCCGGCTGGGCGGGCTGCTCGACCAGCTCCCGGCGGGCCTGCGCTGCGCCTTCGAGTTTCGCCACGAGAGCTGGCTCGCGGAGGACGTGTACGCGCGGCTGCGGGCCGCCAACGCCGCGCTCTGCGTCGCCGACACCGAGGAGACGACGACGCCCATCGAGGCCACGGGGGACTGGGGCTATCTGCGCCTTCGGGACCAGGGCTACGCGGAGACGGATCTGGCCGAGTGGGCCCGGACCGTCGAGCGGATGAGCGCCCACTGGCGCGACACGTTCGTCTACTTCAAGCACGAGGAGGCCGGGACCGGCCCCGCGTTCGCCCGGCAGCTCCACGCGATCCTGAGCCGGTAGCGTCGCCGGGCGCGGGAGCCGAAAGCCGCGACTGGATGCGCTCGAGCGCCGCCGCGATGTCGACGCCATCGCCCAGTACCGGGCGCAGAGGGTCGGCCATCTTCTCGAATCGCGCAGCGATGGTCTGGAGGTTGAAGTGTGCCGGGTCGAGGCGCGGCGTCACCTCGCGCCATTCGAGCGGGCAGGACGCGGGCGCGCCGGGCAGCGGCCGCAGCGAATAGGGCGCCACGATCGTCTGGCCGTGCCCGTTCTGGCCGAAGTCGATGTAGACCTTGCCGCCGCGGGCCCGGAGCGGCCGCGCCACCGTGGAGATCTCGGGGAGGGCCTCCACGCCCAGCATGGCGAGCAGGCGCGCGAAGGTCCGCGCTTGCTCGTAGGTGTAGCGGGCCCCCAGCGGCAGCAGGATGTGGAGTCCGGTGGCCCCCGACGTCTTCACGTAGCTCGGCAGCTCGAGCCCGTCCAGGATGCGCCGGAGCGCCAGCGCCACCTTCACGACGTCGGTGAACGGCGCACCCTTCGGATCGAGATCGAGCACGACCCAGTCCGGGCGCTCGAGCGACGGGATCCGCGAGGCCCACAGGTGTAGCGGGATCGCCCCGCTGTTGGCGACGTAGCGCAACATCTCCGCGTCGTCCACCACGAGGTACGCGATGTCCCGCTCGGTGTCGCGCGAGTAGATCCGTTCGGTGCGCACCCACCGCGGCGCGAAGTCCGGCGCGTCCTTCTGGTAGAAGGACTTGCCGGTGATGCCGTCCGGGAATCGCGTGAGCACGAGCGGCCGGTCCCGGAGGTACGGCAACATCAGCGGGGCCACGCGCTCGTAGTAGGCGATCAGGTCGCCCTTGGTGTAGCCCTCGCCCGGCCAGAAGATCTTCCCGGCATTGGTGATCCTCGTCTCCCGCGAGCCATCCGGAGGCGGTGGGGGGGCGTGGGGGAGGAGCGGCGCCCGCTCCCCGCCACTTCGATCGGGCAGTTTCGGTGGCACCACGTCCGGCTCCTCGCGCCGGCAATCCAGCGGCTTCTTGTCGGTGCGAATTCCGATGAACGTGGGATGGCGAATGCCCCCGTCCTCGGTCCAGTCCGAGAAGCGTACCTCGCAGACCAGGCGCGGCTCGACCCAGTGATGCCCACGGCCGCTCGGGATCGCGCCGGCCTCGAAGGGCGCCTGTTCGCGGGCCAGCGGACGCAGCCGCTCCCAGATCGCCCGGAGCTTCTCCTGGTCGAAGCCGGTGCCCACCTTCGAGACGTAGACCAGGCGCGGGGCGGAGGCCGGACCGTCGTAGAGGCCGACATGGAGCGCGCCGAAATAGCCGCGCGAGCCCTGCGGATCGGTGTAGCCACCGACGACGAACTCCTGCCGCCGCTGGCACTTGATCTTGATCCAGTCGCCCGAGCGCCGGCCGCTGTAGGTGCTCCGCGCCTTCTTGGCCACGACGCCCTCGAGGCGCTGCTCGGAGGCGGCCTCGAAGAACGCGCGGCCCTCCCCGGCGATGTGATCGCTGTAGCGCGCGGGGCCGAGTCGGGGCACCAGGAGCCGCAGGCACTCCTTGCGGTCGACGAGGGGCAGGCGCCGCAGGTCGCGGTCCTCCAGCGTCAGGCAGTCGAAGAAGATGCCCACCGCGGGACGCTGCGCGGCCATGCGCGCGGCCTCGCGCGGGTCGGTCAACGCCATGCGCGGCTGCAACCGCTGGAAGCTCGGCCGGCCCGCGTCGTCCAGCGCGACGATCTCGCCGTCGATCACGAAGCGATCCACCGGGAGGGCGTGCAGTGCGCGTACGACCTCCGGGTAGCGGGACGTCGTGTCCTGGCCGCTGCGGCCGTAGAGCGTGACGCGGTCGCCCGCGCGGGAGGCGAGCACCCGCACGCCGTCGTACTTGATCTCGTAGAGCCAGGCCGGATCGGAGAAGGGTCGCTCGGCGAGCGTGGCCAGCGTGAACGGCTGCGCGGCCGCGTCCACCTCGCCTCGCGGGGCCCCGAGCGCGTCGAGCCGCGCGCGGATCGCGGCGAGGCGGCCCGGCACGTCGGCGATCTCCTCCACGGTGAGGCCGGAGATCACCGATTGCGGATATCGCTCGGTCAGCTCCGCGATCTCGGGCGGCTGCGCGGCGCCGTCCGCCTTCTTCAGCAGCAGCCAGTCGCGATCCTTGCCGGACATCCGGGCGAGCGTCCAGCGGCCGCGCATCTTGTGGCCGAAGATCTCCACCTCGAGCCGGCCGCGGGCGAGCTGGTCGAGTGGATCCTCCGGCTTCGCGGAGCGGTACCAGCCTTGATCCCACACGATGACCGAGCCGGCGCCGTAGTTGCCGGGCGGGATCACGCCCTCGAAGTCGCCGTACTCGATCGGATGATCCTCCACGTGCACGGCGAGCCGCTTCTCCTCCGGATGGACCGACGGGCCCTTCGGCACGGCCCAGCTCTTCAGCACCCCGTCCATCTCGAGCCGCAGGTCGTAGTGCAGCCGGCGCGCCGCGTGCTTCTGCACCACGAAGAGTCGCCCGCCGGAGGGGGGACGGCCCCCGAACGGCTCCGGCGTGCGATCGGGATCGCGCTTCTTCCGGTAGGTCGCGAGCTGCGGCGGACGCTCGCTCTCGAGCGAGTCACGCACAACCCCTCGCCCCTTCCCGTCCGGCCCACCACCATGACGTGAGGTCGCCATCGAAGCTTGGAGCATAGCGGGGCACGTGGTAGTGTGCAAAGCCTTACGGCCATGCCGCCGCATTCAATCGGCTCGGGCACCATCTCATTCGGGCTTGTCGCGATCCCGGTCAAGCTCTACACCGCCGCCTCCTCCGGGAACGTCAGCTTCAACCTGTTGCACGCCAAATGTGGAAGCCGCATCAAGCAGCAGACCTTCTGCCCGGTGTGCAACGAGGTGGTGGAGCGGGGCCAGCTCGTGAAGGGCTACGAGTTCCAGAAGGAGCAATACGTGCGCTTCAGCGACGAGGAGCTCAAGTCGCTGGAGGGCGAGGCCTCCAAGGTCATCGACATCACCGAGTTCGTGCCGCTCGCCTCGGTGGATCCGATCTACTTCGAGAAGACCTACTACCTCGGCCCCGACAAGGGCGGCGAGAAGCCGTACCGGCTCCTGGCCGACGCGATGGCCAAGAGCGACCGCGTCGCGCTCGCCAAGTTCGTGATGCGCGGCAAGGAAAGCCTGGTGTTGATCCGGCCCTCGCAGGACGGACTCATGCTGCACACGATGTACTTCGCGGACGAGGTGCGCGCCTTCGGCGAGATCGAGAAGGGCAAGTCGGTCAAGCTCCGCGAGGGCGAGCTCGAGCTCGCCGAGCGGCTGATCGGTGAGCTGTCGCACGACGAGTTCAAGCCCGAGCAGTACGAGGACGAGTACCGCACCCGCGTGCTCGAGATGGTGAACTCCAAGGTGGAGGGCAAGGAGATCACCACCGCGGCTCCCGAGGCCCAACGCGCCCAGGTGATCGACCTGATGGATGCGCTCAAGCAGAGTCTGGCCAAGCGCAGCGCGGGCGCCGACGAGCCGGCGACCGCCCCGATGGGCAAGAAGCCCCCCGTGAAGGCCGTGCCCAAGCGCGCGGCCGCCACCGACAAGGACAGGAAGGCCCAGACCGGGAGGAAATGACGCACTTCTCCACCCACGAGGTGGCGAAGATCCTCGGCGTGTCGGATTCCCGCGTTCGCGCCTGCGCGCGCGCCGCCCTGCTCGCCCCCGGCCGCGGGCCGGCGGGACGCCTGCGGTGGTCTTTCCAGGACGTGCTGCTGCTCAAGACCACGCGCGGATTGCTCGACGCCCGCGTCCCGGCCCGCCGGATCCGCCGCATGGTGGCGTCGCTGCGGCGCCAGCTTCCCGAGGACCGGGGGCTCTCGAGCCTCACGATCTACGCCGACGGCCGCCGCGTCGTCGCGTGGGACGGCACCGCGCGCTGGCAGCCCGACTCCGGCCAGTTCCTCTTCAACTTCGACGCGCAGACGGTTTCCCCATCCGCGGCGCCCCCGCGCGCGCGGCCGGCCCCGGCCGCGTCGACGGCGCCTCCAGGCCCGGCCCGCACCGCCGCCGAATGGTTCGACCTCGGCTGCGAGCTCGACGCGGCCTCTCCCGACGAGGCGCGCCACGCCTACGCGCAGGCGATCGAGCTCGATCCCACGCTCGCGGACGCGCACGTCAACCTCGGGCGTCTCTGCCATCACGGCGGCGATCGCGGGCGCGCGGAAGCGCACTATCGGGCGGCCCTTCGGCACGCTCCGCACGATGCGATCGCGCACTTCAATCTGGCCGGGCTGCTCGAGGAGAGCGGCCGCGCCGCCGACGCGGTGGAGTCGTACCACCGCGCGCTGGCGGCGGATCCCGACTTTGCCGACGCGCACTACAATCTCGGCCTGCTGCAGGATTCGCTCGGGCGCCGCCCCGCCGCCATGACCCACCTCCGCGCGGCCCGCCGCCTCTACACGCGCCACTCCGCCTAGCTCGGGCCTTCGGGGACCCGTGCCGCAAAAGTGCGGCCGGCCTGACGTCACCCGTCAGCCCCGCCGTGCTTCAGGTTTGAACTCGCCTGATATTTCAATCGCTTGGCCGCTGGCAGTCCCATTGCAGCCTCCGAGTGGACGTAGGTCGAACTCATACATCCGCGTGCAAAAAGGAGAAGGCCATGAGGACATTGATCGGCTGGACGGTAGGCGCCGCGTGCGTCACCGTGATCGTGACCGGGTTCTCCGCGCTTCCCGCGCAGCCCCAGACCGTGCGGAACGACGTGCAGGACCTCCACCAGGACAATCGCGACGTCCGGCAGGATCGCCGGGACATCCGCCAGGACAACCGCGATATCCGGACCGACAAGCAGGACATCGCCAAGGACACGCAGGACGTCCGCCAGGATCGCAAGGATCTCCAGGGGGCCCGCCAGCAGCTCCGCGACGCCTACAAGTCCGGCGACCCGAACGCGATCAAGGCCGCGCGCGAGAACTTCCAGAAGACGCGCGGCGAGCTCAAAGGTGACCTGAAGGAACGTCGCACGGACGAGCGCGACCTCCACAAGGACCGGCAGGACCGCCGCGCCGACGCCCGCGATCTGCGCAAGGACAAGGAAGAGCGCCACGACGACCGGCAGGACCTGAAGAGCGACCTGAACGCCCGCCGCACGAAGTAGCCCTCAGGCGCGCCAGCCAGATCACGACGGGGGAGAGGCCGGATCCGGCCCTCCCCCGTGTTTCTTCGCTACGGGTCAGCCGGATGCCGCTCGTGCCAGTCGGTCACGGACTGGTAGGCGCGCGCAGCGGCGAGGATGGTGTTCTCCTCCCACACCCGGCCCATGAACTGCAGGCTCGTCGGCAGCCCGCGCGCCCCGAAGCCGTTGGGCACCGCCACCGCGGGAAGCCCCGCCCCGTTACCCACCGCCCCCATCACGTCGCGGGCGGTCCCGCGGATGGCGCTGCGCACCTCGGTCCCCAGCATGGCCGCCACCGTGAGGCGTCCCGGGGCCACCAGCGCGTCAAGCCGCGCCAGCACCCGATCGGCCTCGCGGGCCATCACCCCGCGCAGCCGCAGGGCCTTCAGATAGTCCTTGGCGAGGACGGTGTCGCGCACGTAGGGCATGTAGTGATCCTCGGGCGCGGTCAGCTCCGCGATCCGCCCGCTCTCGATCAGGTCCTCGAACGCGCTCGCCGCCTCGGCGAAGAGAATCGTCCGGGTGATGTCGTCGTACGGCAGGTCCGGCAGCGTGACCTCCTCGAGGGTCCCGATACCCCTGAGCGCCTCGAGCGAGCGCTCGAAGTTCTCGCGCACCGCGTCCTCGCAGCCGTCGGTCACCCCGCGGAGGACGCCGAAGCGGAAGCGCCGCGCGCGGGAGCCGTCGGCGTCGTAGCGGAACGGCCGGTCCGCCGACGTGGGATCCGCGGGATCCCGACCGGCGATGGCCTCGAGAACCAGGCCGCAGTCGTCCGCGCTGAGGGCGAGCGGACCGAGCTTGTCGAGCGTCCAGCAGAGCGCCATCGCGCCGTGCCGGCTCACCCGGCCGTAGGTAGGCCGCAGCCCGGCGATGCCGCAGTTACCCGCGGGCGAGAGGATGGAGCCCCACGTCTCCGATCCGATCGCGAAGGGCACGAGCCCGGCCGAGACCGCGGAGCCGGAGCCGCTCGATGAGCCCCCGCTCCACGCGTCGCGGTTCCACGGGTTGATACCGGGACCGGTGAAGGAGGCGTTGGGTTGGCGATAGCCCATGCCGCCGGCCAGCTCGACCATCGCGAGCTTGGCGCAAAGCACCGCGCCCGCGTCTTCCAGCTTCCGGACGACGGTCGCGTCGAAATCGAAGACGCGATCCTTGAACGGGGCGGCGCCCCACGTGGTCGGGACCCCGCCCGACGTGGCGAGCAGATCCTTGGCTCCGTAGGGAATGCCGTGGAGCGGCCCGCGATAGCGGCCGGCCGCGATCTCGCCCTCGGCGCGCCGGGCCTGCTCGAGCGCGCGGGCTCGCGTGACGGTGACCACCGCGTTGTAGCGAGGACCCAGCCGCTCGAGCCGATCGAGAAACGTCTCGGCGAGCGCCACCGGAGAGAGCCGCCGCTCGCGAATCAGCTCGCCGAGCCGGCGCACCGGGACGAAGACCACGTCCTCGGCCATCAGCCGTCCGCCCGGAACGGGGTGAAGGGCTGGCCCGGCTCGTCGGCATTGTCGAGCCGCACCGCGCGAAGGGCGTGCGCGGCCTCCACGACACCCTCGATGCCCTTGCGTACCGCCTCCAGCTCCTCCGCGGTCAGGCGGCTCCCGTAGCGGTCGCGCACCAGCGCGAACAGGGCCTCGACTTCCGCGCGCGCCGCCTCGGTCCCGCTCATCGCGCTCGCATTCTAGCGGAGGCGTGGATCGAGCGCATCGCGGAGTCCGTCGCCGAGCAGGTTGAACCCGAGGACGGCCATGAAGATCGCGAGTCCGGGCAGCGCGGCCACATGCGGGGCCACGTTCATGTACTGCCGGCTGCTGCTGAGCATGCTGCCCCAGTCGGAGGTGGGCGGCTGGACACCGAGGCCGAGAAAGGACAGGCCCGCCAGCGCGGTGATCATGCCGCCCACGTTGAGGGTGACCGCCACGATGAGGGGGGCCAGGCAGTTGCGCAGCACGTGGGTGAGCGAGAGCCGCAGCTCGGAGACGCCGAGCGCCCGCGCGGCCTCGACGTATTCGGTCTGCTTCACCGCCAGCACGGTGGCGCGCACGATGCGCCCATAGAACGGGATGTTGACGATGGCCACCGCCACCATGCCGTTGACCAGCCCGGGCCCCAGGGTCGCGATGATCGCGATCGCGAGGAGAAAATACGGAAAGGCCATCAGCGTGTCGATCGAGCGCATCACGAGCTGATCGACCCAGCGGCCGATGAAGCCCGCGAGCAGCCCGCAGACCGAGCCCAGCGCGGCGGCGAGCGCGGTCGCGGCCAGGCCCACCACCAGCGAGGTGCGCGCGCCGTAGAGGAGCCGGCTCAGCAGGTCGCGGCCGAACTCGTCGGTCCCGAGCGGATGCCCCACCGTGAGGGGCCGGATCAGCCGCCGCGCGGTATCGATCGTGTCCGGGTCGTGAGGCGCGAGCAGCGGCGCCAGGAGAGCGGCCGCGCCGAGCACCACCACCAGCGCCAGCCCGAAGACCGCGCTGCCGCTCTTGCGGAACATCCGGACGACGTCGGTCACCGCGCTCACTCGTACCGGATACGCGGATCGAAGACCGCGTAGAGCAGGTCGACGATCAGGTTGACCACGACGAACGTGGTGGCGATCAGCAGCACGCCGCCCTGCACCAGCGGATAATCGCGGGCCTGGATGGCCCGTACCATCATCGAGCCGAGCCCCGGCCACGAGAAGACCGTCTCGGTCAGGATGGCCCCGCCCAGGAGATATCCCACCTGCACTCCCACCACGGTGAGGATGGGGTTGAGCGCGTTCTTCAGCACGTGACGCGCGATGACCGCCCGCTCGGTCAGGCCCTTGGCGCGGGCCGCCCGCACGTAGTCCTGGCGGATGATCTCGAGCACGCTCGAGCGGGTGAGCCGCGCCACCGCCGCCGCGGACGCGGTGCCCAGCGTGACCGCGGGCAGGGCCAGGTGCCAGAGCAGGTCGGCGCCGCCGCCGCTGCCATAGGGCGAGACCATGCCCGCCGAGGGAAACCAGCGGAGCGACAGCGCGAACACGAGGATCAGCATGATCCCGGTCCAGAAGACGGGCAGGCTCACCCCGGTCACCGCGATCGCCATGCTGAGCTTGTCGAGCCAGGAGTACTGCCGGGTCGCCGAGACGATGCCCGCAGCCAGACCCATGGCCACCGCGATCAGCAGGGCGCCGCTGGTCAACAGCACGGTGGCCTTGAAGCGCAACAGCACCTCGGGCAGCACCTCGCGACCGAGCGGGATCGACCGGCCGAGGTCACCCTGGAGGACCCGGCCCATCCACTGGAGGTATTGCACCGCCACCGGCCGATCCAGTCCGAGATCGCGGCGCAGCCGGGCCACGTCCTCCGCGGTTGCCTGGGCGCCCAGCATGATGGCGGCCGGATCGCCCGGGGCCAGGCGCATCACCCCGAAGACCAGGAGCGAGACGCCGACCAGGACCGGCAGCGCGAGCAGGATGCGGCGGGCGACGTAGCCCTGGAGGCCGTGCCCTCCTACTGCAGCCACACCTGCGTCAGCACGAGATCGAAGTTGGGGTGGAGCTTGAACCCCTGCACGCGCTTCCGGTACACGATGACCTGCTTGCCGTGGTCCACGAAGATCCACGGCGCGTCCTCGGTCACCAGCCGCTGGGCCTCCCGGTAGAGCGGAATGCGGTCCTTCTCGTCGATGGTGGTGCGGCCCTTGCGGAGCAAGTCGTCGACGCGCGGGTTCTGGTAGTAACCGGCGTTGAATGCGGGCGGGAAGCGATCGGACGAGAGCAGCATGTACATCATGTGGTCGGGGTCGCCGATCGACGGGTTCCACGACATCTCGGCCATGTCGGGGCTGTCGAGGTACTTCTTGAGATAGGCGCCCCACTCCATGGTCTGGATCTTCGCGCGCACGCCCACCGCGGCCAGGTTCGCCTGGATGACGGTGCCCATCTCCACCGGCGACTGCATGCCGGAGCCGGACTCGGGCACGAAGAAGGTGAGGTCGAAACCGTTGGCGTAGCCCGCTTCCTTCAACAGGGCCTTGGCCTTCTCCGGATCGTAGGGGTACCGGACGGTCTTGTCCTCGTGATAGGGCCCGTAGACCGGCGACAGCGGCGTGGTCGCCACGATCGCGGTGCCCTTGAGGATGTCACGGATGATCGCGTCCTTCTGCACCGCGTAGTTCAGGGCCTGGCGCACCCGTCGGTCCCGGAGCGCGGGGTGCTTCGTGTTGAGCGCGATGTACCACACCGCGGAGGAGTTGGCCTCCGCGACCACCACGTCCGGGTCCTTCCGGAGGTCCGCGAGGCTGTCGGGCGGCACGTCCATGGTGAGGTCGATCTCGCCGGTCTTGATCGCGGACAGCCGCGCCTGGGCCTCGATGATCGGCACGTAGATGGCCTGGCGGATCTTGGGCGCCCCGCCCCAGTACTGATCGTTGCGCGAGAGCACCACCCGCACGCCGGGCTCCCACGTCTCGAGCTTGAAGGGCCCGGTGCCCACCGGGTGCTTGACGATGTCCTTACCCCACTTCTTGAGCGCCTCGGGGCTGTAGACGTAGAGCGAGTGGTGCGCGAGGTACTGGAGAAACGGCGTGAGCGGAGCCTTGAGCCGGATCTGCAGCGTGCTCGGGTTCACGACCTCGACGCCGGCCACGTTGCCGAGGAAGCCCTTCACGTAGGGATACGTGCCCGTCCCGTAGAAGGGGCCCTGGTCGTTCATCTGCCGATCGAGGCAGAACTTCACCGCCTCGGCGGTGAGCGGCGTGCCGTCGTGGAACTTCACGTTCTGACGCAGATTGAACGTGTAGGTCAGCCCGTCCTTCGAGATGTCCCACGACTGGGCCAGGCCCGGAACGATCTTGTAGGTCCCGAGCTCCTGGGCGACCAGCCCCTCGAACATGCGCTTGATGACCCGCGTGGAGTTCAGATCCGTGATCTGCGGCGGATCCATGGTGACGGGCTCGGCGAGCAGCCCGATCACGATGGCGTCCTTCGGCGGCGCCGCGACCGCGGTGGACACCAGAGCCACCGCCAGCAGGACCAGCCCGATTCCCCACGCCCGACGTCTCGACATACCGGCCTCCCGGAAAGGGTTCGAGTGAGTGCCCCGCATCTTGCCCCAGGGCGCGCGGCTTGGCAACGGCTCCCGGCGGCGCTAAGATCTCGGCGGGACTTCTCTCCAACCGAAGGAGACCGAGATGGCCAAGCGAATGCTCTTCATCGGCGGCGGCGCGATCGGCAGCTACCTGGGCTCGTTCCTCACGCGGGCCGGTCACGACGTCACGATCGTGGATCCATGGCCCGAGCAGGTCGAGACGGTGCGGAGCCGCGGCATCACGGTGACCGGGCCCCACGATCCGTTCGAGGCGCGGCCCACCGCGCTGCACGTGCACGAGCTGCAACGGCTCGGCGCGGACTTCGACATGGCCTTCATCGCGATGAAGGCCTACGACACCGCGTGGGCCACCTGGATGGCCCTGCCCCACCTCAAGCCCGAGGGCTACGTGATCTCCGCCCAGAACTGCTGGAACGACCCGGTGGTCGCCTCGGTCGCGGGAGTGGAGCGCTCGGTGGGCCTCATCATGTCGAAGATCGGGGTCGCCCTCTGGAAGCCCGGTCAGGTCGAGCGCGGCATGGAGAAGGGCCAGGGCGCGGGGCACGACGTCTTCCGCGCGGGCGAGCACGACGGACGCATCACCGACCGCACCACCGAGCTGGCCGACCTCCTGAGCGTGGTGGACGGCGCGCGGCCCACCGACAACCTGTGGGGCGAGCGCTGGTCCAAGCTTTGCGCCAACTGCATGGGCAATCCGGTGCAGGCCATGACCGGGCTCGGCAGCGTGGAGATTGCCGCGCAACCGCGCGGCCGCGAGATCACCATCCGCATCGCGCAGGAGTCGGCCGCGGTCGGACTCAAGCAGGGCTACCGCATTCCCAAGTTCAACGGGCGCGAGGCCGAGCAGTGGGCGCAGGCCGGCCAGCCCGACATCTACCAGGAGCTCGACTCGATGCTGAAGCCGAAAGAGGGCGCGAGCCGCAATTGGCGCGCCTCGATGGCCCAGGACGTGATCAAGGGACGCCGGAGCGAGATCGACTACATGAACGGGCGCGTGGTGGACAAGGGCCGCGAGCTGGGCGTGCCCACCCCGGTGTCGACGGCGGTGGTGGAGCTGATGCGCGAGGTGGACGCGGGCACCCGGAAGCCGGCGCCCGAGCACATCGAGATCGCCCTCACGCGCGCGGGGGCCTGAGGCCCGCGCAGGCGCTCAGCGCATCGGCACCAGCTCGACCACGCGGAGGTTGCTGAAGACCACCTCCATGCCGCGCTGGTCGACGTAGAGCCCGACGGTGCCCGCACCGTCCGCGGGCAGCTCCGCGGTGGCCACCGGCCGGCCGTTGACGTAGGCCACGATGCTCTTGTCGCGCACCTCCACCGCCAGGTGGTTGACCGCGCCGTAGTCACTCTTGACGCTGCGGCTGGCGGTGGGCGGCACGGGGTAGCTCCACTTGCCGGTCCAGTGCGCCACTCGGTAGGTACCGTTGGCGGTGAGCCCGAAGGTCGCGAAGGTGCGGCCGTCCGCCGCGCCACGGCTGCCGAACATGAGGCCGAAGGCGCCCTCGCGGGTGCCCTTGCGCTGGCGGGCGTCCACCTCGATGCGGACGCCGGCGGGGTAGGCCTCCGGGCGCACCGGACCGAGCAGGCACGGCGTGGAGGCGCCGATGTTCTCGACCATGTACCCGCCGTCGGCGTAGGACGACTTGCAGATCGAGCCCTGGGCGGCGGGCCAGTTACGCGGGCTGCGCAGCTCGTCCTCGAAGAGGACCCGCGGCCCCCCGCCGCTGCCCGCGATCGTGGTGCGGGGCTCGATGGGAGGCCCGCACGCGCCGGCCGCGAGCGCCCCCGCCAGCGCGAGCGTCACGGCAAGCCGCGACATCGATCGCCTCCCTTTGTCATGAGTGGTGAGCACTGCTGGCCGAGAGCCACCTCATCTTTTACACTACACCGGGCTCAAACGACAACCGCGCGCCAGCGGCAGGGAGACCACCAATGCGAGGCATCGTGTTCACCGGCAATCGGCAGCTCGAGCTGCGAGACGTTCCGGATCCGACGCCCGGTCCCGGCGAGGTCGTGCTGGAGATCAAGGCCTCCGGCATGTGCGGCAGCGATCTGAAGTTCTACCGCGCCGCCGGCAACGAGGCGGCGTCCCTCGGCCTGGGCGGCAGCGGCAAGCAGGTGATCGCCGGGCACGAGCCCTGCGGCGTCATCGCCGCTGTCGGCGCGAGCGTGCACGAGACGGAGGCGCGGGTGGGCCAGCGCGTGATGAACCATCACTACGCCGGCTGCGGCCGATGCAAGCACTGTCGCGTCGGCTGGTCGCAGCTCTGTCCGCACGGCATCACCGTGTTCGGGGTCACGGGTGACGGCGCGCACGCCCGCTACATGAAGGTACCGGCCCGCACCAACGTGCCGCTGCCCGACGAGCTCACCTTCGAAGAAGGCGCCGCGGTCTCCTGCGGCACCGGCACCGCCTACGGCGCGCTCAAGCGCATCGACGTCTCCGGCCGCGACACCCTGGCCGTCTTCGGCCAGGGCCCGGTCGGCCTCTCCGCCACCATGCTGGGATCCGCGATGGGCGCGCGAGTGATCGCGGTGGACATCGCCAACGAGCGGCTGGCCCTCGCGAAGGAGCTCGGCGCCGACGCGGTGGTGAACTCGCGCGAGACCGACCCGGTGAAGGCGATCCGGGAGCTGACCCACGGCGAGGGCGCGGAGGCCACCATGGACTGCACCGGGTTGCCCGAGCCGCGGGTGGCCGCGGTGAAGAGCGCGGCCACCTGGGGCCGGATGTGCTTCGTGGGCGAGGGCGGCGCCACGACCTTCGACATCAGCAGCGACCTCATCCGCAAGCAGCTCACCCTGATCGCCTCGTGGACCTTCAGCAGCGCGGGCCAGTGGGAGTGCGCGCGTTTCGTGGCCGACCGGAAGATCCCGCTCGGGCGGCTGCTCACCCACCGCTTCAGCCTCGGCCAGGCCGCCGAGGCCTACAAGCTCTTCGACAGCCAGACGACCGGCAAGGGCGTGTTCACGTCGTTCTAGGAGAGTGCGCGTGCCCGACGTCAAGATCCTTGGCATTCCCGGCAGCCTGCGCCGGGCTTCGTTCAACCGATTGGCGCTGGAATCGGCCCGCTGGCTCCTACCCGAGGGTGCCACCCTCGACATCTATGGGCTCGAGGACATCCCGCCGTACAACCAGGACCTCGAGCGGCAGCCGCCGGCCCAGGTGGTGGAGCTCAAGGCGCGCATCCGCGCGACCGACGCGGTGCTCTTCTCGACGCCCGAGTACAACTACTCGATGCCCGGCGTGCTGAAGAACGCGATCGACTGGGCGTCGCGGCCCTACGGCGACAGCGCCTGGCGCGGCAAGCCGGTGGCGGTGATGGGCGCCTCGGTGGGCACCCTCGGGAGCGCGCGCGCCCAGTACCATCTGCGCCAGTGCTTCGTGTA
Source organism: Candidatus Dormiibacterota bacterium (assembly GCA_035569855.1). Lineage (GTDB taxonomy): Bacteria > Methylomirabilota > Methylomirabilia > Rokubacteriales > CSP1-6 > CAMLFJ01. The sequence continues at coordinate 58,534 of DATMMH010000223.1, forward strand.
CCTCGACATGCCCCAGGTCAACCAGCCGGAAGTGCTGATCGCGAACGTGGCCCAGCGCTTCAACGACCGGGGCGAGCTGACCGACGAGACGTCGCGCGAGCTGATCCGGAAGCTGCTCGCCGAGCTGGTGGCGTGGACGAGACGCCTCCGGGGCTAGCCCCGGGAGAGGGAGGTCACGACTCGACGCGCTGCCAGCCTCCGTCGGTGAGCGAGCGCAGCACCGCGTCGAGGACGAGCTGCGCGCGCACGCCGTCCTCGAGCGAGGGCGACGGGTTCTCGCCCTTGCGGATGCCGTCGAGGAAGCGCTTCACGAGGGGGGCGATGGTGGCCTTGCCGGTGACTTCGAGCGGGTCACCCTCACCCGCGGATCGAGGCAAACCCGCGGTGATGGCCACCGGCTGCAGCGTGCCGCTGGCGCCCGCGGCACGCAGCTCGCCCACATACCACTTCGGCCGCTCGCGATCGAGCCGATAGACGAGCGAGCCCTGGCTCCCGTAGGCCTCGAGGAACGCCTCGTTGGCGCCGCGCGCGGCGCGACTCACCGACAGCGTCACCTGCCCGCCCGAGGCCAGCTCGCCCATCACGCTGCAGAAGTCCTCCGCGTCGGCCGGCTTGCCGCCGCCCGGCACCGAGCGGGACGAGTAGGCCACGCCGGCCTGGGCGGACACCTTCGCGAACTCACCGAAGTTCCAGCGCACCATGTCGATCAGGTGCACGCCCATGTCGCCCATCGCCCCGTGCCCGGCCTGGGCGCGATCCATGCGCCACGTGGACGCGGCCGCCTCGTCGGCCCAGCGCGCGCCGAGCCACCGGCCGGCCGCGTGGAAGAGCCGGCCGACTCCGCCCTCCTCCACCATCGCGTGGAAGCGCTGCATCGCCGGGATGAAGCGCCAGTTGAAGCAGGTCATCGCCACGCGCTGGGCGCGGGCGGCCGCCTCGACCATCTCGCGCCCCTCCGCTGCGCTCATCGCGAGCGGCTTCTCGCAGAGCACGTGCGCCCCCTGCCCGAGCGCCCGTAGCGCGATCTCGCGGTGGAGGCTCGGCGGCGAGGCGATCACCACGATGTCGGGCTTGGCCTCCTCGAGCATCTGCTCCCAGCGCTCGAACACGCCCGGCACGTTGTAGCGCGCGGCCACCGACCGGGCCGTCTCCTGATTACGCTGGCAGACCGCCACGACCTCGCATCCGTTCGTCTGGAACGCTGGAATGTGGGCGCGGCCGAAGCCGAGCCCGATGATGCCCACGCTATACTTCTTCCGTGCCATGCCTCATCGGTCCTTTCGCCGCCGGATTCCCTTCACCCGCGGATTGAGTTAGAGTCGGCCCCATCCTACAGCACGTCCAGAGGAGGCTCCCATGAAGGCGGTCGCCGCCGTTGCCGAGATCCTGAAGCGCGAAGGTACCACCTTTCTGATCGGCTATCCGGTGAACCCGATCATCGAGGCGGCCGCCCAAGCCGACATCCGCACCATCATCGTGCGCCAGGAGCGCACCGGTCTCCACATGGCGGACGCGGTGAGCCGGATCACCTCCGGCCAGAAGATCGGCGTGTTCACCATGCAGCACGGGCCCGGATCAGAAAATGCCTTCGGGGGCGTGGCCCAGGCCTACGGCGACTCGGTGCCGATCGTGGTGCTGCCCGGCGGCTACCCGCGCCGCATCACCAACATCCCGCCCAACTTCAACTCGTTCATCAACTACCGCAACGTCACCAAGTGGTGCGAGCAGGTCATCATGGGCGACGCGGTGCCCGACGCGATGCGCCGGGCCTTCACCCAGGTGAAGAACGGCCGCCCGCGACCGGTGCTGGTGGAGATTCCCGTCGACGTCTACCAGGAGGAGGTGCCGGAGCCGCTCAACTACAAGGCGACGCCACGCACCCGGGTCGCGCCGGATCCCGACGCGGTGACCGAGGCCGCGCGGATCCTCGTGGAAGCGGAACGTCCGGTGATCTACGCGGGCCAGGGCGTGCACTACGCGCGCGCGTGGCAGCAGCTGCGCGAGCTGGCCGAGCTGCTCGAGGCACCGGTCACCACCAGCCTCGAGGGCAAGAGCGCGTTCCCGGAGAACCACCCGTTGTCGCTGGGCTCGGGCGGCCGGTCCATGCCCAAGACGGTCCACGAGTTCCTCAAGAACTCGGACGTGATCTTCGGCATCGGCTGCAGCTTCTCGACCACGAACTACGGCGTGACGATGCCGAAAGGCAAGACCATCATCCACTCCACCATCGACGTGGCCGATCTCAACAAGGACATCGTGGCCGAGCACGCGGTCATCGGTGACGCGGGCCTCGTGCTGGACGCGCTGCTCGCCGAGGTGCGCGATCGCCTGAAGGGCAAGCCCCGCGGCCGCAAGGCCGAGGTGACCAAGCAGATCGCGACCATGAAGGGTGAGTGGCTGGCCCAGTGGATGCCCAAGCTAACGTCCAACGACAAGCCGCTCTCGCCCTACCGCGTGATATGGGACCTGCTGCACACGGTGGACGCCGCCAACACCATCATCACTCACGACGCGGGCAGCCCGCGGGACCAGCTCTCTCCCTTCTGGGAGAGCACGCACCCGCTCACCTACATCGGCTGGGGCAAGACCACCCAGCTCGGCTACGGCCTCGGCTTGGCGATGGGCGCCAAGCTCGCCAAGCCGGAGTCGCTCTGCATCAACGTGTGGGGCGACGCGGCGATCGGCTTCACCGGCATGGACTTCGAGACCGCGGTGCGCGAGCGCATCCCGATCCTCTCGATCCTGCTCAACAACTTCTCCATGGCCATCGAGCTGCCGATCATGAAGACGGCCACCGAGAAGTACCGCTCGACCGACATCAGCGGCCACTGCGCGGACATGGCGAAGGCCTTCGGCGGCTACGGCGAGCGCATCACCGAGCCCGGCGAGATCATCCCCGCGCTCAAGCGCGGCATCGCCAAGACCCGCGACGGCGTCCCCGTCCTGCTGGAGTTCATCACCGAGAAAGAGATCAACTTCTCGATCTTCAAATAGTCGCGTCTCCCTCCCCTCCACCCTCTCCCTTCCGGGAGAGGGCAGGGTGAGGGGGTCGGAGCGGTCATGACCTTTCGCCTCGCCTCGATGTCGGTCCCGATCCTCGTCCTCACCGTCATCCTTCTCGCGCTGCCGCTCGCGCTTCTGCTCCTGGCCGCCCGCTGGACGCCGCTGCTCCTCGGACCCGCGGTCTTCATCCTCGTGATCTACGCGTGGGTCTGGCTCCGCTGCCGCCCGACCGCGTTCGTGGTGCACCCGAGGATCCTCGAGGTGACCTGGCCGCTCAAGCGCCGGGAGATCCCCCGTGACGACATCTCCGCGGTGCGCGCCCTCGATCGGCAGACGCTCCGCCGCGAAGTGGGCTGGGGCATGCGGGTGGGCGCGGGTGGCCTCTTCGGGGCATTCGGCTATTTGTGGACCACGAGGCGCGGGCTCGTGCGGATGTACGTCTCGCGGACCGACCGGTTCGTGTGGATCGAGCGGAAGAGCGACCGCCCGTGGCTCGTCACGCCCGATCAGCCGGACGCCTTCGTCCGGGCCCTGGCGGCCCGTGATTGATCTCACCTACCGCTCGCCGAAGACCGAGGTACGCCCGAGCCCGATTCACGGCACCGGTCTGTTCGCCGCGCAAGCCATCGCGACGGGCGAGATCGTCGCGGTCAAGGGTGGCCACGTGCTCACGCGAGCTCAGTGGACCGCCCTCGAACCCACGCTCGGCGCCGCCGAGATCCAGATCGCGGAGGACCTCTTCATCGCGCCGGTGCGACCGGATCACCGCCACGGCAGCATGCTCTACACCAACCACTCCTGCGATCCCAACCTGGCCATCCAGGGCCAGATCGTCCTGGTCGCGATGCGGGACATCGCCGCCGGCGAGGAGCTCACGATCGACTGGGCCACCACCGACGACGGGGACTACGAGCTGGCCTGCCGGTGCGGCAGCCCGCGCTGCCGCGGCACGGTGACCGGCAAGGACTGGATGAAGCCGGAGCTGCAGGCCAGGTACGAGGGATGGTTCTGCTGGTTTCTCCAGCGGAAGATCGCCCGCGGGATCGGGTAGGTCGTGCTACTCGACCTGATCGCGCTGCTGAGCACGGGGCTCTTCGCCGGCGCCGCGCTGTACGTCACCCTGGTCGAGCACCCGGCGCGGCTTCAATGCGGCATCGCGGCCGCGGTCACCGAGTTCGGCCCGAGCTATCGGCGGGCGGCCGTGCTGCAGGCGTCGCTCGCCGCGGTGGGAGGCCTCGCGGGGGTCGCCGCGTGGTCGCGCGGCCATGGGCCGGCGACGCTGATCGCCGGCCTGCTGCTCGTCGCGATCATCGCGTTCACTCTGATCGTGATTCTGCCGACGAACAAGCGGCTGCTGGATCCCACGCTCGACCCGGGCTCCGCGGAGGCTGCGACGCTCCTGGCGCGCTGGGGTCGCCTGCACGCCTTCCGTACGCTGGCGGGCGCCGTCGCGTTCCTCCTCCTGGGCCTCCACCTCATCGGAGCGCTCTGACCATGGCGGCGGATCGTGGGAGCGCCGTCGTGACGCCGGAACGCTTCGCGAGCGGGATGACCTTCGAGCAGTACATGGCGTTCATCGGCACACCCGAGAACCTCGCGCGTGAGGCCGGCTGGTGGCGCGGCCCCGAGCGCATGGACTGGAGCGGCCCGCTCCGGACCTGGTACGGGGGGCTGCGGCTCCACGACCACCAAGTCGAGGCGATCCGATGGCTGGCCGCGCAGCCGAGCGGCCCGGCGAAGATTCTCGTGATCTCGGAAGAGTGGTCGTCGGACTGCCGCCGCGCGGTCCCGCCGCTCGCGCGACTGGCCGAGGCCGGAGGACTCGAGCTCCGCATCTTCCCACGCGACGGGCTCACGGTCGGTCGCGAGGCGAGAGCGAACCCGGCCGACTCCCCGAACGCCGATCTCATGAGCGAATTCTTGCGGGAGCGAGACGGGCGTACCTACCAGTCGATCCCGGTCGTCGTCTTCTACACGAGGGGAATGGAGTACCTGTATCACTTCACCGAGAGGCCCGCGATCTACCATCCCGACCGCCTGTCCGGGGCCATGCGGGCGTCCAGATCAGGCGAGACGGCGGAGGAGACGTGGGAGCGCTTCATGCGGGAGTGGGCCGCGATGCAGCGGTCGCCATTTTTCAAGGTGTGGGCCTTCGCGGGGATCGACGAGATGCTGTCGGCGTTGTACGAACGGATCGTCCTGGGGAGGGTCGCGAATTGTGAATAGCGCCGTCGCCTTCGCCATCCTGGCCGGCGTGTCCGCGGCGACCTGGACCGTCTGCCTCAAGCTCGGCTCCGCGCGGATCAGCGCCGTGGTCGGCGCGATGGTGATCACCAGCGTGGCCCTCGTGGTCAACTCGGTCGTGCTGACCGTCATGCGCGCGGGAGGCCACGAGATCGTCTGGAGCCGCGAT
>DATMMH010000224.1:0-8525 GCA_035569855.1 Candidatus Dormiibacterota bacterium
GGCGAAGCGTCCGAACGTCCAGGTTGGCGATCCCTTCCTCGAAAAGCTCCTGCTCGAAGCCTGCCTCGAGGCCATGGCCACCGGTGCCATCGTGGGCATCCAGGACATGGGCGCGGCCGGGCTGGCCTGCGCCTGCTCCGAGATGCCGGCCCGGGCGGGGATGGGGATGGAGATCGAGGCCTCGCGGGTGCCGCAGCGCGAGACCGGGATGACCCCGTACGAGATCATGCTGTCGGAGTCGCAGGAGCGCATGCTCCTGGTCGCCGCGCGCGGCCGCGAGGAGGAAGTCCGTCGCACCTTCGCCAGGTGGGATCTCGACGCGGTGGAGATCGGGACGGTCACCGACGACGGCATGCTGCGCGTGCGCTTCCAAGGGCAGGTGGTGGCCGAGGTGCCGGTCAAGGCGTTGACCGACGAGGCCCCGGTGTACGAGAAGCCCACCGCGCGGCCCGCCTGGCAGGACGCGCTCGAGGCCTTCGATCCGCTGTCGCTGCCCGCGCCCGCCGACGCCACCGGCACGCTGCTGCGGCTGCTCGAGTCGCCCGGCATCGCGTCCAAGGAGTGGGTCTACCGTCAGTACGACCAGCAGGTCGGGATCAACTCCCTGGTGCTGCCGGGATCGGATGCGGGCGTGCTCCGGATCAAGGGCGCGCGCATCGGGGTCGCGGTGACCACCGACTGCAACGCGCGGTTCGTCTACCTCGACCCGCGCGCCGGCGCGGCCATGGCGGTGGCGGAGGCGGCGCGCAACGTGTCGGTCAGCGGAGGGCGTCCACTGGGGCTCACCGACTGTCTCAATTTCGGCTCACCCGAGCGGCCGGAGATCCTGTGGCAGTTCAAGGAGGCGGTGGCCGGGATCACCGAGGCCTGCCGCGCGCTTGAAATCCCCGTGGTAGGCGGCAACGTCTCCTTCTACAATGAGACCCTCGGCCAGGCGGTGCTGCCGACCCCGGTCATCGGGATGGCGGGGATCCTGGACGACGTGGAGGCGCGCTGCACCCAGTGGTTCGCGACTCCGGGGGATCGCATCGCGCTGCTGGGGCCGGAGGCGGTGAGCTTCGGCGGGTCCGAGTACCTGTGGCTGCTCCACCACCGGGTCGCCGGGCGGCTGGCGCCGCTCGATCTGGCGGTCGAGCGCGCCGTGCAGGAGGCCTGCCGGGCGGCGATCGGCGCGCGGCTCCTGGCCTCGGCGCACGATTGCGCCGAAGGCGGGCTGGCGGTGACCCTGGCCGAGGCGTGCGTGTCGGGTCCGAGGCCGGTGGGGGCGGAGGTGGAGCTGGTGTCGGCGGAGATACGCGACGACCTGACGCTGTTCGGGGAAGGCCCCTCGCGCGTCGTGGTCTCGGTGAGGGCGGAGAGCGCACGGCACTTCGAGCAGCTCATGGGCGAGTTCCGGCTACCGTGGCGGTGGATCGGCCGGGTCGCGGGCGACCGGCTCTCGATACGGGTCGGGAGCGCGGTGCTGGTGGACGCGGCGGTGGATCAGATCGCGGACGCCTGGAGAGGTGGCTTTGAGCGATATGTCAGCTGAGCCGGTGGCTCTCGATCTGGACGACAAGTTCCACGACGAGTGCGGGCTCTTCGCCGTCTGGAACCACACCGAGGCGGCCAACGTCGTCTACCTCGGCCTCTACGCGCTCCAGCACCGCGGCCAGGAGTCGGCCGGCATCGCCTCCACCGACGGCCACCACTTCCAGGTCGAGAAGGCGATGGGCTGGGTCGCCGACGTGTTCAGCCGCGAGCGACTCAAGCGCCTACCCGGCCACCGGGCGATCGGGCACGTGCGCTACTCCACCGCGGGGAGCTCCAACCTGCGCAACGCCCAGCCCATCAGCGCCAACACCGCGCACGGGCCGGTGGCCATCGCCCACAACGGCAACCTGGTCAACGCGGAGGCGCTGCGGGAGGAGCTCGAAAAGGACGGGGCGGTGTTCCAGTCCTCCTCCGACACCGAGGTGATCCTGCACCTGGTGGCGCGCGCCGAGGGGGCGACCCTGGTCGAGCAGCTCGCGCGGGCGCTCCAGCGCGTCAAGGGCGCCTACACGCTCCTGTTGCTCACCCCCGACAGCGTGATCGCGGTCCGCGATCCCTCCGGCTTCCGGCCGCTGACCCTCGGCCGCCTCGGGGAGTCGTGGGTGCTCGCCTCCGAGACCTGCGCGCTCGACCTGATGGAAGCCCGCGTGGAGCGGGACGTCGAGCCGGGCGAGATCCTGGTGGTCGACGAGCGTGGGCTCACCTCGCTCAAGCCCTTCCGTCCGGCCGACCGGCTGCAGTGCGTGTTCGAGTACGTGTACTTCGCCCGGCCGGACTCCGTGCTGTGGGGGAGGAACGTGCACACGGTGCGGAAGGCGCTCGGCCATCAGCTCGCGCGCGAGCATCCGGTGCCCGCGGACCTGGTCATCCCGGTACCGGACTCCGGGGTGGGCGCGGCGCTCGGCTTCGCGGAAGAATCGGGGCTGCCCTACGACACCGGGCTCGTCCGCAACCACTACGTGGGCCGGACCTTCATCGAGCCGCAGCAGGGCATCCGGCACTTCGGGGTGAAGGTGAAGCTCAACCCGAACCGGGAGGTCCTCGACGGCAAGCGGGTGGTGGTGATCGACGACTCGATCGTGCGGGGCACCACCAGCCGGAAGATCGTCAAGATGATCCGGGCCGCGGGGGCGCGGGAAGTGCACGTGCGCATCTCGTCGCCGCCCATCCAGTGGCCGTGCTACTACGGCATCGACACGCCCACCCGGCGGGAGCTGATCGGGTCGAGCCACAAGGTCGAGGAGATCCAGCGGTACCTGGGCGCGGACTCCCTGGGCTATCTCTCGCTCGAGGGCATGCTCAAGGCGACCGGCTCCGACCCGAATCACTTCTGCCACGCGTGCTTCACCGGCCAATACCAGGTGGGGTTCGAGTCCGAGGAACGGGCGCAGCTCAAGCTGTTCGACTCCTAAGGGGTATGGACCCGCTGACGTATCGGGCGGCCGGCGTCGACATTGGCGCTGGCGACGAAGCCGTACGCCGGATCGCACCGCTGGCCGCGTCCACGCATCGGTCGGAGGTGCTGGGCGGCATCGGAGCCTTTGCCGCCTTCTGCCGCGTCCCCGACGGCTACCGCGAGCCGGTCCTCGTCTCGTCCACCGACGGCGTCGGGACCAAGCTGAAGATCGCGATGATGGCCGATCGCCACGACACGGTCGGGCTCGACCTGGTCGCGATGGGCGTCAACGACCTGCTCGTGCACGGTGCCGAGCCCCTCTTCTTCCTCGACTACCTCGCGGTGAACCGGGTGGAGCCGGATCGGATCGAGGCCATCGTCTCGGGCATCGCGGCGGGCTGCCGGCAGGCCGGCTGCGCCCTCGTGGGCGGGGAGACCGCGGAGATGGGCTCCTTCTACGCGCCGGGCGAATACGACCTCGCGGGCTTCGCGGTGGGCGTGGCCGAGCGCAGCGGGCTCATCACCGGCGCGCACGTCGCGCTCGGCGACCGCGTGCTGGGGCTCGCGTCCTCGGGCCTGCACTCGAACGGCTACACGCTGGCGCGGGAGGCCGTCTTCGGCCGCATGGGTCTGCAGCTCAACGATCCCATCCCGGGGGTGGGTCGCCGGGTGGCCGACGAGCTGCTGGAGCCGACGCGCATCTACGTCAAGCCGGTGCTGGCGCTGCTGCGCGACGTCACCGTGAAGGCGATGGCCCACATCACCGGTGGCGGCATCACCGGAAACCTGCCGCGGGTCCTCCCGCGGGGCCGCCGCGCCCGGCTCGCGCCCGCCGCCTGGCCGGTGCCGGCGATCTTCACGGCCATCCAGCGCGCCGCCGCGGTGGACGAGGCCGAGATGCGCCGCACCTTCAACATGGGCCTGGGCTTCCTCCTGGTCGTCTCGCCCGGCGCCGCCGCGGGGGCGACCCGACTGCTGGAGGCGGCGGGGGAGCGAGTGTACGACGTCGGCGAGATCGTGCCGGGTGATCCGGGGGTGGACTATGTCTGAGCGACTGCGGATCGGTGTGCTCGCCTCCGGGCGGGGCTCGAACTTCCGCGCGATCGCGGAGGCCGCGGCGGCCGGGCGCATTCCCGCCACGGTGGCGGTGCTGATCGCCGATCGGTCGGGGATCGCGGCGCTCGAGATCGCTCGGCAGCACCGGATCGAGGCGGTGGTGCTGGATCCCAGGCAGCATCCTTCGCGCGAGGCACACGAGAAGGCGGTGATCGCGACGCTCGAGGAGCGGCGGGTGGGGCTGGTGTGCCTGGCCGGCTACATGCGGCTCCTGACCGGGGGCTTCGTGGAACACTTCCGTGGCCGCCTCCTGAACGTCCATCCCTCGTTGCTCCCGGTCTTCCCGGGGCTTCACGCCCAGCGGCAGGCGATCGAGCACGGGGTCCGGGTCTCCGGAGCCACCGTCCACTTCGTGGACGAGGGCGTGGACACGGGCCCGATCGTGCTGCAGGCCGCGGTCGTCGTCCTCCCTGACGATACCGAGGACACGCTGGCCGAGCGCATCCTCGTCGAGGAGCACCGGCTCTACCCGGAGGCCATCCGGCTCTTCGCCGAAGAACGGCTCGAGATCCACGGCCGCCGTGTTCATATCAAGGAGAGCCCATGACCCGAGTCCGACGCGCCCTCATCAGCGTGCACGACAAGACCGGGGTCGTGGATTTCGCGCGGGGCCTGGCCGCGCTCGGCGCCGAGATCATCTCCACCGGCGGCACCGCGCGACTCCTGCGCGACTCCGGGGTGGCGGTCGTGGACGTGGCCGACGTCACCGGATTTCCCGAGATGCTCGACGGGCGCGTGAAGACGCTCCATCCCCATGTCCACGGTGGCCTCCTGGCCCGCCGCGACCTCCCCGAGCACGTGGCCGCGCTCGAGCGGCACGGCATCCGGCCGATCGACCTGGTCGCGGTGACGCTCTATCCCTTCGAGCAGACGGTGGCCAGGCCGGGCGTGGCGTTCGAGGAGGCGATCGAGAACATCGATATCGGCGGACCGAGCATGATCCGCGGCGCGGCGAAGAACCACGCCCACGTCGCGGTGGTCACGGATCCTGGCCAGTACGGGCCGGTGCTGGACGAGCTACGCCGGGCCGACGGCGCGCTGTCGGATGCGACGCGCTTCGGCCTGGCCGCGGAAGCGTTCCGCCGCACCGCGCAATACGACGCGGCGATCGCCGCGTACATGCGCGATCCGGCCGGCGCCGGCCACCCGGCCGGGGCTACCTTCCCGGATCGCCTCTCGATCGAGGGCGCCCTCGTGCAGCCGCTCCGCTACGGCGAGAACCCCCACCAGGCGGCCGCGTTCTACCGTCCGGCCGCGGGGAGCCTCGGGCTCAGCGCGGCCAGCCAGCTCCACGGCCCGGAGCTCTCGTACAACAACCTGCTCGACTGGTCCGCCGCGCTCGGCCTCCTGCTCGAGTGGGACGATCCGGCCGCGGTGGTGATCAAGCACACCAATCCCTGCGGTGTCGCGGTCGGCCAGAACGCGGGCGAGGCGGTGCGCCGGGCCAAGGCCTGCGATCCGGTGTCCATCTACGGCGGCATCGTGGGCGTCAATCGGCCGGTCGACCTCGAGGTCGTCAAGGAGCTGTCCGGCATCCTGCTCGAGATCCTCTTCGCGCCCGCCTACGAGCCGGACGCGCTCGAGGAGATCCGCCGCACCAAGAAGAAGTGCCGTGTCTTCCAGCTCCCCTGCGCCCGCCGCGACTACCCGGCGCGCGTGCAGGAGGTCCGCAGCGTGTGGGGCGGCCTGCTGCTGCAGGAGGCCGACCTGGTGGATCTGGACCCGGGCGCGCTCAAGGTGGTCTCGCGACGCGCTCCCAGCGAGGCCGAGATGCGGGCGCTGCGCTTCGCCTGGCGCGTGGCGAAGCACGCCAAGTCCAACGCGATCGTCCTCGCCACCGCCGCGCAGGTGGTGGGCGTGGGCGCCGGGCAGATGAACCGCGTCGACTCCGCTCGCATCGCGGTGATGCGGGCGCGCGAGCTGGGCCAGGAGACCGCCGGGTCGGTCTGCGCCTCCGACGCCTTCTTTCCGTTCCGGGACGGGCTCGACGTGGTGGCCAAGGCGGGCGCCACCGCGGTGATCCATCCGGGGGGCTCGCTGCGCGACGAGGAGGTCGTGGCGGCGGCCAACGAGCACGGCATGGCCATGGTGGTGTGCGGGATTCGCCATTTCAAGCACTAGCCCTCCGCTCGAACGCGTCTTCTCGCTGCGGGAGCTGACCCGGCTCCTGCGCCTGTCCCCCAAGCGGCGCTCGCAGCTCCGGCGCCTCGGCCTCCTGCGCGACGATCCGGGCGGCCTGCGCTTCCGCGAGCTGGTGTCGGCCCGCGCGGCCGCGCATCTGCTCGAGAGCGGCGCCAGCGTGCGCCAGGTGCGCGCGGCGCTCGACGGAGCGCGGCGGCTCGTGCCCGACGTGCAGACCCCGCTCGCCGAGCTGCGGCTGGTGCTTCACGACCGACGGGTGGTCGTCGAGCAGGACCGCCTGCGGCTCGATCCGGGGACCGGCCAGGCCCTGCTCGACTTCGACGCGGGCGACCTCGAGCGCGAGACCCGCGAGTCGCTGCTCACCGGCATGGTGCGGCCGCTGGTGTCCCCCGGGGATGCCGCCGAGGTGTGGTTTCAGCGCGCGTCCGAGTGGGACGGCGACCCGGAGCGCTGGGAGTCGGCGGTGGACGCCTACGAGCGGGTGCTCGACATGGATCCGGGCTACGCGGCGGCCTGGAACAACCTCGGGCTCCTCCATCACCGCATGGGCCAGTACGAGCGGGCGGGGGAGTGCTATCGCGCGGCGCTGGAGGCCGACGACAGCTGCTGCCAGGCCGCGTTCAACCTCGGCTCGCTCCACGAGGACCTGGGCGATTTCCCGGTGGCGGTGACCTGGTACCGGCGCGCGCTCGAGCTCGAGGCCGACTACGCCGACGCCCACTTCAACCTCGCCGGCGTGCTCGCCAAGATGGGACGGGGCGAGAGCGCGGCGGTACACTGGCGCCGGTATCTCGAGCTCGACCTGGGCAGCCCGTGGGCCAAGATCGCGCGGGCCCACCTCGAAGACGGCGGCGCCACCGACGGTGACGACGCGACGCCGGGGACCGACGAATGAACGTGCTGCTGGTGGGAGGTGGCGGGCGCGAGCACGCGCTCGCGTGGAAGCTCGCCCAGAGCCCGCGCCTCGGCCGCATGGTCGCGGCGCCGGGCAATCCCGGCATCGCGGCCCACGCCCGCTGCGTCGGCGTGAAGGACGTCGCCATCGACGAGCTGGTCGCGCTCGCGAAGCAGGAGCGCGTGGACCTGGTGGTGGTCGGCCCCGAGGCCCCCCTCTCGCTGGGACTCGCCGACCGGCTCCGCGCCCACGGCTTCGCGGTGTTCGGCGCGAGCGCGGCCGCGGCGCGGCTCGAGAGCTCCAAGGCGTTCGCCAAGGACCTGATGGCCCGTCATGGCATTCCCACCGCGCGCTTTCAGACCTTCCGGGACGCGGCGGCGGCGCGCCGCTTCTGCCGAGATCTGGGCGCGCCCCTGGTGGTCAAGGCGGACGGGCTGGCCGCCGGCAAGGGCGTCACGGTGTGCCGAACGCTCGAGGAGGCGGACCAGGCCCTCGCCCTCTGCTTCGAGGCACGGGCCTTCGGCGAGTCCGGGCTCACGGTGGTGATCGAGGAGTTCCTCGAGGGCGAGGAGGCCTCGTTCTTCGTCTTCTCCGACGGCGCCGCGGTCCTGCCGCTCGCCGGGGCCCAGGACCACAAGACGGTCTTCGACGGCGACCGGGGCCCCAACACCGGCGGCATGGGCGCCTACTCGCCGACCCCGGTGCTGGACGCCGCGATGCAGGAGCGGGTGATGGCCGACATCGTACGGCCCACCATCGCGGCCATGGCCAAGGACGGCACCCCGTACGCGGGCGTGCTCTACGTCGGCCTCATGATCACGCGCGACGGTCCCAAGGTGATCGAGTTCAACTGCCGCTTCGGTGATCCGGAGTGCCAGGCCATCCTGCCGCGTCTCGACGGCGACCTGCTGGACCTGCTGGAGGCGACCGCGACCGGACGCGGTCTGCCCGGCGCGCTTCGCTGGAGCCCGCGCGCCTCGGTGTGCGTGGTGATGAGCTCGGGTGGGTATCCCGGGCCATACGAGACGGGGCGGCCGATCAGTGGCGTCGCGGTCGCCGGCGGGCTCGCGGACGTCACCGTCTTCCAGGCGGGCACCGCGCTCGCGGGCGGCTCGCTCGTCACCGCGGGCGGCCGCGTGCTGGGCGTGCAAGCGCTCGGTGACGACGTGGCCTCGGCGGTCTCCGCCGCCTACGGGGCGGTGGCGCGCATCAGCTTCGACGGGGCGCACTTCCGTCGCGACATCGGTCATCACGCCTTGAGACGACTTGGGTCATGAGACGACTCGGGTGAGCGCGACGATGGCGACGCGAATCACCGTGGTGGAGCCGGAGCGGCCGGATCCGCGGGCCATGGAGGCGGCGGGCGCGGTGGTGCAGTCCGGCGGGCTGGTCGCATTTCCGACCGAGAGCTTCTACGGCCTGGCCGCCGACGCGCTCGACCCA
>DATMMH010000225.1:0-3813 GCA_035569855.1 Candidatus Dormiibacterota bacterium
CAGGAGCCGCGCCCACTGGTACTCCCGGAGCGCTTCGGGATCGAGAGTCTCGCGACGCCTGTCGAGGAACATCGAGCCAGGTTCTGGTCCGCGGCCGAAGGTAGCATGGGGCGCAATTCATGCGCAAGTAGCTGTTTTGCCTTGACTAACCCGCCGGCAACCACTACGCTCCATCCAATTCGCTTCGCGGTTCTACTCCGCGAGCGAACGGAGGCTGTGGATGCGGTGTGCTGAGTGCCAGCAGGAAAACCCCGCTGGCGCCAAGTTCTGCGGCGAGTGCGGGGCGCGTCTCGCTCCCGCGTGCCTGGGCTGCGGGACGGCACACCGACCCGGACAGAAGTACTGCTGGGCGTGCGGCACAGGCCTCCCTTCGCCGACGTCGGCCACCGCAGCCGGCACTCCGGGCAGCCAGATGCCCCGACACCTCGCGGAGCGAATTCGCACCTCGAAGGCCGCGCTCGAAGGTGAGCGGAAGCAGGTCACCGTCCTCTTCGCCGACCTCAAGGGTTCCACGGAGCTCCTCGCCGACCGCGATCCCGAAGAATCCCGGAAGCTCCTCGACCCCGTTCTCGACCGGATGATGGAAGCGGTGCACTACTACGAGGGCACCGTGAACCAGGTCATGGGCGATGGCATCATGGCGCTCTTCGGGGCGCCGCTGGCCCACGAGGACCACGCGGCACGCGGATGCTACGCGGCCCTGCGGATGCAGGAATCGGTGAAGCGGTATTCCGAAGAGGTCTTCCGTGCGGTCGGTGTGCCGATCCACATCCGCGTCGGGCTCAACTCGGGCGAGGTCGTCGTGCGGTCGATCGGAAACGACCTGCACATGGACTACTCGGCCGTGGGCCAGACCACCCACCTCGCCGCCCGCATGGAGCAGATGGCCGCCCCGGGTTCGATCCTCATCCCGGGCACGATGCTCGGCCTCACCCGCGATGCTATCGCCGCGAATCCTCTCGGCCCGCGATCCGTCAAGGGGTTGGCGAACCCGATCGATATCTACGAGGTGACCGGGGCGAGCACGACCGGCTCACGACGGCAGGCCGCGGCCACCCGCGACCTCACGCGGTTCGTCGGGCGGCATGACGAGATGGCCACGCTCAATCGGGCTCTCGAGCGCGCGGCCACGGGATGCGGGCAGGTGGTGGCGATCGCGGCCGAGCCGGGTGTGGGCAAATCGCGGCTCATCCGAGAATTTCTGCACTCGGAGCCGGCGCAAGGTTGGCGCACGATGGAAGCGGCCGGCGTCTCATCCGGAAAGACGACCGCGTATCTGCCGCTCCTCGAGCCGTTGAGGACGTACTTCCAGATCGACGCCCAGGACGACCCCCGCACGATCTGCGACAAGGTCACCACGCACCTGCACACGCTGCAGGAGGGGGCCTGGCCCTCGGCATCCGCCCTGCTGCAGGTCCTCGACGTCCCGGCCGACGATCCGCAGTGGCAGATGCTCGATCCGCTTCGACGCCGGGAGTACATGCTCGACACGCTGCGGCGGCTGCTGCTGCGAGAGAGCCAGATCCAGCCGCTGCTCCTCGTCTTCGACAGCCTGCACTGGATGGATTCCCAGACCCACGCGTTCCTCGACGCCATCGTGCAGAGCCTCGCCGATTGCCGGATCTTTCTCCTCATCACCCACCGCCCGGAGTACCAGCACCCCTGGACCGGAACCCCCCACTACACCGGCCTCCTCTTGAAGCCGCTGCCGGCCGAGAGCACCCAGCAGCTGCTGGATCCCCTGCTCGGGAGCGACCCGAGCCTGCACGCGCTGAAGGACTGGCTCATCGGCCGCACGGAGGGCAATCCGTTCTTCCTCCAGGAAAGCGTCCGCACCCTGGTCGAGACGAACGCGCTGACCGGGGAGCAAGGAGCCTATCGCCTCGTCAAGCCGCTCGAGAGCATCCAGCTTCCGCCCACCATCCATGCGGTGCTGGCCCCCCGCATCGATCGCCTGCCACCGGACGTGAAGCGCCTGCTGCAGGCCGCGTCCGTCGTGGGCAAGGACGTGCCACTCGTGCTGCTCCAGGCGATCGCCGACCTGTCGGAGGACGAAGCCCGTCGCAACATCACCGTGCTCCAGAATGCCGATTTCCTCCATGAGCTCCGCCTGTTCCCGAGCATGGAGTACACGTTCCGCCACACCCTCACCCAGGAGGTCGCCTACGACACCCTGCTCCGGGAGCGGCGCCGCGCGCTGCACGCACGCGTGATGGAGGCGCTGGAGCAGATCCACGCGGACCGTCCGGGCGAGCAGGTGGAGTCCCTGGCCCATCACGCGCTCCGTGGCGAGGTGTGGCACAAGGCCGTGTCCTATCTGCGGCAGGCCGGCGTCAAGGCCGCCGCGCGTGGGATCAACCGGGAAGCCGTGGGCTTCTTCGAGCAGGCGCTGGCGGCCCTGTCCCGTCTCCCGGACAACCGGGAGCGATCCGAGCAGGCGATCGATCTGCGGCTCGATCTACGGCCGCCGTTACTCCAGATCGGACAGCTCGAGCGCGTGCTGACTCTCTCGCAGGAAGCCGAGGCCATGGCGCTGAAGCTCGGAGACGAGCAGCGCCTGGCGCGCGTCTACACGTACCTCGCCAACTACTACTACCTCACGGGCAAGCCCGACCTGGCCATCGAGTACGGGGAGCGCTGCCTGCGGATCGGCGAGGCGGCAGACGACCGATCCCTCCAGGCCCTGGCCCGCGGGTACCTCGGGGTCAGCTACCATGCCCAGGGACGGTTCCGGGAGGCCGAGCGCGTGCTGCACCAGAATCTCGAGGCGCTCGGCGATGCGCCGGCCGACCCCGCGACGCCCCAGAGCCGACTCTCCTTCGTGACGTCGGCGGCGTGGCTGGGGTTCATCAGCGCCGACCTGGGAGAGTTCGACGCCGCGACCGACTATCTCGACCAGGCGGACCGGGCGGCCACGGCCACCGGACATCCATTTCCGCAGGCCATCGCGCAGACGCTGGCCGGCCTCGTCCACCTCCGGCGCGGTCAGTTCGACGAGGCCCTGCCGCTCCTCCAGCAGAGCGTCGACACCTGCCGCGAGAAAGGCCTGGACGTCTGGCGCCCCATCCCGTCCTCGCTGCTCGGACTCACACGCGTCCGCCTCGGCCAAGTCACCGAGGGACTGGCCCTGCTCGAGGAGAGCGTGAGCCGCACCGAGGCGCTGGGCGTCCGCGCCTACTTCGCTCTGTGGACCGGTCACCTGGCCGAGGGACTCCTGGCCGCGGGGCAGATCGAGCGTGCCCGGGCCGCCGTTCAGCGGGCGCTAGACCTGGCCCTCGTGCACAAGGAGCGCGGCCATCACGCGAGAGGCCTCAAGCTCCTCGGCGATGTCATGGCCGCCGCGAGTCCGGCCGATCCGGGCACAGCGGAAGACAGCTACCGAGAGGCGCTCGCGCTGGCCGACGAGCTGGCGATGCGGCCGCTGATGGCCCAGACCCTGCTCAGCCTCGGGCAGCTCTACCAGAAGATGGGCCGTCGCGCCGAGGCCGCGGACCGTCTCGCCGATGCCCTCCTGCTGCTGCACGACATGGGCATGCGGCCCTGGCTGTCGAGCACCGCCGACGAGCTGCAGACCCTCGGCCATCTGTTCATCGTGGCCCGATCGAAGCGCGCCCTCTACGACGACCTGCAGCGGGAGCTCGGTGGTCGACCGGTCAGTATCATCCTCGACCGCCGTGAGGGAGAGCGCCGGCAACGCACGCAGGCGGACGAGCCGGAGCGACGCGTGCGTGATCGGCGGCAGCAGACGGCGATCGACGAGGCGGTGCGGGCGCGCGGCTTCGCGGTCGTGGTGGAAGCCGAGCACGGGGCTTC